>CAYXVU010000031.1:0-38121 GCA_964468725.1 uncultured Clostridia bacterium
TGCCGCAAGTCGAAGACATCTTCACTGGCATCGTCGAACTGGCGCGATACTAACCGGCCATAAATAAAATCCGTTACGTTGCCATGAAAAAGTATTGGCTGCTGAAATCCGACCCCGAAGAGTATAGCTACGACGATTTGGAACGCGACGGGAAGACCGTGTGGGACGGCGTGACCAACAACCTCGCGCTCCAACACATGCGCCAGATTAAAAAGGGCGATGCCCTCATCATCTATCACACCGGCACAGAGAAAGCGATTGTCGGACTGGCCGAAGCGACGAGCAACCCCTACCCCGACCCGCAAGCCGCAAGCGATAAAATTGTCGCCCTCAACATCAAAGCGAAACGCCGCGCCCGTCGCCCGATTCTTCTTGCTGAGATCAAAGAGCGAAGCGAATTCGCCGGGTTTGCTCTGGTTCGGTTGCCGAGACTCTCCGTGATGCCGGTCAGCGCAACCGAATGGGCAACTATAGCGCAAATGGCCGGATTGTAGTTTAATGATTGAGCGTGAGCAGAAGTAGAGGTACAGTGCCAACCCACAGTCCGATACGGCCTATCATTATCTCTGTAGCCCTGCAAACCGTCTCCTCATCAAAGATTCTCAGGAGGACCATCATGATATTTCTACGTGCATCCGTTCGATTCATATTCATTTTCGCACTCTCATTTTCGTTAGGGCTGCCGCTTCAGGCGCAACAACCGAAAGCCAAAACCAACCCGGCGCCGACCAACTCGCAACCCACTACGCCAATGAATCAACCCGCTGTGCAACAACCCGCGCCGCAGCCCGGAACCGCGCCCGCCAAAGATGGCAATCAATGGGCGCTGCTGGTCGGCATCAGCGATTATCCCGGCGAGATACAAGACTTGCGGTTCGCCCGTGATGACGCTCGCGCCCTCAAAGAGACGCTCACTTCGTCCGCCGGATTTATGGACGATCATGTTCGCCTGCTCACCGATTACGGCGCGACAGAAGCGAAAGCGACCAAACAGAATATCCTTGCAGCAATCGAGCAACTGGCCGCGCGGGTGCAAACGAATCACCAAATCATCATCTTTCTGGCCGGTCACGGCATCGCGCGCGGATTGGGCGCGCAGGCGAAAAGCTTTTTCCTGCCGGTGGATGTCAATGCTCAGACCAAAGAGACGCTCGAACAGACCGGCCTTGATCTCGAAGAGTTGGCGCGCAAGCTTTCGGCGCTCAAAGCCTCGCAGTTCACCATCTTCGTTGATGCCTGCCGCGAAGACCCGTTTCCCGGTCGCGGCATCAAAGGCAATCCGATGACCGATGTGATGGCGCGCGGCCTGCGGATTACGCCGACCGGCACGCAACCGGCGCAAGCCGAACCCCCGACCAGCATTGTCTTCTACTCTTGCCAAATCGGCGAACGCGCCTACGAAGACCCCTCGCTCAAACACGGCGTCTTCACCTACTACATCCTGCGCGGCATTCAGGAGTTGGCCAATCGCCCGGATGGTCGCGTCGAAGCCGGTCAGCTTGCCGGATATTTGAAAGAGAATGTGAAGAAGTGGACGGCGGAGTTCGCTGCGCGCTCGAAGTACTCGGTCGAACAGACGCCTACCATGATTGCCACCGAGGTGCGTGGCCCGATGCTAGTCGTGCGCGTCAGTCCGGTCGCAGAAAATGTGCCCGCGCCGCCCAACTCAGGCGAAATCATGATTACCACTGTGCCGGAAGGCGCAGCCGTTTCCGTTAATAATGAATCGCTCGGTCGCGGCCCCGTGCAGAAACAGTTGCAACCCAACTCTTACACGGTGCGCGCCGAGATGGCGGGCTATCAGGCGGTGGAAGTCAAAATCAATCTGCTCGCAGGTTATCAACAAGAGATTACTCTGACCTTAAAACCGGCGGCGGCGAATCCGAATTATGAAAAGGCTATTGCCTTTGAGCAGCAGCAGCTATGGCCGCAGGCGATTGCCATGTATGAACAGGTCATCCGCACGGATGCGGGTTTCGCCGCTGCACACGAACGCCTCGCCCACGCGTATTTAAAAAATGGGCGCGTGCGTGATGCAGTGGACGTGATGACGACGGCAGCGCAGAAGTTTGCCGATAACGCAGCGGTGTTGGCGGCGCGTTCACGCGCCTTGAGTGTATGGGCAGGCATTGATGAAAAGGATAGCAGCGCAGACGCTTCGATCAATCCGCGACCCGATAAAGCTCTCAAACAGAAAGATGCGAAGAAAGAGGCGTTGAAAAGCGCCGAGATGGCGGCGCAAAAGGATGCCAATCTGGCCGCCGCACATATTGCCTTGGGCTACGCCTACTTGCTGGAGGAGAAGGAGCAGGCCAAAGCCCTTGCGGCTTTCGTGCGTGCCTCGACGGTTGCGCCTGAGGATGCGGAATCATTCTTCGGCGTCGGCTATACCTATCGCTTGATGAAGCAGTATCCGCAGGCAGTGCCGCAGTTGAAGAAGGCGACGGAGCTGCGCCCCGATTATTACGAAGCACAGCGCGAACTGGCTTACTGCTATCACGCGATGGGCGAAAATGACAAAGCCATCAGTCAGTATCAAGTGGCGTCGGGCTATCGCAGCGAGACAGAAGATTCAGATGAGATGGCGGCAAATAATCTGGCGCTGGCGACCCTCTATACACAAAAGGGCGAACAACTCGGCGGCAAAGAGGGCGAAGAGCATAAGAAAGCGGGGCTTGGTTATGAAAGCGACGCGCGCGAGTATGACCCAACCTTGAAGGCCGCCGTCTTGATCCTTTCAGAAGCTGGAGTCTCAACGCGCATCGAAAACTATCTGCCGCCCGACGTTCGCAGAGTTCTGAATGAATCGAAGCTTCCCGGCGGTATCAAGGTGCCGTTCAAGAAGAAGCCCTGGGGCTAAAGCAGAGTGGCGAATGACGGGCGACCGGATAGGCGGAAGGATGAACACGGAGCGGTAAAAATCATGGCGAAGAGGTCTTCTCCATCCAGCCTTTTATCTTCACCATTCGCCGTTGTCGGTTATCGCCACTTGTCGCCGGTTGAGAGGCAACCATGAGAGTAGAGCTTCTGCTAACCATTATCATTGGCGGCGCGGTCTTGATCGCCTATTCGTGGATCGAAAAACGTATCAATCAAAAGACCTGCACGGCCTGCGGCTTCAGCGTGTCGCGCGAAGCTGTCGAAGAAGCGTGCCCACGTTGTGCGGCAAAATTTCCGAGTTCCCGCTATGCAAAAGATTTTGAATAATTGGCCGAAGCTTGTCTTTCTTCTGCTCTGTGTCTGCATCATCGTCGTTGACGGAGCCGTCATCGTCAAAGAGCGACGCGCATCGGAAACCGAAAAAGCCATTCGCCTCGTGCGCGAAAGCAAATCCCGCAAAGAGAACTTCACAGTTCAGCAATTCCTTTACACCACCGTCTACTATCGCCGCAGCCGCGAGCAAGGAGTGACAGTGGTCGGCTGGCAAGCCGAGAAACCCGCAGGCGAAACCCATGAGGTGATTGTTCGATTCTGCTTCACTGAACCCGAAGGTTCGCAGACGGCGGAATGGAGCGTAGATGTGTCCCGCAAAATCATCACGCCGCGCAACCAAGCGGCGCACGAACTCTCTTGGGGTTGAAAGGCAACAAAAGGGAGCAAGTCAAAAACTTGCTCCCTTCCCTTCTTTTCAGGATTGAGAGCGGCTCAAGGCTTACCGGTCACAAGTGAATCGAGGGCGACGATCCAAACCTTCCGCTTCATCTCTGCCCGATCTGCCCTCCCTTCAGTCGGCTGCGAAGAAAACCGAAGGCCATTCGATCCCTTTAGGCTCGCGCTTCATCGCTTGTTGCATCCGTGTCGCTCGCAGGGGGAACAGGGTTCATTTTGTCTGCGCTCTGCCCATCGGCGTCGGCGATGGTTTTGCCATCGCTCTTCGGCTCCAATGTGTTTTTCAACAACTCATCAACCGTCTCGACGAAGATGACTTGCAAATTGCCGCGCGATTCTTCCGGCACATCTTTCAGATCCGGCTCGTTGCGTTTCGGCAAGATCACCCGTTTGATACCGGCGCGCCGCGCGGCTAAGACTTTGCCCTTCACGCCGCCAATCGGCATGACCAATCCGCTCAAGGTGATTTCGCCGGTCATCGCCGTATCGCTTCTAACCGCTCGCCCCGAAGCCAGCGAAGCGAGCGCCGAAACGATGGCAACGCCCGCCGACGGGCCGTCTTTCGGGGTTGCGCCTGCCGGAACGTGAATATGAAGGCCGCTTTCTTCGAACACCTTCCGCGTTTCAAACCCCATCTCCGCCCCATGCGCCCACAAATAACTCTGCGCGGCTTTCGCCGACTCTTGCATCACGTTGCCGAGTTGTCCGGTCAGCGTCAACCCCTTTGCTCCGGGCAGCAACGTCGCTTCGATGAACAGAACTTCGCCGCCCATATCGGTCACCGCCAGTCCGGTAGCAACGCCCGGCGGCAGGGTCTGCCTCGCCGTCTCTTGAAAGAAGAATTCATGGCCGAGATAGTCTTCCAAATCTTCGGGCTTGATGAGAAAGGTTTCGCCCTTGCCCTGTGCAACTTTGAGGGCGACTTTGCGCGCCAACCGGCCAATCGTGCGTTCCAGTTGGCGAACTCCCGCTTCACGGGTGTAGCGGCTGATGACCGCTTGCATGGTTTCATCGGGAATTTGAATCTGTTCTTCACCGAGTCCCGCTTCTTTGATCTGTCGCGGGGCAAGGTAGCGGCGCGCGATGTGCAACTTCTCTTCTTCGCTGTAGCCGGACAGGCGAATCACTTCCATGCGGTCGCGCAAAGCGGGCGGAATGGGGCTGAGCGAATTCGCCGTAGCGATGAAGAAGACCTTCGAGAGATCGAAGGGCAAATCGAGATAGTGATCGCGGAAGGAAAAGTTCTGCGCCGGGTCGAGAATCTCTAACAACGCCGATGCCGGGTCGCCGCGAAAGTCCATGCCAAGTTTGTCCACTTCATCCAGCATCAGCACAGGGTTATTGACCCCTGAACGCCGGAGCGACTGAATGATGCGACCGGGCAGCGCGCCGATGTAGGTGCGCCGATGGCCGCGCAGTTCCGCCTCATCGCGCATGCCGCCCAACGACATGCGGTCGAACTTGCGCCCCATAGCGCGGGCGATGGATTGGCCGAGGCTGGTTTTGCCGACGCCGGGCGGGCCGACGAAACAGAGGATTGGCGCTTTGGTTTGCGGGTTGAGTTTGTAGACGGCCAGATGTTCAAGGATGCGCGCTTTGATGTCTTCCAGATCGTAGTGATCTTCATCCAAAACCACCTGCGCAACGTTCAAATCCAGACTGTCTTCGGTGGACACCTGCCAGGGCAGTTCGAGAATCCATTCCAAATAGGTGCGAATGACGTTGTAATCGGGCGCGGCGGAGGGCAAGCGTTCTAGCCTACGCAACTCGCGCTCGGCCTCTTTGCGAACCTCTTCGGGCAGGGCGGCTTTTTCGAGGCGCTCGCGCAAGAGCGCCGCTTCGGCCTGTTCGGGTTCGGTCTCTCCCAGCTCTTTCTGAATCTGCTTCATCTGCTCGCGCAGAATGTAATCGCGTTGCGTTTTGCCGAGTTCTTCTTGCGCTTGATTGGCGATCTTGTTGCGAATATCGAGGACTTCGACTTCGTGCGCCAAGTAGGCATGCATCAGGCGCAGCAACTCGCTTTCAGTATTGGCTTCGAGCAAGGCTTGCTCTTGCGTCACCTCCAATTCCAGCACCGAAGCCAGAAAGTAAGCGAGACGCACGGAATCTTCGGCTGACAAAATGATCTGGCGAATCTCATTCGGCACATTGGGCAATAGATTGAGAGCCTTTTGAATCAGGGCGCTGATATTGCGGCGCAAGGCTTCAACTTCAGAAGACTCTTCGCGTGTCGGTTCGGGCAAAATCTCGACGCGGGCGCGCAGGTAGGGCATCTGTTCGGTGAATCCGACGATGCGAAACCGCTCCTGCCCCTGCACGATCAGATGCAACATGGCTTCGGGGCCGGGCGAGCGCATCATGCGGTTGATGACGACAAGAGTGCCAATCGGGTAGAGATTGCTCGGACTAGGCTCGGTGTCGTTGTCTTCGCGTTGGGCGACGACGCCGAGCAGTTTCTCTTCAGTTGACAATGCCGCTTCCGCAGCGCCCAACGACAGCGGGCGACCGACGGCCAGCGGTGAAATGCCGGAAGGAAAGATGACCGTATTTCGGAGCGGCAGGATCGGAATCTCTACGGTCTTGCGTTCTTCCGTCGCCGCAGTTTCGGTTTGCTGTTCCACTCTATTTTGCTCTTCCATTCTCTTATTCCTGCTAGAAAGCCGATGCACGATGAAGGTCAAACGATGCACGGACGAGGGCGGGCGGCTTCATTCGGCACACGGGTCTTCGCCTTTCAAGTCAATGTGCAGCATGACCCAACCGTTGCTGCATTCGCTGCGAATTTCGGCGCGCGACAAATCGCAAGGCAGTTTCAAAATGCGCTCAAAGCGGCTGTAGGTAATCTCCAATTGATGATAGCTCCAGCCTTCGCGCATCAGCGAATCGCGGCGCACCCCGCGCACCACGAGTTGATCGTTGACGATCAAAATTTGCAAATCATCCGGCACGACGCCCGCCAGATCGAACTTGATTTTCCAGCCTTCGGGGCAGCGATAGACATCCACAGCGGGTTGCCAGAGCGGGCCGCTGGTGCGTCGAAAAGGGCTATCGCTGGTGAGTCGTTCAACAAATATCCGTTTGGTTTTTGCCATTATGAAGATGCTCCAACCTGCAAGTCTTTCACGCTATCCTGATCGCGCGAGTACAAGACATTATCGATGATTCCGTATTCGACCGCTTGCACAGGGTTCAAGATGAAATCGCGTTCGATGTCATGGTCTATTTTCTCGAACGTCTGCCCGGTCTCTTCGGCGAGGATCTCCGTCAACCGTCGCCGCATTCTGAGCATCTCTTCGGCGTGAATGCGCACATCGGTCGCCTGTCCGCCGATGCCTTCGACGGAGGGTTGATGAATGAGAATGCGCGAATGAGGCAGCGAAAAGCGTTTGCCTTTGCTTCCGGCGGCTAAAAGAACTGCCGCCATCGAAGAGGCATCGCCGATGCAGATGGTCGAGACATCCGGCTTAATAAACCGCATCGTGTCATAGATCGCCAGCCCGGCGGTGATCGAACCGCCGGGGCAATTGATGTAAATCGAGATGTCGCGATCCGGGTCTTCGGATTCCAGAAACAGCAACTCGGCAACGATAAGATTGGCCACTGCGCTGCTGATCGGGGTGCCGATAAATAGGATGTTCTCTTTGAGCAGGCGGGAATAGATATCGTAGTGTCGTTCGCCTCGGGCCGTCGTCTCTACAACCGTCGGTACAAGCGCCATAAACCCTCCTCCGATAAAATCTGCGGGCACCGTAGGCGCACCCGTCACGCTGCTTGACTCTCCGCAAACATCTCTGCGGCATTCATCGTGGTTCCCTCATCGAGTTCAGCCGCCGGGGTTTCGTCAGAGAGCAGGAAAAATTCGAGGTTCGCATCCGCTCCGAACCGGCTCTTGCTCTTTTGCGCGAGCGCCGCTGTCAATCGGGTCGGCAGAAAGATCAGCAATTCCGGATTGTGAACTTTGAATCGCTGCACCGCCTCCGCGCTCGACCAGACGGGAATGCGAACCTTTCCGCCTATCTCTTCCGAGAAAAGATCGCCGTTCGCACGGCGTAGCACAAACCACTCTTTCATACGTCCGGTTTCTCCTTTCCTGAATGCCAAACGGAATCAGCCGCATGATAGCACAATCGGCTTGTGCGTTGACACGTCTGCGAACCGCTCACTACTATCTTCGCAGGCGGAGATCATCGCTTGAGGAGATGAACATGCAGATTAGCACCATCATTGGTTGGCTCGTATTCGGTCTGATTGTCGGCGCGGTGGCGCGATTTTTGACGCCGGGTCGCAATAATATGGGTTGTTTGATGACCGCGCTTCTGGGCATCGGCGGCAGTCTGCTCGGCGGCTACATCGGTCACGAACTGACCGGTCGACCGAAAGGCTATTTTCAAGCGAGCTATCTATTTTCGATTCTCGGCGCGATTGCCTTACTGCTCATCGGTCGGCTACTGAGCAGCCGCAAATGAATGCGGCACCGGACGGCTTGCGGGTCTACGATTGCGAGAGTCGCGCATACTCTTCGGGCAGGTCGAAATCTACCAACACCGCTTCGCTGTCAACCATCACGTGCTGAATTTGAGCGAGGTGCGCGTGTACCACCTGCTTCAATCCCTGATCGGCGTCGAGTTGCAGAATCTCTTCACGCAACCCCATATCTAAAATGATCGGGTGGCCGCGTTTTCCTCTGTACACCGGCGCAACGATACAGGCGCGCGTCTGGCGATAGACGGCTAGTAACCGATTGATGGTGTCCGGTTGCACAAGCGGTTGATCGCCGAGCGCCAGCAAGACGGCTTGCGCCGATGCGCTGACCGCCGCCAGCCCGCATTGAATCGAACCGCTCATCCCTTTGCGGTAGTCGGCATTGTGGGCAAACTTCACCGGGCGATTGCGAAGTTGGCCTTGTACCTCTGCGCCGCGATGCCCAGTGACCACGATCACCTCATCAACCCGCGAAGCTAAGAGCGTATCGGCGCACTGTTCGATGAAGGTCTTTCCCGCAATCGGCAGCAGTTGCTTGAACGCCCCCATGCGTTTCGATTCGCCCGCCGCCAGTAAAATCGCTGCAATCATGCGCTCCTCTTCGACGGCATTATACGAATTGCATCGCCGGGATGTCAGGCCGCCGGATTGCCCGCCCGCGAATGAAAAGGGTAAGATCAAGGGCAAGGAAAGACCGGGCAACCGAAATTTTCAAACGCGGGTAAGGAGAATATGTCGCATACGCTTACAGATCGTTATCGTCGTTGGTTCGTTTATGAACAAGACGCTCATCGCAAAACACTCGCCTCGTTACAGGCTATCCCTGATGACCGTCGCGCCGATTTCCAAAAGGCCATTGATTTATTCGCTCATATTGTCGCTGCGCGTCGTCTATGGCTCTATCGTTTGGGCATACGCGAACAAGCGCCGCGCGACCTCTTTCCGCAAGCTGTGCCGCTCGAAACCCTGACCCAGATGACAGAAGAGATGCACGCCGAATGGACAGGCTACCTTGAGGGGCTGGACGATGCGGAGGTGGCGCAAGTCTTTGAGTACACCAGCATGGAAGGCGACCGTTTCCGCAACCGTATCGAAGATATTTTGACCCAACTCTTCGGACATTCTTGGTATCATCGCGGACAGATTGCCGCGTTACTGCGAGCCGGTGGGGCAGAACCTGCACCAACAGACTTGGTGTTTTGGGCGCGCGAGCCGGTCGCCGCTGTACTGCCAGATGCGCCGGAAAGCTAACGAACGTTTGCGCGCGCTGCTGCATCAAAAGACCGTGCTAAAAAAGGGCAAAATTAAGATGAAAAGAGAGTACACTCATCCGCTTCGCACCTTGCTGCTATCGGCGCTGGCAGTCGGTTTGTTCGTTGGGCTATCAACTACGAGTCCGGCACAGTCCGACCTCACCTTTCTATCGCCGACCGGTCAGGCGGTATCGCTTTCCAGTCTGCGTGGCAAAGTCGTCGTCCTCCTCTTTAGCGGCGTACAAGACCCGCAGTGCCGCGACGGGCTGAAGGCGCTGCAATCGCTGGCCGAACGCTATCAAGGAAAAGACGTGCTGGTTTATTGGGTCAGCATCAATTCCGCAAATGAGGCCAGCAACGAAAAGATCAAAGCGCCCTGCGGCGCGGCGGGTGCGGTTGGCATTTTGCGCGACCAAGGACAATCAGCATTCAAACGCTTCGGCGGCAAACAACTGCCGACGCTGGTGACGCTCAATAAACAGGGGCAACTGCACGGGCAACCGATTGGCGGGTTCAACCCCGACGCCGATTTTATTAACGAAGTCGCGGCAATCGTTGACGGCTTGCTGCGCTAATAGCTTGATGCGCCCGCGGCATTGATCCGGCATCATAAAAGCGCAAAATCGAGCGCCGATCTTCCACAAAGGAGTCGGCGCTTTGCGCTGCAAAACGGCTGTCAACTGGCTCGACTTTGCGCTATGCTCAAGGCATTCACATCATCACTCTGACAGAAGGAGGAAGAGGCATGGCAGCGCAAGATGTCGGCATGGACGAGGCTTCGAAGGATCGAGAGATTCGCCAACTCATCCCGACTTCGGGACATCTGGCCGTTTACTTCGATGAGGAGACGGGCGAACCCTGGGCAGACCCGCTCGTGGGGTGGGCATTGGTTGGCGAGATTCAGAATCGCGCCGAGCGCCCGAAAGTCATTGGCCTCGTCTCCGAAGGCAAAGACGTTGTGTTGGTTGACGAGTTTCCGAACTTCCTCGGTTATCTATCGCCCGAAGGCGGACTGGATGAATGGCGCGAAGATGCCAATCAAGCATGGGAAGAGGTCAACCGTAAAAAAGAGAGCGGTCTGTGGCCGGATACGTCGCAACGGAGACGTTCGTAACCGCGCTCTCACCGGCTCTCACATCGAGGCGGGGAAAGCAGTTGCAGACAGCAGTTTTATGGAACGGATGGTTCCGGCCAATTCGTATCGCCTATCGGAACGCTCAGCAGCCGATTGCCGACATCGCCGTGTCGCAGTGTTCCCATTTCAACCAAGATTGATGAAAACCGATAACCTGAGATGGCGTTGATGTTCAAAATTGGCAACCCCATTCCCGCACTCTTCACCTTGCTGCTTGCGATTCTGCTGGTTGCCCCGACGCTGGCACAAAGGGACGATCAAGTCATCAAACTCAATACCGATCTGGTGGTCGTTGATCTTGCTGTCACTGATAAAGACGGCAACTTCATTCGCAACCTCAAAACCGAAGACTTCACCCTCTACGAAGACGAACAGCCGCAAAAAATCGATTTCTTCGAAGCCAGTGAAGAGGCCGCCTTGACCCGCCCGCTCGCCGTCGTTTTTGCTCTCGACATCTCCGGCAGCATCACTCCCGAAGAGATCGTCAAGCAGCGCGAAGCCACCGAGAGCTTCATGAAACTGGTGCGCCCGGAGTCGGTCTTTTCGGTTATCGCGTTCAATCATGAAATTCGCGTCGTGCAAGACTTCACCAATGATCCGAAACGCATTCAACAAGCCTTCAACAAACTCGGCCAAGTCGGCGGCTCGTCGCGGCTCTTCGGAGCCATCGACCACGCCATCGCCGCGCTCAAGCGAGCGCCGCGCTTTCGCAGCGGACGTCGGTTGCGACGCGTGATTCTGGTCGTCAGCGACGGCATCAGCACCGATAGAATTGACGATCTGGGCGCGGATATTCGCAATGAAAAGCTGGTCATTAAACCGACCGGCTCAGACAAACCCTTTATGATCCAGCGCGCCAATGACGCCGAAATCACCGTCTACTCGATCACCTTGCCCTCCTATGCGACCGGCGATAGCTCTGGTCGCCGCATCATGACGTTGCTCGATGTATCACGCCTTGTGCCGCTCACGGGCGGCAAAGATTTCTCCGCCGACACGAAAGATTTTTCGCCGGTCTTCAAAGCCATTGCAGAAGAGATTCGCGCCAGTTACACCCTCGCCTACTACCCGCCGGAAAGCAGCCGCCGCGACAAACGCCAACATCAGATTCGCGTCGAGGTCAAACGCCCCGGCGCCATCGTGCGCGCCAGCCGCACCAGCTACCAAGCGCCGTGAGCCGCGCAAACTCCTGCCTAGCAAAACCTCAATCAATCGTTTAAGATGCTCGGTTACAACCGTCGGCAATTCGCCGACATAGCGGTTGGCAAGAGGAGTTTGGCGAATGAAGAAAGTTGGAATGGTGAGTCTCGGGTGCCCAAAAAATCTGGTTGACAGTGAGGTGATGATGGGGCTGCTCGCGCAACAAGGGTTTGAACTGACCAATGATTCGAGTGCTGCGGATGTGCTGGTCGTCAATACCTGCGGCTTTATTGATTCGGCGCGACAGGAGTCTGTCGAAACGATCATCGAGATGGCCGAATTCAAACAGCGCGGCAACCTGAAAAAGTTGATCGTCGCAGGCTGTCTAGTCGAGCGATACAAAGATGAACTGCAACGCGAGATTCCTGAAATTGACGCCTGCATCGGCGTCAACGAACTGGCCGACATCGCCGCCATCATCGGCAACGGGCGCAAAAGCCTCCCCATCTACAGCGACGGAGCCAGCGCGCCGGAACTCTTTCTCTATGACGAAACTACGCCGCGTCTGCGCGCCACCGCGCCCTATACCTCTTATGTGAAGATCGCCGAAGGCTGCGACCACACCTGCGCCTTTTGTATCATCCCGAAACTGCGCGGCTCTTTTCGCAGCCGCTCGCCCGAATCCATTCTCCGGGAGGTTGAAGTCCTCGCCGCGCAAGGCGTCAAAGAGATCGTCTTGATCTCGCAAGACACCGTCAACTACGGCACTGATCTTGCCCTCAAAGATGGACTGGCGCGACTGCTCGATGCCATCGCCGACATCAAAGGCGTCGAGTGGGTGCGCTTTCTGTATTGCTATCCGACAAACATCTCCGATGAATTGTTGCGCGTTGTCGCTGAACGCCCGAACATCTGCAACTACTTTGATATTCCGCTGCAACACGTCAGCCGCAACGTGTTGGCGCAGATGCGGCGCGGTGGCGGACGTGATTCTTACGAGCGCTTATTCGAACGCATTCGCGCGCGCATACCCAACGTCGCGTTGCGGACAACCTTCATCACGGGCTTCCCCGGCGAAACCGACGCAGACTTTGAAGAACTGTTCGATTTTGTGCGTCGCATCGAATTCGATAACGTCGGCGTGTTCACCTATTCGGACGAAGAGCATTCCGTCGCTTACGACCTCGATCAAAAGGTGGAGCACAAAGTCGCCAGACAACGCGAGCGCCGCTTGATGAAAGAGCAGCGTCGCATCGCGCAGCGTAAAAATCGCGCCTACATCGGTCAGCGCGTAGCCGTTTTGCTCGAAGGCAAATCGAAGCAGACCGATTTGCTGCTCGAAGGTCGTGTGGAATCGCAAGCGCCTGAGATTGACGGCGCGGTGTTAATCAATGACCTTCCCGAAGATCGTGATATTCGCCCAGGCGATTTCGTCACCGTCGAAATCACCGAGGTCGCCGACTATGACCTCATCGGTCACATCCTGTAATCCCAAGTTGAAAGTTGAAGTTTGAAGGCTCATACCGGCAGCCGTAATCGCCTTCAAACCTCAACCTTCAGCCTGCAACTTTCCCATGAATCGCGCTGCGCCCCTCAAAAAGACGGCTCTCACCTTTGCAGATCGCATTGCCTATGTCGTGGCAACGGGCGCAGGCGCAGGGCTTTTGCCGGTTGCGCCCGGAACCTTCGGCGCCCTCGAAGCGGTTTTGATCTTCGCCCTGACCAGTGCAGGACTGCGACACGCGCCGCAGACCCATCTGCTCGTGCTGGCCGCGCTCAACCTCATCATTTTGCTGGCTGGCGTGTGGGCAGCGCGGCGCACCTGTGAGCTATGTGGCATCGAAGACCCCAGCCAGATTGTGATTGATGAAGTGAGCGGGCAACTGATTGCGCTCACGCCGCTCGCTTTTGCGCCATCAGTCATCGGAACCCTCATAGCTTTTGCGCTGTTTCGCGCTTTTGATATTGTCAAACCATACCCGATTCGCAAACTCGAACATTGGAGATCGGGCTACGGCGTGATGGCTGACGATGTGCTGGCGGGTATCTATGCGGGCGTTGTCATCACGGTCGCCATTACCTTTCACCTACTATGACGAGCGGCGAAACGTTGACTCAACTGATCGAGCGCGTTGGCGCCAGCCCGACGCCGTGCCTCGCATTCGTTCGGCGCGCCGCAACCTGCGGACAGCGGCTGGGCGTCTTCGCTTCGTCTTTCAATCCGACGACCGTTGCCCACTGCGAGTTGATGAAACGGGCGGCAACACAGTATGCACTGGATGAAATTCTTGCCCTTGCGGGCGCGGCGAATGCGGACAAAGTGCGCTACGAGACGACCCTCGAAGAGCGCATAGCGATGGTCGAACTGACAACCGCTGACGAGACGCGCATATCAGTTGCCGTCACGTCGCACGCGTTCTTTGTGGATATGGTCGAAGCGATTGAACCGCATTTGGCGGCGCAAACCGATTTGCACTTCATCATCGGCTTCGATACATTCGAGCGGGCACTGGATTTGGGAAATCACTACACAGCGAAATATCATCGTCACTTTGCCACTCGGGTTGAAGCGTTGGCGTTTTTTCTCACCCACAGTCGCCTCATCGTCGCCGGTCGCGGCAAAGCAGGGCGAACTGCCGTTGAGCAACTGATCGCCCGCGCCATTCCGACGTTTGCAGATCGCGTCTTGTTTCTTGATACGCCCGATGATCTGGGCGAACGGTCGGCGACCGAAGTTCGCAGGCGCGTGCGCGCGGGCTTGCCAATTGTCGGCCTCGTTCCTCCGGCTGTCGAACGCTATATCTACGAACGCGGGCTGTACCGCTAACCCAAAGGAGAGCGAGAAACCGTCATGCTGAAAGCAGAAATCATTGCCATCGGCTCGGAGCTATTGACGCCGTATCGAAGCGATACCAATTCGCTGTGGCTGACCGAACGGCTCAATGCCATCGGCATCGAAGTGCAGATCAAAACGATTGTTGGCGATGATGAAGCGCGGCTCGAAGAGACCATTCAAGATGCGTTGCGACGTTCGGATATCATCATCTCGACTGGTGGGTTGGGGCCGACCGAAGATGATGTGACGCGCAAAGTCTTCGCACGCGCGACGGGTCGCCAACTCGTTTTGGATTACGAGGTGCTGACGGAGATTCGTGAGCGGTTCGAAAGTCGCGGCTATAAAATGACGCCGAACAACGAACGGCAAGCGCTCATTCCACAAGGCGCAAAGGTGTTGCCCAACCCCCACGGCACAGCGCCCGGCATCGAGATTGAGCACAACTCCAAGTTGATCGTTTTGCTGCCCGGCCCGCCGCGTGAAAATCAACCCATGTTCAACGATTACGTGCTGGCGGATTTAGAGGCGCTCTCGCGCGGCACGCGCATCGCCAAACGATTGCTGAAAGTAACCGGGTTGGGCGAGTCGGCACTCGATGCGAAGGCCGCGCCGATCTACAAAGCGTATCCGAATGTGAGTACTACGATTCTGTTTACCGATTCGGAGATTGAGATTCATCTGACAGCGGCATCCGAGAGCCTTGACCGCGCGCAAGAGGTCGTTGATGAGTTGACTGACAAGCTGGAAGAAGAGTTGGGCGATTACCTCTTTTCGACAAGAGGCGAGAGGCTCGAAGAGGTCATCGGCAATCGGCTCGCCGTGAAGCAATACACGATTGCGACGGCTGAAAGTTGCACCGGCGGGTTGGTCGCCGAGCGCATCACACAGATTCCCGGCGCGAGCGAGTATTTTGTTGGCAGCGTCGTCAGCTATACCGATGCCATGAAGCAACAGTTGCTTGGCATAGCCGCAGAGTTATTAGCGCAGCACGGAGCGGTGAGCGGCGCGGTTGCCGAAGCCATGGCACGCGGCATCAAAGAGCGCACCGGCGCGACCATTGGCGTCAGCGTCACGGGAGTTGCCGGTCCGGGCGGCGGCACCACCGCAACGCCTGTGGGTACAGTTTACATCGGCTTGTCGGATGATGTGGATACGACCAACCGACGCTTGATCTTACCGGGCGACCGCCACTTGATTCGCTGGCGAGCTTCGACAGCGGCGCTCGAAATGGTGCGCCGCCGCTACCTGTTATAATCCGCGCCGCGCCAACAGCAGCTTCTGCGCTATGCCGCCCCTTTGCGGTAACAGAAGCAGCAGATTGGACGGCAGAGTCCGTCAACGTCTCTTATGCCATCACTGGAACAACTGTTGACCGAATTGGAACGGGCAAAACGGGAGTTCACACCCGACAGCGGCGCGCAGGTCAGTAAGCTGCTCGCGCAGATCGGTCGCAAGAACTTCCTCGATGCCGAAAGGCTGATTCGCTTTCACGAAGCGTTACTCTTCTTGCGCGCCCACCCGCACAGTTACGACCTATTACGGCAAGTTGATGACTTGTTTTCGACCTTCGGTGAGCGTGTCGAACGACTGCGCGCGGCGGGCGCAGAGATGATCGCCTTCGATTACATCGAATATTCTGGCATTGCTCGGACAACTCTCTCCGGCCAGTTTAGTTATGGCCTTGCGCGACGTTTGGTGAAACTCTTTCCGCAACAGGTCAGCATTGATTGGGCGAAATATGATAAGCCCGCACGGCTCGGATTGGCGCTGCCGCGCGTCGTGCCGCTGCTCTACGAAGACACGCTCGTTGAAGCTAACATCCCCTTGCGGCAATGGTTGGAAGCTGCAAAAGGAAAGCAGCGTGACCTCGTCTGGCTCATTCGGCAATTCGAGCGGCTGCCCATTACCGAAAGAGAGAAGATCGAAACCTACGACTTGCTTGAATTGCCCATCCGTTGGCAACTCGATGACACGCCCGCTTCGCGCACACGCAACATTAGCGCCCCTCGCAAAATCTTTTGTCATACCGCACCGTTGATTCGTCGCAGCGAAGTCTCCCTCGAGCGCGAACTCGATGCGTCGCCCATTTCGTTGCAATTGCTCTCCGAACGAGAAGGAGAGAAGATCATTGATCGGTGCCGCACAACTGTTGGCGTGCGCTACCGTGAGTTGTACGGCATCACCTATGGCGGCAACCGTCAGGTCGTGCGCGCGACGGTCGGGCGCGGCGTCGAACTATTCTTTTGGGGGTTGCCGCCGGATAGACGATTGCCGCTGCGCGCCTATCACGCCGGGTTTACGCTCAAAAACGGCGTGCCCATCAATTACATCGAAGGGCTAACCCTGTTCGACCGCATGGAAGTGGGCTTCAACACATTCTACACATTCCGCGAAGGCGAGTCGGCGTGGGTCTATGCGAAGGCTCTTAAACTGCTCCACCAAATCGCCGGGGCAACCTGCTTTTCGATAGACCCTTATCAACTTGGCCATCACAACGATGAAGCGATTGAGTCGGGAGCTTTCTGGTTTTACCGCAAACTCGGCTTTCGTCCGACGCGCGCCGACTTGCTTGCTCTCGTCGAACGCGAAGAGAAGCGATTGGCTACCCGTTCAACTTATCGCTCGTCGGCACGCGTGCTACGTCGGCTTGCCGAAAAGAATGCCTTGTATGAACATCAGGGCGCGGGGCGGGGCGATTGGGACAGCTTTCACATTCGCAATCTGGGGCTGGCGGTACAACGGCGTATGGCCACACAATTTGATGGCGATGAGCAAGCAATGCGCGCTGCCTCTATGACAAAGATCGGACAAGCACTCGGCTTGCAGGCAACAGACTTGAGTCAAAGCGAAACTCAGGCGTTTGTGAACCTGTCATTGGTGTGGGCTTTGATTCCGAACCTGCAAGGCTGGACGGCTGCAGAAAAGAGTGCGGCAATTCACATCATACGCGCCAAAGCGGGAGCAGATGAAGCGGAGTATACGCGGCAATTGCAAGCACATCGAAGACTGCGTTCTGCCATCATTCGGTTGGGTTCTCAGGAAGATGGCGGGTACGTAGAAGAGAGCGGATGAGGCGGTCTGAAGAGATCAATCAATTGGCTTGTCTCTCCAGACCGCTAGTGAGCGAAAAATGGCG
The DNA here is from genome assembly GCA_964468725.1 of uncultured Clostridia bacterium. Classification (GTDB taxonomy): domain Bacteria; phylum Acidobacteriota; class Blastocatellia; order UBA7656; family UBA7656; genus CAYXVU01. The sequence continues at coordinate 17,592 of CAYXVU010000031.1, forward strand.
AATCGCTTGACGGATGAATCGAAAGCTTACTCTCCGTGCTTCTTCTTGAGGTTGTGAACGTGAACCTTTGACACCCCCAATTTGCGCGCCGCCCGGGTCAGGCTCCCACTGGTTTGCCGCAGAGCATTGCGCAACAAAAACCCTTCTAAGGTGCGCTTCGCTTCTTGCCAGCGTGGTAGTTGGTTGCCATCAAAGACCAAGCGGTTGTCATCGGTGAGAATGATCTGCTCTTCATACTTCGCCGACACCCGATTGTATTCATCACCGAGCCAAGCATCTTCGACCGTATTGAGCAGGTCGCCAGCACGTGCGAGTTCCGCTCGACCGGCACGCGTATCAAAGCTGTGATAGGCTTCCGCGAGATAGACGGTGGCTTCCAGTTCCAGCCGCTTACTTAACGACAGCCCATTAACAGATCGTGCTGCTTCTGCGGCTTGTTGGAGGTACTCGCTCGCGCTCTTGAATTCGTGTCGAGCAAGTTCAACTAATCCAACTGTCATGCGTGCGGTGGCAAGCGCCTCCGACGCTCCGCTTTGGTTGGCCAACTCGAGGGCTGCGGTAGCGCGAGAGCCAGCTTCGTCAATCTCGTTCTTCTGCAACGCGATGTGGGTCAGCATCGCCAACGCCAAACTCTCTCCGGCGGGCTGCGTCTTCCACATCTCTTTGACCTCTTCGGCCAATCGTTCGGCGCGTTCGAAACGCTTCAAGCGCATCAGGGCCTCGGCAAGTTTCAAATAGCCTCTGCCGACATCTTGATTGATATCGTATCTCTCAAAGACGGTGTTGGCTTCTTTGTAAATGTCGAGGGAGTCTTGAAACTCGCCCATTGCGCATTTGATATCGGCCTGACCGACGAGCGCCTGTCCGTAGAACCTGCCGCGTTCGACGCCCTTCAATATCGTGGCGGCATCTCCGTATAACCCGGCGGCCTTCTCAATCTCTCCCTTGTCAAGAGCGACTGCAGCCTGTTCGACAACGATCTGTCCACGCAAAAATTCGGCTTTCTTCGTACTGCGACCCTTGATGCTCTCTTGCGCGCGGCCCAGCTTCTCATCGGCCTCTTCGAGATTGCCATGACTGCGCGCCAATCGTGCCAACTCGAGCAGGGACTGACTGATTCCAAAAGCATCCTTCTGAAATAAAAACAGGTGATAAGCGGTTTGCAGCTGCGTTTGTGCTTCCGCAGAATTACCTGAAGCAAACGCCCATTTGCCTTTCGCTTGAGAAAATCGGGCAGCAACCTCAAGGCTGGTGACCTTGGGAGCCACTTGTTCAAGCAAAGAGGACGCACCGGCAAGCCGATGAAAGTAAATTTCGACTTCTGACCGCACGACCATCTCCATCGGATCATCGGTTCGGCGCTCAGAAATAATCTCCTCTGCCACGAGAAACTGGCCGCCATCAATGACGTCAACCAGATTCTCCTGTGCAACTCTCCTTTCCATTCATTTCCCCTCCGATTGCCGTTGCCTGAATCTAATATCGAGCAGAAAAGAGTTATAAACAATAGACACCAAGCTACTGTACCGGCAAACATACAGCGACTCGGTATACCTTCTTTCAACTGCTCGCAATCCTGAATTTGCAAATCCGCAAATCGGCTAATAACAGCATCCCCTCTAGCCAGTCTTACGGATAACTTCTCTCATAAACTCTTATGCTTACAGCTAGAGTAACAAGATAAAGTTTTTATCTCAAGGCTATTGTCAGGTTATGAAATCTTTGCAGGCCGACTGCCCTGCCCGTTTGCGCCCGGATCGTCATCTGCCAGCAGCCCGCTCAGTAAAAGAGGTACTTTCTCCATGCCTCATCGGCGCGACCTAAATAACGAATGATTTGCCGGTTTACATGCAAGTTGTAGGATTGCGGTCGCCGCAGCAATTGCATGCCGGCTTGCTCCGGCGTGCGGTCGCTTTTGCGATTATTGCAGGCCCGACAACAGGCGACCAGATTGTCCCAGCTCGAATCGCCGCCCCGCGAACGCGGCAGAATATGATCGAGCGTCAGCTCTTGCGGCGGGAAGATACGGTGGCAATATTGGCAGGTATTGTGGTCGCGCAAGAGAATGTTTTTGCGCGACAGGCTTTTGCGCTCAAACGGAATGTGGATATATTCAAGGAGGCGAATCACCGAGGGCATCGGCATAGAAAATCGCGCCGAGTGCAGCCATCGGGAAGAACTCTCTTCCGCGCGCGCAACCCCTTTCAGGATGAGGACGACGGCACGCCGCGCCGTGCAGACGTTGATAGGCTCGAAGGATGCGTTCAGCACTAAAACGCGCGCATCCATCACGAAACCAGACTATATCTTGCATACGATAATTCTGTCAAAAGTCTCGGTTGCGGCCACCTTCCGAGTCTCTACCCCTCTTGCCAATTAGCTCTACAGGCTCCCCGATTATCCGTCTGCCAAGCCCTCTGCCTGCTTCCTCTCCTTCCTCTTGACAGTCTACAAAAGACCATAATAGAATGCTCCTGTAGATAATCTAGGAGAAATAGCCGAGGAGTTCTTGAGCGCATCGGCAAGCAGGGGAGATTGCCGATTTCACGACCGGGTTGAGAGGAGTCAAATGGTGAACAGAGCAAAGCTTTTTCTGATGGTAATTCTTGCCCTTTTGCTGCCGCTCTCCGTCTTTTCAGCTACCGCTTTCTTCGAGCAAGAGGAGGCGAAGAAGGCGTATGTTTGCCCGCCCTGCGGGTGCGGCGCAGATGAGAGGGTCTACGATAAAGCAGGGTTCTGTACGGCTTGTGCAATGGAGTTAGCGGAAAAAGGGGGAGCGGCTGCCCGGTCGCATACGCATACAGCGGCGCGGCGGCGCGCCGCCATCTTGATCTTTGAGGGCGTGCAGATCATTGACTATTCAGGGCCATATGAAGTCTTCGGACAAGCCGGGTTTGACACCTTTACGGTGGCCAAGACAACGGCTCCCATAACTACGGCAATGGGCATGCGTGTCACGCCGAACTACGATCTGAAAAGTTGTCCACAGCCCAACGTATTGGTGATTCCCGGCGGCGGCGTCACGGAGACGCAAAACGATGCAGAGATCATCAAGTGGATTCAAGAGCAGGCCGCGGGCGCGGAACATGTTCTGTCGGTCTGCAACGGGGCCTTTATTTTGGCAAAGACGGGCTTGCTCGATGGGCTTTCGGCAACTACGTTTTACCGTTTCCTTGACGGCTTCAATGCGGTCGCGCCGAAAACCAAGGTTGTCTATGACCAACGCTACGTCGACAACGGAAAAATCATCACCACAGCCGGAATATCATCCGGCATTGACGGCTCGCTCTACGTCATCAGCAAGATTAATGGCAAAGCTCGCGCGCAACTCGTGGCGCTCAACATGGAATACAACTGGCAGCCGGATTCGAAGTATGCGCGCGGCAGTTTTGCCGATATGCAATTGTTCGACACCTTCCCGCGCGGCTACCGATTCGAGGTTCCTGCGGGGGTGAGCTTACGCCTCATTCATACGCAAGGCGGAGCCGACAACTGGGAGATCCAATGGCAAGTCGAAGGGGCAAGCTCCCCTGCTGACATCTTGAAAGCAATCAACAACCATCTGGCAGCTAACGACAACTGGTCGAGGCTAGATCGTGCCAGACCGAGCGCGACGGGTAGCGCCTGGAAGTTCACCGATAAACGCGGCGTGGTATGGAATGGCTCGGTGAGCCTACAATCTGTCGAGACGGATAAACAACTGAGGCTGGCGCTCAAAATCGTTCGCAGCCAGCCAACTGCATCTCGCGCGGCAACCACCAATAAAGGCGAAGAAAAAGTGAATCCGGCAAATCAGAAGTGATGTGCAGCTCGTATGGCAGATGTCGCTTGTCAAACCCGACCGGCGACATCTTTCCCTTGTTGGGAGTCGAATCAAACGATGCGGCAGCGAAGCGTTTCTTTCTTTTTCCTTTGGCTAATGGTTTGGCAGCCTGCCATTGGTGCGCAAGCCGGGCAATGGCCACAGTGGGGCGGCCCCGACCGCAATTTCCAATCCCCGGTCAAAGATTTGCCAACGGCATGGCCGACGGACGGTCCACACCGTCTATGGACGCGCGCGCTCGGGGATGGCTATTCAGCCATCGTTACAGATGCTGACAGACTCTTTACGTTATACCGCCGAGGCGAGCAAGAAGTCATCATCGCTCTGAGCCCTGCCAACGGGCGCACACTTTGGGAATTCGCCTACGATGCGCCGTTTAGTAAAGAGTATATTCTTGAACAAGGCCCCGGCCCGCGCGCAACGCCAACGGTCGCGGGCAATTATCTCTTTGCGGCGGGCGCAACCGGAATCCTCACTTGTCTCAACAAAGCAACCGGCAAGAAGGTCTGGTCACACGATCTGATTAACGAGTATCACGGTACGGTTCGAGTGCGCGGCTATTCCTGTAGCCCGCTCGCTTATAAAAACAGCGTCATCATGATGGTCGGAGGCAAAGGCAATGCGTTGATAGCCTTCAATAAACGAACCGGCGCGGTGATCTGGAAAAAGCACGATTTTCAGAATTCGCCCTCTTCGCCGCTGCTCATTCGAGTTGCGGGTGAGCAACAACTCGTAGCCTTTATGTTTGATGAAATCGTTGGCATAGACCCCGACAACGGTGACCTGTTGTGGAGTTTTCCGCACAAGACCGATTTCGGCCTCAATATCAGCCTGCCGGTGTGGGGCGAAGACAATCTTCTCTTTTGCACTTCGGCTTATGGTGGCGGCAGCCGGGTGCTGCGGCTGACGAAAACCGGCAACCGCACGACCGCCGAAGAGGTGTGGTTTCATCGCCGCATGCGTGTGCATTTCACCAACTGCATACGGGTCGGCGACTACATTTACGGTTCGACGGGTGATTTCGGCCCGACGCCTTTTACGGCGGTCAATGTGAAGACCGGCGAGGTGCGGTGGCGAGATCGCAATGTCAGCAAAGCCTCCTTCATCTTGGCCGATGGCAAGTTCATCATGGTGGATGAAGACGGTCATCTCATCCTTGCAACGCCCGCTGCCGAAGGGCTAAAGATTCATGCGAAGGTCGCCTTGCTTTCCAGTCAAGCGTGGACGGCGCCGACGTTGGTTGGCAATCGGCTCTACCTGCGCGACCGAAAAGATGTGATGGCGCTCAAACTGAAATAATCTTTCTTTCGCACGAAGAAGGGGGAAACAAAATGATAAACAAAAATGGGATTGGAATCTTGATTTCGGGAGTGCTTGCGCTCATCTTCTGCTGCGGCTTGCTGATCTTGAGCTATCAAGTCAACGCCTCGGCGCAAACCGCACAAAATGAAGCGCCAGTGATTCCGCTTGAAGGGCTTGACCCGGTCTTGCTGACGCAGGGCAAAGAGGTGTTAGGCAAAACCGATTTGGCGGTGACGCGCGGCCCGTTCCAATATCTCTTCTCGACTGCCGAAACCAAGGCGACTTTCGAGCGCAATCCGGAACGGTATGAGATTCAACTTGGCGCGACCTGCGCGCGAATGGGGGCGCAGGTCGGCGGCAATCCCGACACTTTTAGCGTTTATAAAGAGCGCATCTACATTTTCGGCAGCAACGCTTGCAAGCAGCGCTTCGATGCCACGCCAGAGAAGTTTTTAGAGCCTGCCGAGCCGCCGCTCTCCGCCGCTCCCGAAGCGATTAAGAGAGGGCAGGAGTGGATTGCGAAAGCGGTCGCAGCCACTGGCGGCGTGGCAAAGTTGGATGCCCTCGTCAGCTATCAAGATACGGGGCTGGCGGTTGCTCTCTCTCAGCAGGGCACGCAGGAGATTAAAACAACAATCACCAAAGTCTACCCCGATCAGTTTCGCCGCCAACAAATACGCTCCTTCGGAACCGTGACCGATGTGATTTCGCCAGCCGCTTCGTTCAGTCACTTTTCCCGCGACAACAGAAGTAATATGCGAATGATGACAACGGCGCATCGTCTCGATCTCCAAAGGCAACTCCTGCGCAACCCGCTCGACATCCTCCGCTTGCACAAACAGGCGAATTTCAAAGCCGTCGCGGCAGGCAGCGGTTCGGTCGGAGATGCGTCCGTCGAACAGATCTTCGTCACCTTCGATCATGTCAAGGTGCGCGTCGGCATTGCGGCAACAACGGGTCAAGTGTTGAGCCTGACATTCACCGACCGCAATGCAGGCAGCGGTGAGTTTGGCGAAATCGTCTTGACCTTTGCCGACTTTCGCACAGTTGACGGCGTGACCTTGCCCTTCAAAACGAGCGGCACCTTCAATGGTCAAGCCGACCCGCAACTCTCCTACACGATTGCATCTGTCACGCTGAATGGCAAAGTAGATGCGGGGATCTTTACGCCGCCTAAACCAACCGAGAAGTGAGTTGTAATAACCTCTATGATGAAATCCATCGTCGTATTGATTCTCTCTCTCTGTTTCGCGCTTTCGGCACAAGCGCAGAATTGGCCTTCATTTCGCGGCGCGTCGGCATCGGGTGTGGCTGACGGCACGAATCCACCGGTTGTCTGGAATGCCGCAGAGGCCAGCAATATCCTCTGGAAGACGGCCATTCCGGGACTCGGCCATTCCAGCCCCATCATCTGGGGTGACCGTGTATTCGTCACAACGGCCATCAGTAGCGCGGCGGAGTCGCCTTTCGTTCACGGACTGACGGAGACTGCCGCTTCGGCAGCCGACACCTCGAAACACACATGGCGCGTCTATTGTCTGAGTAAGAGCACGGGTCGCATTCTATGGGAAAAGACGGTTCACGAAGCGATTCCGAAGGTCAAACGCCACGTCAAAGCCAGTCACGCAAACCCGACCCCGGCAACCGATGGCAAATACTTGATCATCTCTTTCGGCTCGGAAGGGCTGTATGGCTTCACGGTTGAGGGCAAACTTTTATGGCAACAAGACCTCGGACTGCTCGATGGCGGGTGGACGCCCGACCCGCAGTCGCATTGGGGATTCGGCAGCTCGCCGATCATTTATAAACATCTGGCCATCGTGCAATGCGACGCGCAGAGTCAATCATTTCTCTCCGCTTTCGATTTGCGAACCGGCAAGCGGATGTGGCAGACGCCGCGCGGCGAAGACAGTTCATGGAGCACGCCGCTCATCTATGAAGCGAATGGGCGAGTCGAACTGGTCACCAGCGGAACGAAATTCTATCGCGCCTACGACCCGCTGACCGGCAAAGAGCTATGGCGCATGGCCGATGGCATAGATGTGAAAATCCCCACTCCCATCGTCGCTCATGGGCTCTATTTTTTAGGCGGCGGCAGTTCGCATGTGCGGCGCACCTTTTACGCGCTACGCGCCGGTGCAACCGGCGAGATCAAACCCGAAGCCGAGGCTGCCAATGCTACCATCGCATGGCGCAGCCCGATCATTAAACCTCATATCATCACCCCTATCGTCTATGGCGATTTTCTGTACGTCTGTACGGACAACGGCATCCTGACGCAATTCAACGCCAAGACCGGCGAGTCGGGTTATCGTGCGCGGCTTGGCGACGGCGGAGCTTTTAGCGCGTCGCCTGTCGCGGCGGATGGCAAACTCTATTTTGCCAGCGAAGATGGCGATGTCTTCGTCGTCAAAGCGGGCGCCAGTTACGAATTACTATCGCGCAATTTGGTCGGCGAAGTGATGATGGCGTCTCCGGCAATTTCGAATGGAATGTTGATTATTCGGGGTCAACATCACCTCTTTGCGGTCAAGGAAACCTCAGTGCCAAGAGCCTTGAAGGGTGCCAACCGGAGAGGACTCTTCGACCGATGAAGGCCAGAGGCCGACTCTCACATTCTCAAAGATGGCCGGTCGCTCCCCATAGCCGTTCCTATTCTTCGATACCTCCCTCTTCACCGAGAGAGTGGCCTGACAGCGCCTGCTCCATCCAATCTGCCATTTCAGCCAATATTCCCATTGTCCTTAGAATTCTTAATAATTTTTAAGCGATAAATTCAGGATAATTCGATTCGCAATCTGCTATTGATAACTTCTTGCCCGATCAAAGCTTCATGAGACTTCCATTACATCATCAAGAGGTAATCATTGAAGAATCGTCAAGTATGTTGGACTCGGCAATCGGTGGAATTCGCACTCCCCTTCGAGTTCCCGACCAGAACAGAACTGAACGCTGCTGGCAGGGCTGAGCGTTCGCGGGCAAGCACTTGACCCATCTTTCCGAAAATCAAGGAGATCAATGAATGAGAAACGTAAAACGAATTCGAATGGATTACGGACTTATCACTCTACTTTTTCTTGCCTTGTTACTGATGGCGCAAACGGAGCCCGCAACGGCGCAACAACCGGGGGCTCTGCCGGAAGAAGTTCGTAAAGCGCAGTCCTTGTTTCAGGCCAATGATTTTGACGGGGTCATCAAGACCCTGGAAGATTTCTATCAGCGCAACCCGTCAGCGTTGATGGGGCGATTGTTGCTCGGCAATGCCTACCGACAAAAGGGCGAATTGGACAAAGCGATTGCCATCTATTTGAAGATCGCGCAGCCGCGTCCGGCACGGTTACAAGCTCAGTTCAACGCCGCTGCCGCCTATGCGGCAAAGGGCAACCGAGACGAAGCCCTTCAGTTGCTCAGTCAGGTTAAAGCCAGCGGCGCGTTCGATATGGATTTGGCGCGTACCGACAAAGACCTGCAAAAACTGCAAAGTGACCCGCGTTTTGAAACGGTGACCTTTCGCGCGGCAGATTTCGCTAATCCCTTTGTCGAACCCGTACAGATCATTCACGAATGGGTCGGCGAAGCCAAAGGCGATCAGTTTAGTTGGATTGCGCGCAGCATCCCCGATGTTGATGGCGATAAGGTTAAAGACGCGGTGACTTCGGCTCCTACCTATGGCGCAAACGGCCAACCGGCAGGCCCCGGACGGATTTATCTCTATTCCGGCAAGACTGGCAAACTGCTTTGGACGGCAACGGGACAGGGACGCGAAAGTCTCGGCATGGGTCTCGAAGGGGCGGGCGACGTCAACGCCGATGGCATTGCCGATGTCATCGCGGGTGCGCCGGGATCAAGCAAAGCCTATGTCTATTCGGGGAAAGACGGCAAGGTATTACTTACCCTCAGTTCACCGGACGGCAATGACGGCTTCGGCGGCAGCGCATCCGGTATCGGAGATTGGAACCACGACGGACATGCCGAGGTGATTGTCGGCGCATCAACCAACAATGCGGCGGGACAGGGCGCAGGGCGCGCCTTCGTCTTTTCCGGCAAAGATGGTTCCCTGCTGTTGACCCTCGACGGCGAAAAGGCAGGCGATGCCTTCGGCAGCATTGTGGCAGGCAGTGTCGTCCTCAAAGGCAAGCGCCAGGCGCTTCTCCTGGTTGGCGCTGCTGGCGCAGGCGCCAATAATCGTGGCCGCGTCTATGTCTATGACGGACTGAAGAAGCAGCCGAAATTCGTCATCGAAGCGGACGATACCGGCGCGGCGCTGGGTGCAATGTTTACCTCGGTCGTTGGGGATGTGAACGGCGATAAGATTCCAGATGTGTATGCTTCCGATTTTTCCAATTCGGCAAAAGGCCCCTCGACGGGTCGTGTCTACATTCATTCCGGCGCAGACGGAAAGCGACTGTACAACTTCACCGGCGAATCGGCAGGCGATGGCTTCGGCATCGGCTCAGCCGATGTCGGCGATGTCAACCATGATGGCTTTGCTGACTTGCTGATCGGCGCGTGGCAACATTCCAGTGCCGCCCAGTCAGGCGGCAAGGTCTATCTCTACTCGGGCAAAGACGGCAGCGTATTGCGCACCATTACCTGTCGCGTACCAGGCGAAACCTTCGGCTTTGATGCAACCGGCATCGGCGATGTCAATGGCGACGGGGTGATTGATTTCTTATTGACTTCGACATGGAGCAATATCAAAGGCTTTCGCTCCGGGCGCATGTTTGTGATCTCCGGTAAAGTCGCGCGGTAGCTGAAGGGCTTAGCTAGAGCGGCAGGCCATCATCAGGCTGGAATGAAGGGGAGCGGACACGGAAGAGATGGATCGTCACGGATCAATTGGCTGTAGCCGTGAAAGTCCGTCTCCTCCGCCTTCTATTCCGGGTTGTGAACGGCCTGACTCTGTAGCACGGGCGACCTGGGGCGATCTTTTGGCGTCACGCCTGCTGGTAAATTGCCTTCGAAAAAACCGTCATCGCCATCCTTCACAACCGAAACGACTGGCGGACTGTCGCTCAATCGCTACTGCTGCCCGTCGCGCGGAATGGGCGGCGGCCCGTCTGGGATGTAGGGCTTATAGACTTGCCCTTTGGTCTTCTCTTTGAACTCGGCTTGGATGGCATCGCGCACTTTTGCATCGTCAAATAAATCCACCATGGTTGAGGCGAGAGCTTTAGCAGCATAGGCCAACCCCTTATGCCCGATTGACATGCCGCCACAAGCGACTACAGGCCAGGCGTGCCAAGGAGCGCCTTCCGGAGCCGTCGTAACCGACAGGTGCAGAGTCGGCACATTCCAACTAACATCGGCAACATCGGTCGAACCGCCGGGTGGATCGGGTCTCGGATCTTCCATCGGTTTGACCATGCCGTTCGCGCCGCGCTCTTCAACACCGGTCGCACGTTGAATTGCGCGCGCGAATTCCTGCTCTTCGCTGGTGTATTGGATAGCTCCCAACCAAGTCAGATTCGATTGCAGTAATTTCGCGCCTTCCATATTCACCAACATTTCGTAATCGCCCGCTTGGATGGTCAGTTTGCCTTCGACGCCGACCATCTGGGCTGCGCCGTCAACCATTTTGCGAATCCGCGCCAGCACCTCTTCGACGCCCGTGCGTTTCGAATCGCGCACCCAACACCAGAGCTTGGCGTATTCGGGCACGACATTGGGCACATCGCCGCCGTTTTGAATGGTGTAATGAATACGCACCGAAGGCTTCACATGCTCGCGCATCAAGTTGATCCCATGAGTGAGGAGTTCGAGCGCATCAACAGCGCTTCGTCCGTTCCATGGGTCGAATGCGGCATGTGCGGATTTGCCTTTGAATTCGACGATGAAATCAACGATGGCTTGCGTGCTTTGCGTATCGGCGCGAATTTCGTCCGCCGGATGCCACGCCAAACAGACATCCACATCTTTGAATTGCCCGGCGCGCGCCATATAGACTTTGCCGCCGACGGCTTCTTCGGCGGGCGTGCCGTAAAAGCGAATCGTGCCTTTCAGTTTGCCTGCGGCGATCAACTCTTTGATGGCGATGGCCGCACCGAGGCTGGCTGCACCGAACAGGTTATGGCCGCATCCGTGCCCGGCTGCGCCTGCTGCAAAGGGTTCTTTGACGGTTGAAACTTTTTGCGAGATGCCGGGCAGCGCGTCGTATTCGCCGAGTATGGCGATGACCGGGCGACCCTGCCCGTAAGTCGCAGTGAAGGCAGTGGGCATTCCGGCAACGCCGCGTTCGACTTTGAAGCCTTGTCTTTCGGCGTAATCGGCCAGCACTTTTGCCGAACGCGTTTCGCGCAGTGCCGTTTCGGCAAACGCCCAGATTTGATCGCTCAACTTGATGAGTTCGGCTTTATGCTTGTCAATGGTCGAGACGGCCTCCTCTTTTTTCTTCAAGTCGGATCCTTGCGACGAAGCCGGAAAAGTCAGAGCTGCCATCGTCAACAAGAGAACGAAAACGGAACGCAGTTTCATGCAGAATCTCCTCTCACAGGTTTTTCCAGGCGTCACCCTGCTGGTCAATCGCTCATTCACTTCTTAGGTGCTCGTTTGGCGGCGCACCCTTCGCACAAACAAAGGTCGCGCAACCGCTCCCAGGTGTAGATGCCATCGTCATGGCGGTCGCTGAAGACAAACTTCACGCCGTAACGGCCTACGTGTTGCGCGCTGACGACGGTCAAATCATCAGCAAGCGTCTTCGGGTCGAGAATGCGCAAGCCGGTGACTTCGCTGACGCAGCGTGCGCACATACACTCGCTGCGCAGATAGCGGGTCGGAAAGATGCTCACATGGCCATCATCCCACGTGACGGTTATCTCTTGTGCATCCGTCTTGGTTATTGCGGTCGGGATCGGCATAACATTTTCGGTCACGGATAACCGAGGCTCGGCAACTTTCTCTTACCCTCTCTTCTTTATCTCTCCTCAGTCCCGGCCTCCGGCCACCTATCGGTGTTTCCATCTTGGCGGACGTTTGGCAACGAAGGCTTCGATGCCTTCCGCAGGGTCTTTACACGACATCAGTTGATTGAGATAGATGTCTTCCGAGCGTTTTAACGCTTCGTCAAAAGGCAGTCCGCTGGTTTCGACCATCGCGCGCCGCGCCAACTCTAGCGCCGGAACGCTGATTTGGCGCAAGACGGCGAGAATCTGCTCGGCCTTCTCTTCGATTGCTCCATCCTCAACGACATGATTGACCAATCCGAGTTTATGCGCTTCGAGGGCGCTGACCAGTTCGCCCGTGAGCACCATCTCGCGCGCCTTCTTTTCGCCGATCACCCTTGGCAGGATAACGGCGGCGACCGGCGGAAAGGACGCGATCTTGATTTCCGGCTGCCCGAAACGAGCGGTCTGCGTGGCAATCACGATGTCGGCAAAGGCAGCCAATTCGCAGCCGCCGCCGAGCGCCACGCCCGAGACCAGCGCAATGACCGGCTTCGAGACAATGTTGAACATGCGAAAGACCGAGTGAAAGGCGTCGAGCATCTGAAAGGCAGTTTCCGGGCGATGCTCTTCGATAGAAACGCCTGCCGAGAATGCCCGCGTGTGCGCTGCCGGAGCTAACACAACGGCGCATACATCTGACATCTGGCTGACCAGGTTAACGGCGCTCGCCACCTCCTTCAACATCGCAATGTTGAAGACATTGAGCGGCGGACGCGCAAAGTTGATGCGCGCGACCCGGTCAGTGATCAGAAATTGAATGTCTTTATACGAACTCGGCATAACGGAGTAATCAAGGATCGGCAGCCTAGAGGGTATGGGAGCCATAACCCGGCGGGACTCCCGAACCAGTTGCTTCACCGACTCACATTTTGGCCAACATCTGCGTTTCGATCTGGCTAGCCAGCGTTTTCGCTTCGTCTATGATATCGGTGACCTGCTGGCGAATGGGTTCAGTTTCCTCAGCGGGCAACATCGAGAGATTCACGCCGATGTTGTAATAGGCGCTGCGAATAGCTGTCTCGGCAAGCTGACTGCCGACCGCCACATCGGAAAACGCATTCGCGTTGCCGATACTAGCGACCTCATGCAACAACTTCAATACTTCGAATACCCGTCTCGCCGTTTCCAGAGGTGCGTTGACCGCGCCGCGTCCCGCTTCTTCAATTGCCCGCGCCCGCGCGGCCTTCTCGGTTTCATTCTCTTTCGGCAAGCGATAAGCAGCCAGCACACCATCGAAGCTGGCCGCATCTTCGGCAATCAAGGCTTTGAGCCGCGCACCGAGTTGCGTCAATTCGGCTTCGATCTCTTTGACGCGGGCGGCAACCGCCTCATACTTCTTCTTGCCGAGCGTAAGATGGCAGACCATCCGTCCGAGCGAGGCCGCCAACACTCCGCTGTAGGCCGCGACGCTGCCACCTCCCGGCGCTGGCGTATCGGCGGCGACCAACTCGGCAAACTCGCCGACGGTAGCCGATAGATCGGTCGCCGGTTGCCGGTTATCGGGTGTCGGGGGTTGGCTGTGCGCCTCTGCGCCTTCGCGCCTTTGCGCCCCCTCTGCTTCCGCCAATGCCGCTTGCAAGCGATATTCGAGGATCTGCTCTTCGCCGAAGTTTTCGAGTTGCAGATAGAAATCGGCAGCCGCGTTAAGGGCGCGTTGCGGCACCAGTCCGACGATCTCTGATTCAATCACTGCGACACCGTAGCGCGCCGCTTCGCGTTGGATCATCTCAAAGACGCGAAACAACGGCGTGCCTTCGTAATTGACCATGTTCATGGAAACCTGCACGATGCCGCGATCTTTCAATTCGAAGCCGAGCGCTTTGACATAGCGCAAGCCGCCGGTTTGATGGCGCACGGCGCGAGCGATTTTATTAGCGACTTCGAGATTCGCGGTCGCCAGATTGACGTTATACGCGATCAACGGCGGACGCGCGCCGACGGCGGTAATGCCAGCAGTCGGATGGACGCGGGCTTCGCCGAAATCCGGCAGACGCGCCGGGTTGGTAGCGATCTCGTCACGAATGGTTTCAAATTGACCTTTGCGCAGAGCCGCCAAGTTTTCGCGCTCCAGTCGCGTCGCCGCCTTTTCGTAGAGGTAGACGGGGATGCTAAGTTCGCGCCACATCCGTTCGCCCAATTGCCGCGCCAGCGCGACACATTCGTCCATTGTAACACCGGAAATTGGCACAAAGGGGATGACATCGGTCGCGCCCATGCGCGGGTGCTCGCCTTTGTGATGGTTAAGGTCAATCAAGGTAGCAGCCGTCTGGGCAGCGGCAAAGGCTGCGTCAACGACTTGCTCAGGCGGCGCGACAAAGGTGACGACCGAGCGGTTGTGATCGGCATCGGATTCGCGGTCCAGCAGGACGACTCGGGGAACAGATTGGAGGGCGGCAATAATCTGATCAATGATTTCGGGTCTTCGGCCCTCGCTGAAGTTCGGGATACATTCGACGATATTTCTCATATTCGGGCTATGATCTCGATTTCGATTTGAATTCTGTTTCGGGCGAAATCCTATCGCAGGAAGCAAGGCGATGGCAAAGAAAGATAGTTCGGCTCAGTCATGGCGGAAACTCCCAGCGCTCCAGCCAGCGGTCGGAAAATTTGCTCAACCTCAAGTCAATCCGATCTGTACCCGCCACCTATAAGGCTTGCTTGGTCTCCATCGCCCCACGGTTTCACGAGATTGCCTACAAAGCGATTTTATCCTGTAGATGCGGACAAAAATGGGCGGCCAACTGGTGGCCGCCCATCCCCTCCTGAAGATGAGGAGCAAAGATTGAGAGATCAGAAGTTGAAGCGCAGATCTAAGACCATGATCCGGTTACCACCGGCTGTGGTAATGACTCCGAAGTTCGTCGAGTTGATGTCCGTATTAGGGTTGTTCCATATTGGGTGATTGAGGACGTTGAGCGCCGTAGCGCGCAACTCGATGTTCTTGCCTTCCATAAGTCGGATTCTCTTGACCAGATTCACATCAAACCGGAACGATCCCGGACCTTCGATATAGGCGGGCGCCAGCGTCCCAAGCGTACCCGGAGAAGGATTGACCAGCAGCAGTTTCCCGTTCGCATCAGTGATGGCCAAAAGTCCGCTTCTCCCTTGCACGCCGCCATTGGTCGTCAGGTTCGCAACCTGCGGATCAACGATCTGACTGAGGTTACCGAAGTAACTGACGCCAGTGCCTGTCACCACCACTCGGCCTATGTTCGAGGGAAAGGGTCCGACAACCGTGGCCGTGTTATCCGTAAACTGATTGAACGAACTGATTCCTGCGCCGACCGTGAGCGGGTCGCCGGAGAAGGCGTTAAAGATTCCGCCGATCTGCCAATTGCTTACCAGCCTCGATATGATCTTGTTGTTGCCGTTTACGAACGCGCGTCTGGGGCCAAAGGGCAGTTCGTATGTCCAACTGCTGCGGAAGACGTGGCGGATATCGAAACCCAGCCGTCTTTTTTCGAAGCTTCGATCTCTGGCCGTGCGATAGCTGTCGAGCATCTCTTGACCTGAGCCATCTTCCTCGCCCAGAGACTTGCTCCATGTGTAATTGCTCTGGAATTGCAACCCGTTGGTGAATCGCTTGGTCACGTCGAGTTGCAGCGAGTGATAGGACGAGTTGGCGAAATTCCCCGTGAGGTTGGCTCCCGCAAACTGCGGATTCACCACAATGAAATTTTCCGGCAGACCGGCTCTGCGCAGAAGCCCACCGGCAACGCCTGTGAAACTCGTCGTTGAGTTGAGGAAGCTGGCGAAGGCTCCGACATTGTTGTTGGCAAGCATCGCTGAGGTAGTGCTGAAGAACCGCACAGCGCCCGAACCCGTCCTCGTCGTTCCGTTGACGACCCCGAAACCAGGGATATTCAACCCCATGAATATCCGGTCGAGAAGCGGCGCATCCCCGCCCGCCTGAGTGATCAAAAAGGCATCCAGGATGCCGGTCTCGAAGATATTTACTTCATTGAAATTTGCTCCTCGAATCAGCTTCGTCCCCTTACTTCCCACGTAGCGGACTTCGGCTACCGCTCTCCATCCCAAATCACGCTGGATCGAAACGCTCCAGTTCTGACTGTAGGGCGTGCGCAGATTGGCGTCGAAAGCGCGTACCGTCTGGGTTCGATCCGTCAGAGGAATGGTCGAGAGGGGCTCTCCTAACGGAGTAAGCGGGAGGTTGACTCCGGCAAGGTTGAGGTATGTCGGCTGGGTGAATACCCTAACAGTGCGAAGTCCCGGCTGATCTCCGGCCACCACATCAACGATTCGGAGAGAATTCTTTTCATAGCCTAGTCCATAGCCTGCGCGCAGAACCGTTTTGTCCTGCCCAAACCAGGGAAGCGCCCAGCTTACGCCGATGGAGGGAGCAAAGTTGTTCCAGTCGTTGTTGTAGAGTTTCTGAGATTCATTGGGAGAACCCGGCCCGACCAGCACGACATCCGTAAGAGACCCTGAATTGGCAGCCCCGGCCCGAAACAACGTGCTTTCGTCAGAGCCTGAAATACCAAATATACCGGCGGAACCTCCCTTGAGTCCGGCGGCTTTGCCCTGATCTTCGAAAGGTACGCCGTAAAATTCGTAACGGAGTCCGAGATTCAGCGTGAGATTGGGTTTGACTTTGAAGTCGTCCTTAAAGAACAGGCTGAACTCTCTCTGTTTCCAGGTTCGGCGTTTTCCTTCGCCCGCGATGAAGTCCGGGTCTGCGCCGCCCGCCGAGTTGAAGGCCTGCTGGACACTAGATATAGAACCGCTGAGTAGGATCAGCAGGTTTTGAGCCGTGGCGCCGTTCAGTCCGATGCCAGGAATGCCATTGCTGCCGGTGATGCGCTGCACGCCGACACCGCCGGTTCCAAAGACCGCGCGCGGCAATACAGTGAATGAGTTGAAGCCATTGGTGCTGGTGAAACGAACCTCCGCTCCTCCCTTAAACGAGTGCCGCCCCTTGAGGAAGCTGATCTTGTCGCCAAACATATAGACAGGCGATATGCGACCCTGCGGATCGTTGCCGATATTGATGGGGTCGCTCACCAGATTAAAGTCCGGCGCAAAAGTCGTGCCGCCGACGGTGGTGGGAAAGATATCCGGATTGAGTTCCCAGGGCGCGAAGAAGCGCACGAGCGGACGTTGCGCTCCGGCATAAAACTCATTCACGATCCGGGGACCAAAAGAGGAAACGAATTGCAATGAGTGGAAGCGACTGTCGCCACTCACGGTTCCGCCAGGCACGCTGGGCCAGGCCGGGGCTAGAAATCCGTTCAAGGATTCGCTCCGTTCATTCGAGTAACTGTAGTTGAGCCGATGATTCTCGTTGAAGTTGTGATCTATGCGGACGTTGTAATTGTTAAAGTCATCCGTCGAAGGGCGTGACCAGGTAAAGCCTGCTGTATTGAGTCCATCTCCGACGCGAAAGTTATTGGGCAGCGGCATCTGATCGAGAAACTGCGGAACCAGACCGGTCGGATCGAAGCCGCTTCGATTCGGGTCACGTCCGAAAAGGTTGGCGGACTGGAGGTTTCCAGTTGCGGTGGCAGGTCTGACCGGGTTGCCGCTTGCATCAACAGTCGGCGTAATCGCAAGCGCGTTCCCATTGAGCGCGCCGGGGAAAAAGCGAAAGACCCCTTGCCGCGCCGCCTGCGTGAGCACAGTTGCCGTCACATCGCCTTTGGCACGCTGGCGTTGCCCTTCATAGAGAAAGAAAAAGAACGTCTTATTCTTGCGGATCGGGCCGCCGATTCGTCCGCCGAACTGATTGCGGATCAGTTGATCGCGCGGGTCGCCGCGCAGGTTGTTGTCCCATTCATTAGCATTCAATGCTGTATTCCGGTGAGACTCGAACAGGCTGCCGTGAAATTCGTTGGTTCCCGATCTCGTGATGAGTTGAACAAAGGCCGATCCTCGCCCGAACTCCGCGTCGGCTGGAGATGTCGTGACCCGAACTTCCTGAACCAGATCAACGCTGTTGAACACCGTCGAGTTGATGCCGGAATTGATTCGTCGGTCCATAACATCGATGCCATCGCGGGTGATACTAAGAGCGCCGATTCTCTGGCCGCCGAAATTATCGCCGAGCAGTCCGCCCTGCGTCAGCACCAAGCCGAGCGCGTCGCGGGCGGGAAGCGGCAGGTCAGTAATCATCTGTTCGTTAATCACGCCCGTAACCGAAGTCGACTCGCGGTTCAACGTCGCTTGGTTTCCGGCGCTGACGCTCACCGATTCCGTTACCCCTCCGGTCTCCATCTGGAAATCGAGTTTGGCCTTTGCGGCAACCTCCAGCAAGACTTCGTTGTACACAAATCGGTTGAAACCGGGCTTCTCCGCAGTGACCTCGTAGAGTCCGGGTTGCAAGCTGACAAACAGGTAGACCCCTTGTCCATTTGACTTGGTATCATGGATGACGCCAGTCCTGATGTTTTTCGCGGTGACGACCGCGTCTTCCACTACCGCCCCGGCGGCGTCCAATACGGTTCCGCCGAGACTGGCATTCGTGCTTTGTGCAAACGAAACGCTCGTCATCACCAAACACAAGATAACACTAGCAGCAATCATTGATCTCCTCATGTGCGCCTCCTTAACTTTACTGTTTTGGTCTTTGAGCAAGCAGTGTGATCGGGAAACTATCCCAAGCCAGACAGGACAATACTCGTATAATCCACGCTGCTCTCAGACAGCTTTGGGGATTTTTATTGATCTTTGAGTTAAGACTGTCGCACTTGCTGTTTATAAAGCCCCGTGAAAATGGGCATTTTTGCTTTTGTTAAAGCGACATTACTCTTTCAAAGCTCAATAAAATTAAGAATTTCTTTTTGTGTGGTGGTGAGCGAAACACATCTTGCCAAAACGTCGAATCCATACCGAGCTGCGATTGCCCTTTGGCAAACTCATTGTTCAAGTCGTGGTTCGACGTTGGCCGCGACGTTATTCGCGGCTAGTGTATTTACATGAGAGGTTGATTGCAAGGTGTAAATTCACTGAGTCACGCCCAGTGGAAAAAAAGATGATGAAGCGAAAAAGGCGATTATGACAGGCAGTTTGGAAAAAAACCTGGATTTCAGATTTATCTGGGCGCAGAAAGCTAAATTTTTTTCCGTCATTAGCTGTGCCCAATCGAGAAAATGTCTGAAAAAAAGATTCTCTCTGCCTCTGGCTCAAAAAGAGGTCAAAAACCGCTGGGCCTGATTCAGGATTTCGGTAGGTTGACACCCATTCAAGGGCTCTGCTACCGTAAGCATTCCTTCGCAAGAGGGAATTTCGATCCTGAGTAGCTCAATGGTAGAGCATCCGGCTGTAAGTTGAGCATGATCTTTCAAAATGGCAGAGAAGCGAACATATAAGCAGCGCCAGGGGTACCTTAAAAAGGCAGTTCAAAAAGGCGCGAAACGGTACGCCGAATGGCCGTTGCCTACCAAGGCAGCCATTGTCGGATTTGCGGTTATGATCGCTGTATAGAGGCGCTTGAGTTCCATCACCTCGACCCAATGGAAAAAGAATTTGGTATCTCCAGTAAAGGATATGCAAGAAGTTGGAAAAAGGTGAAGGCAGAGACAGACAAGTGCATTCTTTTATGTGCCAACTGTCATAGAGAATTTCATGCGGGAATCTTGCAGCTTCCACAGGTGACTGTGGTTGAAAAATCGGGTGAATTCAGGGAATCCTTCTCTAGTGCGAACTAGATGGCAACCCTGAGCGAAGCCTGCTGAAGGGTTTGTGAAAACAGTGTAGGCAGGAACGTGCAGAGACTAGGAGTTGAGGAACCCAACCAATAACACTCCCGCGAGCGCCCGACAACTCGCCTGAGTTGATGAGATAGTCCGCACCTGAGCGAAAGCTCGGGAGAAAGCGTAACCGGAGGGTTGTAGGTTCGAATCCTACCTCAGGAGCTTATCAGCAAAAGTAAAGAGCGTCGGTTTAGCATCTGACCGGCGCTCTTTGTTTTTTAGTCAGCGCGTCTCCCACTAGCCGATACCCTCTCCGGCGGCGTTTCGGTTAGCCAATACTCGCCTTGCAAGGTGATGGTGTCAGATGTTCCGAATTTGAGATTGCGCAATCCCACAACCGCACATCTTGAAGCCACGCGCCATCTCAGCCTGGGAAAACGCATCTTCCAACTCAATGAGTTCGCGTCGCCAGCCTGACCGGCTCGATGGCACAGGAATTGGCTTACCGACAGCCGGGCACTTCCCCTGCGCCCGATCAGTGTCTGCTTGCGCGGGTTTGACAACGAAATAACTGGCCGCTCTCTTTTTCGGACGCTTCGGTGATGATCTATAATGCTGGCGTGGCGAGAGGATGGGAGAGCAAAAGCGTCGAAGAGCAAATCAGCGCGGCAGAGGCTAAGCAGGCGCGCGCGCAACGTGCTTTGACCGCTGAAGAGATCGAACGACGACGACGAATTGCCAGCCTCGAACTGGAACGCGCAAGAATCAAACGCCAGATCGAAGCCGCCCGCCAGCAACCCTATCGAGAAATG
>CAYXVU010000032.1:0-37822 GCA_964468725.1 uncultured Clostridia bacterium
ACCAAGCCAATCAATGCCGCGACCAAATAGATGTTTGCGTGCTGGATATGCGATTGGAAGACCGCAATGAGCCGGATGTGACCGGAGCCGATATTGGACTGGAAATCCGTAATGCCAACCCAAACTACCCGCCCGAGTTTCTTATCTTTTCCGCTCACACGGAAGTGGATTACTACAAATTGGCGCTCAAACTGCACGTCGCCGATTACATGCAAAAAGAAGACCGCACAAATAACCATGATGAACTCATTCGCCAGATCCGCGCGCTGGCCTTGCGACGCCGGTTGAGCATCGCGCAACCGGCGATGATAGAGCGAATCCGACAGATTGCGGAATCCAGTCACAGCCAGTTCGAAGCTATGATGAAGTTTTGTAAAGGGATTTTGGCCGAGAGCTTCAAGATGACGTTAGGCGCTCCCTTCGTCATCCTTTGCACAGATGAAAAGAACCGGACAATCTGTTGTTATAACAACATCGGTTTGCCGGAAGAAGCCCATGCCGACTACGACACCTTACAAGCCTTGACGGTATCGAAAGGCAGCGTAGAGCAGCCCTTTGTTTTCGATCTGGATATATTGGCTACGGCCTCGAATGAGAAAGCCGCAGATAACAGCGTAATTCTAAAAGCTCTCGATGGCGCAGCCTTTCTTTCGTTAGCAAAAATGAAAGGGGTTCAGATATCACTTGGGCTAATCCAAGAAGCGCCGAGAGAAGGACTCCTAGAAGAAGATACAAAACAATTAGCTACCGTTCTGCTCCGATACTTTAAGATTGCTGTAATGGAAAATTTATTAGCAATTTTCTCTAGATGGCAAGAGGCAAAGAAGGCAGAGATATTAGAACAGACTGCCCAAATCTGCCTTTATTTGGGGCAAGAGCAAGAAACTGCGCTTCAGAACAACGATTGGACAGGCCTACGAAGCCTCGTTGGAGATTTGATTGACACAGGAAGAACGCTTTTATCACTTGCTAGTAAGAATAGCGCCTCAAGGGAAGATGACCGGATGAAGCAAGCGAGCGAGGAAGACCTGCACAGCATGGTGGATTCCGTATGGGAAGATATGACCTCGTTTGATAAGCGCATCCCGCCGCAGGCGGTTACAGTCACCGGCCAAGCCAGCGTTCACGCCTTGAAGAGCGACCTCTTCATTATCATCTCTCGCTTCCTGGAATGGTTCGTTCAGCGCTTTATTGATACGCCCAAAGAACTGCGCGCCATTCGTGTCACCTGCTTGCAAACCGATGGCGGCGCGCAATTGCTGATGGAAGACAACAGCGACCGCTTAAACGCGCTACTGCGGAAGCGACTGTTTGAACCCTTTTCCCAGAGCGTTCCGGTTGCAGTCGCCGGTCAACAAGGGAATCAGCAACCGGGAAGGTTTCTGTCCTTGTATCTGGCAAAGATGCTCGTCGAGATGCGCTACCGGGGCGAAATTCAAGATTTATCCGATGAGATTGCCGGGGATCGCGGGCATAAGTTCTTAATCCGCTTTCTGAAAGCAGACGCGTCAACCGCGCCCTCACAGGCTGAGCAACCTGTCGCTAATCGCTAACCATTCTTCTTTATCAGCCGAAACGCACAGCCCGACGGGCGGCGCTGACGGCTGCGGTGTCGAAAAGAGAGAGGCAGAGGAAAAGCCATGAGCAATCCGCGATCAGTCGTTCAAGTCATCTTTCTCCCCGAGGGCGGCAGCGACCCAATCGTACCGCCATGGGTTGAAGGCGAATCCTTGCACGCTCAGGGAGGCTATGTCTTTCAAGTTGACAATTGGGAAGCCTGCGTCTTGAATCTCACCAACCGAGCCGCTCAAGAGTATGTGATTTCCGCCGCGCCCTTTTTATGTTTGTTAGGCGACCACCTCATCAATCACTATAATTACCACCTGCTCGAAAGGCTTGTGGAAGAAGCGCGCAAACATGGGTGGGGAGCGCCGGTTTATCTGGTGGTTGATAAGAGCATTGACATCAGCGAAAGCCAAATCGAGAATCGCGCCGCCTTATCCGATTGGTTTGACAAGGTCATTAAAGCTGGGGCTTCGGAACTGTTGGAAGTGAAATTTGATCGCAGTTACGGGTTCATTCGCTCGGATATGAATCCTCTGACAAGCAATGCCAAGCATGCCGAAAAACGGAATTGCGCGCTGCAACAGGCAGCCGGAGCCGGTGAGTGGAAATGGGGGTATTGGGGAGCGGGTCCGGTCTCTGTCAAAGACGGCACGTGCTTAACCACGTTCATACCAGACTACGTGATTCAGCCAACCGACCAAGCCTTTGCCGGAAACCTTTTGTTAGTGATTGACATGCTGCATGACTTAGAGCAGGTCAGATTCGTCAAAGAGACACTCAAAAAATACACAAGATGCCATCCGGTGGTCGCTCTATACAAAGTCCCAGCCTCAGACAAGTTGAAGAGTTGGTGTCGGCAAAGCAAGCTCCCCTTGATTGAGTGGGAATTTCGCGGCCCCTACGAATTGCGCTTTTTTCTCGAACGGGCAAATCGAGACGCGCACCCAAGCGGGACTTCGCTGTCCGGCGGCGACGTGCGTGCGGTGCGGGTAGAAAATCAAGTTTTCCCGCTGCCGGACTCATCCTTACGGACGGCTCTCTTAATTACAAATTCCTTTCACCCCATAGATTTTGTCGATGCCCGACTCTGTATCGCGGCTTCACAGGAAGCCGGACAGATAACGTACCACATGCCGATCTGCACCCATTACAACGTCCACCCGGCCTTAAACGGAGATCATCTGCCAGATGTTTTAGAGAAGATGAGCGAAAAGTTGTCGCTCATGGCTTGGGTCTATCTTGGGCATGGCCGCAAAGTCGCAGGGCAAGAAGATATCGAACTCCAAGAGTTCTCCAAAAACTTTCACGCAGCTGCGCAATGGCTGCTGCGGTTTCAATCTTACGAGAGAAGCTTGGCTTTGGCCTTCTTCTCGGCTTGTGAGTCGGCGCAAGCCGCTCGCCTTTTTGCCCAAGCCGGAGTCGGGGTAGCCATAGGATTTGAAGGGCAAGTTATCCCTCCGGCTTCGATGTTGCTGGCCCAAGAAGTGGTCAGCGCCGCCTTACGAAGCGGCGGCAACCGTGAGCGCATTTTAGAAGCTTTTCACCGGGGCTGTACGAGGTTGCAAGCCAGAGGCTATAGTCAGTCTCAGCCCGTAGCCTATTGGTCAGATTGTGGAAAATGAAGATGGCAATCGCTCTATTTTCACAAGCCAATTTCCCTTTGGATGAAGCGGTTCAACGGTTGAGCCAAGAAGGATTGATCGGGTTGAGCCTTCAGCTTGGCGCAGCCTTATGCAAAGCGAAGCTGTCGCCTGATTTGGCAACCGGTATTTTGGTGATTCCGAAACAGGGAATAGATTTGATTGGCGAGCAAACCACTATCGTGAGAAGACTGCTTCCCGAAGCGGCGTCGCTCATCCTGTGCATTCCCGAAGTTACGCCATCCGACCGCTTGCTGTTACAGCGTTGCGGGGCTTCGGAAATTGTCTCTCCTCGCAGTTGGTCAGCGGCGCATATCGTTGAGCGCGTTTTAGGGCAATTGATTCTGTCCGGCCTGATACAACCTTCTTCTCTGGGCGACTTGCGCGGCGCATCCCGACAGCTACGCGATCTCTACGGTCATATTCAACGCCTCGCGCCGCTCTCTGAGACCATCTTGATTCTCGGTGAAACCGGCACCGGCAAAGAATTAGTCGCCAGAGAAATTCACCACCATAGTCAACGTCCGAATCCGTTTCTCCCCATCAACTGCGCGGAGTTGAGGCCCGAACTAATGGGCAGCGAACTGTTCGGCCATGAAAGGGGCGCATTTACCGATGCCCGACAAGCTCGCAAGGGACTATTTCTTGAGGCAGAACGCGGCACTATCTTTCTTGACGAAATCGGCGACCTCGATTTGAAAGCGCAAGCGCAATTGCTGCGCGTCCTCGAAGACCGCAAAATTCGACCGGTCGGAGCCAATCAGTCTCTTGAGATTCGCGCCCGCATCATTCTGGCCACTCATCGCAACCTGTCTGAGGATTGTGCCGAAGGCAAGTTCCGCTACGACCTGTTTCAACGCATTCAAGGGTTCACCCTTGAACTATCTCCGCTACGCGAACGGAAAGCTGATATTCCCTTGCTTGTGCAGCATTTTGTAGAAGAATTCAATCACGAGTACGCTTCGACTCTAACCCTCCCGCCCGGTTCTCTCGATAGCCTGTTTCGATACGATTGGTCAGGCAATGTGCGAGAACTCCGCGCCATCGTCAGAAGAGCCGCCGCTTACGCAGACGGCGACCGCCTGAGCGCCGTCTTTTTTCAAGAGGCAGTGCGCGCCCGACAAACGGAAAAGCCCAAACATACAGTAGCTTTTGATCCGGCTACCCATTCATGGCGTAGCGTTTTGAATCTCATCCAACGAGCCTATTTCAAGGCAGCCCTCGCTGCCGCCGGAGGGAACAAAGAGAAAGCCGCCCAACTAGCCGGGTTAAGCCGTTCGCAATTCTATGAAAAACTCAAAGAAATCGAGTCCGTCCAATCGGAAAGCTAGGAAAATGTTTCCGCCTGATCGGCAAGCGTTCTCCAATCCCAACAACCCCATCAGTGAACCGGCGACCAGCGGTTCCTTTACTCATCTACGTCATTGACTGAAAGACTTGGGCAAAAGGTTGTAAAATGAATCGGGTTCTGTCAATCAGGAGCAAGCCATTCTGAACACGAACACTGAGCCATCCCCACAGCCTCGCCTGCCAACCGAAAAGCGTTTATGGCCTCGACTCGGTGAAGTGCCGCGTCAAGCTGGATTACTCTTTTCCGCTAACACGGTTGCGATGCTCGCTTCGCTGCTCACAGCGGTCGTGCAGTTCCGCGTGATGGAGCCTGAAGATCGCGGTCTGTACGCGCTCGCTTTGCCGATCATCATGATATCCAGCCTCTTCTTTGAAGTTGGCTTTTCGCCCGCCGGGGGGCGAGTGCTGGCTCTGGCTGACGATCAAGAGAGGCAGCGCCGCACCCTCGGCGCATTGGTGTTGATGGCGACATTGATCGGGGCGGCGTTATCGCTCTTCCTCTTGGCAAGCGCCCTCCCCTTTGCGGCGTTCTTTGATAAAAACATCGCGCCAATTCTCTTCCTCGCCGCAGGCTTCGCCTTTGTCATTCCGTTTCAATCGGTCATTCAAGACGGTTGCCAAGGTTTGAATCAAATTCCGAAATTGTCGGCCTATCAACTGGGCTTCGCGCTGATGAATTTGACCCTGCAATGCGCGCTCGCCTTTACTGGCAACCTCACCTCGAAACTGGCTCTGCTCGCCTATCTCACGGCCATTGGATTGTCTGCATTGTGGACGCTGGCGCGCCTGCGCCCGGATTTTTCCGACTTCTCGCGCTATCTCAAACTCACCCTGCAAGAGATGCGTCGTTACGGCTTAAACATCTACCTCTCGCGCATCACCGGAACGGTCAGCACGCAGGTGGACAATCTGGTCATCGCCTATTTCATTCCGCAAACTGCGCCGCTCGCACTCTATGACAATGCACAAAAAGTCTCTAACCCCATCGTGATGCTGGCGCGCTCGATTTCGATCACCCGCTTTCGCGCCTTTGTCGGACTCAACAGCGTTCCGGCGAGCATTCGCCGCTGGAATGCAGGCCTGCTGATTGTGGCTTCGCTCTTGCTCGCCACTATCGGGCCGTTTGCGCTGAAGCTCGTCTTTCCGAAATATGCCGAAGCCGGAGACTTGCTGTTACCCTTCGCCTTTTGGAGCCTGTTCGGCGGGCTGTTTCAGCCGTATCACACTTTTTTGTTATCGCACGGGCGCGGCGCGGAGATTCGCAACAAAGCCTTGCTCCTCACAATTGCCGACATAACTGGGTTGTTGATCGCTGTACCGCGCTTCGGCATCTATGGCGCGGCGTGGGTAGCAGCGGGTTCCATGCTTCTGGACTACCTGCTGACGCTCTACTACTATCACAAATTCCGCCGCACCCTTATCAATGAAGGGGTGAAAGAGTGAAAGGGTGAACGGGTGAAGGGGAGAAAAAGGGAGGCAGCAAAAGAGCGAGTCGGCAATAAAGCGGATTTGCAGCCTTCAACATTCAACCAGCAACCAGCCGCCAGCAACTGGCAACCGGCAACTGTCCTTCTCCTTGATCTATCGAATGACAAAACCGCTGCTTTGATGTGGAGCCGTTCTTTCGCAGCCGAGAGCGCCACCGAACTCATCAACAAAGCGGAGCTTAAGTGGTCATCGAAACGTGCTGCCCTGGCGCGGTTGCGCGGACGTTCGCCGCAGGTCTTCGCCGTCTTTGCGACCAATCTCGAAACCCAAAGCGCCCGCCGCGCCCTGCTGCTGTTCGGCGCTCTGACCGGCGCACAGCGCATCATCATCGGAGATCGCCATCACACCCTTATCCGCTCTCGTCGGCAAGTGGTCTTCAGCGATATGCCGCGCCTCGCTTTCGAATACGCGCTCGGCTACGGGCTGCTTGCGCCGCTGTTGTGGGTGATGACCTGGGCGATTGGCATATGCCTGCCGATGCGCGCAGTAATGCGTGCATCCCAAATCAAGCGCAAACTATCGGATACGCATGCCCCTCAATCTGTGCTCTATCTCCGCGCTACGCTCTCTGCCGAAAAGGCCGGTGGCATGATTACGCACGTGAAAGGTTTCGTGCGTGGCGCTGAAGCATTAGGCCATCGCGTCAAGCTAATCACAGTCAGTGAAGGTGCAAGGGATTTTGTTGTCAGCCGCGTTCTCAAACCTTCTGCGGCGGTGAGCGCCAACAAAGCGCTGTTCGAATTATGGAGCAACCTGATCTTCACTCTCAAAAGCTGGCGTTGGCTGGAGCAGAGCCGAGAAGCGGAATTCGATTTCATCTATCAACGTTACAGCCGGTTCAACTGGACAGGCGCGGTGTTGTCATTTATCACCGGGCGCGCGCTGGCATTGGAATATAACGGTTCGGAAGTTTGGATCAGTCAACGGTGGGACCCAATCGGTCTCATCAGCCTGCTGAAACGCTATGAACGACTGAATCTGCGCGCTGCGGATTTGGTCTTCGTCGTTTCGGATGCCGAACGCCGCAACCTCATCAAAGCCGGAGTCGCAGAAGCCAAAATCATCGTCAATCCGAATGGCGTTGACCCAAGCGAATTTCGCCCGCAGTGCGGCGGACAAGCAATACGCGAGCGGCTTGGCATCGCAGATCGCATCGTCGTCGGTTTCATCGGCACGTTTGGCCCCTGGCACGGAGCGCCCGCTTTGGCCGCTGCAGCGGCGCAAGTCTCGCCTTCCGCACGCTGCCATTTTCTCTTCATCGGGGATGGGGATGAGCGACCGCAAACCGAAGCTCTCATTGCTGCTCATCAGGTGAGCGCAACCTTCATCGGGCGCATCGCACACCCCGAAGCTCCGGCGTATCTCGATGCCTGCGACATCCTCGCCTCGCCGCATGTGCCGTCACCGGATGGCAGCGAATTTTTCGGGTCACCAACCAAACTCTTCGAATATCTGGCGATGGCACGCCCCATCGTTGCCAGTCGGCTCGGACAAATCGCCGATGTCATTCACGACGAAGAGAATGGTCTGCTCGTCGCGCCAGGCCATGCAGAAGAGTGGGCGCGCGCCTTCGAACGCCTTGCCAGCGATGCAGAGCTGCGAAATCGGTTGGGCGTGGCAGCACGACAAACGGCGATGGCAAAATATACATGGCAGCACAATGCGGCACGCGTCTTCGCAGGGGTTGCCAAAGTAAGCATAAAAGGCTGAAGCCATCCGTGCCGATAATCAACGGCTCACCTCTCTTATTGCGGTTTTGCAAAATAGGCGTAGACCTCTGCAACATTTTCGGCGACAGCTTCTGCAATGACGCGTTTCGGGGTTGTTGCCCCCATGGCCGAGGCTTCTCGCAACAACCGTTGCTGCTGCCCTGATAACCGGAAGGCACGCAATCTGTCAGGGGTCAAGTGGCGTTGCAAGGCTTCAAGCGTAACCCCTTGCTCTCGGCCTCGTGCAACAGTTTCGCTGAGCTCTTCGAGGTAGGCGCGATAGAATTGCAACACTGATTTTCCTGTTTGCAGTGAGCCATGACCGGAGATGACGCGCTGGAAATCGAGTCTTTCCAGAGCAGCCAGTGTGCGCGGCCACTCATCCGGATAACCATCACGAATATAGGGTAAGGCGCTGTCCACCAAATCGCCCGTTACGAGCACCTTTCTTCGCGGCAGAAAGACGACAATGTCGCCTGCGGTATGCCCTCTGCCGAAGAAGATCAATTGCACCTCTTCACCGCCTTGATACAAGGTAATCCGCCGGTCGAAGGTTGCAGTCGGCAACACAACAATGGCTTCCGGCGATTCCATCTCTTTGCCATAGGCTTCCAGTTCCGCGATGGCGGCTGAGATTCGTTCACGCTGTTTGGTCGTACCAGCCTCCCCTTGCGCGCGCAGGTGAGCAATCTGTTCCGGCAACCGAGCGAGAGACTGGCGTAATCGTGACACGCCTTCGCGGGCTGCCCACTCACGCGTTACAGTTGATGAGAGCAATTCAACCTGAGAGCCAAAGGCTTGAAGATAACTTGAGTTGCCTTGCACGTGATCCCAATGGAAATGGGTATTGACCAGATAGCGAACCGGACGGTCAGTGATTTCCTTGCGAATTTGCCTGAGCAGGGCTTGTGCAGCGGAGGGCTTTGAATGCGTATCCACGACCAGCACATGGGTTGGGCAGGTAATGATCGCAGCGTTGCAGTTTTCCTTTGTCGTGGGGCGGGCAATCGCCGCATAGACATTCTCCGCCACCTGCTTGATATGAAACAGCGGGCGTTGGCGGCTCTCTGGTAGCGCCGGGGTTGTCGCTGCTGTCGTCAAGACAGGAAAGGGCAGCAGTTTGGTCATAGTAGAGAGACTGGAAAGGCCAACCGCTTTCAACATAGTGCGCCGGGTCAGGGTCGTACGGCGGCAGGTCGAAAGCGGTGTAAGAGCGCGAAGAAGTAATTTCATCTTGACCTCTGGTTGTATGGCGAGCCTGTCTCCAATCGCCTTCCGCCCTCACAGCGTATGGTAAGACCATCCATCGAGGCGATCTGTCAACAACCTCCTTAAAGGGGGTTGGAAAGGTGTCAGATGAGAGGGTTGGCAGACCTTTCGCCGTGCGGTCTTCCTGAATTCCTAATCACCGAGTTTCGGTGATGCAAGTCTGACGCAGCCCGCCCTTACAGCGCATCACAATGCCTTATGCCGGGTTCCGATTCTCGCGATAACGAGAAAGCGACCACTCTGCCTTTCCCACCGAATTATTTTGCGGCTTCAATCTCCTTGGGGACTCGGAACATTTCCTCATCCGCTTCATTGAGGATGATGGAACCGAAGCGCAGAACAAACTCGCTGCTGCCGTCAGTTACCACGACAAGGGACGGCAGTTTGAGGCGCTCGCCCACAGTCATCCATTGCTTGAAGACCACGTGAATTACGCCGTCTTCCGTCGGCTTCTTGCTGCTAAACCCGGCCATCAAATGCGAATCCGTTCGGAAGAAAAGGTGTAATGGATTGCCAATCTCGTCGGTCACGCGCACCTTCACACAACGCGTCCCGGCGAATTCCTCATAGCCTTCGACCAGGGGATTTCGATAGCGGTCTACCGGCGCAAGCGCAATCATTTGAAATTCATGGCCGCGAACGACAGCCATCAACGTTTTGCTCACAGGTGCGACCTTGCCCGTTTTCTCATTCTTCACCCAGGCGTATTTGCCATTGACGAAGATCGTAGACGAATCCTGCCCTGGCCATCGTTGCTTGAAGACCAGCCGATCCCCACGAGCGGAAATGATCTCGGTTCGGTAATCACCTTGCGGCGAAGTACAATCTGCCGAAGCCTTGAAATTCTTGATTGCACTCAGCCGTTGCTCGCCCCCCATTGCATCAGTCGCAGCAGCAAAGATGGCTGCCGGTTGGGGCAGTTGCAGCATCATAGCTTCCCCAGGGTGGGAGGCCGCATCAAGGAATTCGTTGCTTCGTGGCGTGCTGGTGAGAAGAAAGGAATCGCCATAGAACTTCGATAATACCAGCAGTGCAAAGGATAGGGCTTTCTTCATCATGATCTTTCTCTCCGCCAGGCTCTGAATGGAGGGTTGCTTCCCTCGCCTCACCCGGCAAATGATTATTCATATTGCTTTGGCAATTTCGTAACGAAAGCCGGTCGCCGAATCTGCTCCGTACAGGAAGCATCAAGCCCCTGTGCCGTCCCGGTAGAAATAAAGCTTGTAATTAAATTGTTGATACAGTTTCCGCCGAAGCCATGAGCGCCATGGCGAACCATAACTTGGCGAGCGTTAGGTAGAAACTTGAGCATAGCTGCCCCGAAACTCGGCGGGGTCGCCGGATCGTTGCCCCCCGAAATCATCAGTACGGGCGTCTCCGAGCGCACTGGCGCAAGGAAATCGTCAGGCGCTTTTCGATACGGCCATTGCTGACAGGCATCCAGATGCGCCTTCACGCGATAGCTCCCGATAAAGGTTCCTGCCGTCTCGCGCTCCACATCGGACGGGCTGATGAAGGAAGCATACTCGGAGCAGGTGACGGAAAAATACATTCCCATCGCCAGTCCCTTGCTAAGAGTCTTTGTGTTGGAAAGCGTGACCTTGGCGAACGGCTCAAAATCATTGTGATAGGCTCTGTGCAGGAGAAAGGGGATCAATCTGGCGGTTGCAGCGGTGTATAACAGCAATCGAAGTTGCTCTGTGAAGGGGCCGCGATAGATGTTGACAATCTCAGGGGTGCGGGTTTTCGGGTCAACGAGTTGACAACGCGATGGCTCTTTTTCCAAGCGCGCGAGTACTTCGGCAAATTCCGTTTGAAGATTCGGGAATGCCTTTTGACAGTTCGGCTCACGATGGCAAGCTTCAAAGAGACCATCCATCGCCTGTTGCGCCCCTTTAGCAAAGGGTAGTGGCAACTTGAAATCTGGCGTCGAAACTCCCAACAACACTGCTGAACGCACGCGCTCGGGATGCTGCCGCATATAAACCAAGGCGGCGGTCGTCCCGTAGGAACCGCCGAGCAGATTCATCTTTTCATAGCCCAGAGCCGCGCGAACTTCATCAAAGTCGTCTGCCGCTATCGAAGTCGTATAAAGCGTCAGGTCTGCTTTTTTCTCTAACTGCTTTCGACACTCACGCACGCGGTCAAGCGGGAAGAGAGCCTCGAAGTATCGCTGCTTGTCCTGGCCGTAGAGGTCGCAGAGAAGCGGATTGGATTCTCCGGTTCCGCGTTGATCCACCAGTACGATATCGCGTTGGGCGCGCAGGCTTTTCAACATCCCGCCGTCCGGCACTCCGGCAATCTCCGTTGCTCCGGAGCCGGGGCCACCCGTGAAGAGGAAAACCGGATCAGCAGCCGGTTTTCGACGGTGAGCAGGGAGCACGACGATGTGCAGAGCGATTTTGCGCCCCGTCCCGGCAGCACGATTTTCAAAGACCTCTAACTTGCCGCACCGCGCCGTCGGATGATTGCGCAATCGGCAAGGCTGCCAATCAATCGGCGTCCGGGAAGAGCGCCATTGCTGAGACAAGCTCTCAGATCCCTGCATGGTTCGCTGCTCGTATCCCAACGTGGCCAGCAGGAAAAAAGAGATGACGTAAAGAACTCTTTTCATAACCTCGCACATTTACTCCCGGCTATCGCCAATCCGGCCTGCGCAGAGCGGCAAGGGCGAAATCACGCAACCGCTTTTGCAGGCCTCTTCGCTGCCTTGCTCTCTCAAACCTCTGCGGTGACCGATCTGTTAAATCCACTTGTTGGGAGCGGCGTTAGCGAGATCGGCAGGCAGCAATGCCGATAAGGTTACCCGCCCGGCAAGACCAATAACCACACTTCCAGCCCTCGCAGATTGTCGCATCTCCCCTACCACAGCGATGGCTCTCAACGTCAGTGCCCCTATCAAGGAGAACACAGACAGTTATTATTCTGCGTGTTCCGGTCTGTAATCGAACACTTCAACGTTCCTAATGGTATTCGCAGCGAGGCGGTGCCTTTATTCACACTACCAAGCGTCACGCTGGCCTCTACTCGGTGATTGCTGCCGCTATGTTGTAACGTGAAGGTAGTCCCTTTCTTCTTAACCAACCCGGTGCCGATGACCATCGTCCCATCCGCACAACAAAAGACATAATCGCCAGTCGTAGATAAAAACAGCAGTTGGTTGCCAGCTTGATTATCATCTTGCAAACAGACATCAAAAGTTCCAACGGCAAAGCTACAGGGCTCCGTATTGCCTGCCGTATCGGTAGCCGTGCAAGTTACCGTCGTCACCCCCGCCGGGAACACAGACCCGGATGGCGGCGTACAGACGACTCCAACACTACCGCAGTTATCGCTTGCCAGGGGCGCAGGCAAGTTGACGACCCCCGGCATCACAAATTGCGTCGGAGGGCAGGTAATCTGCGGCGGTTCGTCGTCTTCGACCGTGACGGTGAAACTACACATTGCATCCGGGGCACAACCATTTGACGCCGTGCAATTGACGGTTGTGATGCCGACGGGGAAAACGTGAGGTGAGGTGATTGTCATCATCCCGATTTTACATTCGATGGTTGGTGCAGGAGTTCCACTGGCTGTCACCATAAAGACAACGGAACGGGCACATTGTCCGGCATCCGTACCAACGACAAAATCAGATGGGCAGGTGAGCATAGGAGAGCTGACGACCGTTGTTGTTTCCGTGTCGGAGTTGTTCATCGGGATTGCGTCAGCTTGATCAGCAGTTACAGAAGCCGCATTCGACAACATCGTGCTGCACGACGCAGTGGCGGCAACCATAACGGTGATCTGGCAGGTAACGGAAGTGCTGTTAGCCAGGTTGCCAATATTCCAAGTGATGACGTTACCCGCAGGAGGACCAGTTCCGCAGGTGTCAGATAGGTAACTGACATCGGCTGGCAGCATATCGGAAACCACCACTCCGGTCGCATCTTCAGGGCCGTTGTTTGTTACCGTCAGCGTATAGGTCAAACTACTGCCCGGCGCAACCGGGTCAGCAGAATCATTTTTGGTGATCTGCAAATCGGCTCCTGTGCCCATCATCTGAAAGATGTAAGCCGAACCCTGTCCGCCATTCATCCCGACATCATCGCTCGATGCGCCAACGGCGATGGTGCTGCCGTCAATCGAGATGGATTCGCCGAACCGATCAGTCGCCGCGCCGTCCGCTGCCGTGAGTTTCTGCAACTCTGTCCACGTCATCCCGCTGCGAGTAAAGACATAGGCCGAGCCTTGATCGTTATTCATGCCTATATTGTCTGTATGAGCGCCGATGCCGACTGTATCGCTACTGATGGTTACGGCTCTGCCAAACTCATCTCCGTCACCACCGTCCGATGCCGCGAGTTTTTGCTGTTGCGTCCAGGTCATGCCGCTCCGCACAAAGATGTAGGCCGCGCCGAGAAACTGCCCCATTCCGTTCTGACTAAAGGGAGCGCCGACGACAACCGTATCGCCGCTGATAGCTGCGGCTCTGCCGAATTCATCACCAACTCCCCCATCGGCAGATGTGAGTTTTTGCTGTTGCGTCCAGGTCATGCCGCTCCGCACAAAGACATAGGCAGAGCCGCGGTCGTCATCCACTGCCTGCACATCATCTGCGCCTGCCCCAACAATAACGGTATCGCCATCAATGCCCACCGTACCGCCGAACTGATCGGAGATCATGCCGTCTGAAGCCGTCAGCTTTTGTTGCTCTGTCCAGGTCATACCGCTTCGCACGAAAACATAGGCGGAACCTTGATTGCTATTCATGCCGATATCGTCATTCATAGCGCCAACAACCAGGCTGTCACTACGTATCGCAACAGAGAATCCAAACAAGTCATCAAGCCCGCCGTCCGAAGCCGTGAGTTTTTGCTGTTGCGTCCAGGTCACGCCGCTCCGCACAAAGACATACGCCGCACCGCGATTGTCATCCGGCGTCTGAATATCGGCAAAATTTGCGCCCACGATCACCGTATCCCCGTCAAGAGCAACCGCATTGCCGAACTGATCGGAGGCCGCGCCATCAGAGGCCGTGAGTTGCTGTTGAAAATTCCATATGTTGCCATTACGAATAAATACATAAGCCGACCCCTGCCCGACATTCATCCCGACCTGATCGGCCACCGCGCCAACAACGACGGTGTCGCCGCTAATAGATATGGATTGACCGAATAGGTCATTCATAGACCCATCCGGCGCAATCAATTGCGCTTGCTGAGTAAACATTGGATCAATCGTTAACGGGTAGGTTGCCTCGCGGTCATCTATTTCTAACCACACTCGCTGATGGGTAACCGCTAAACGAGATGGTAATTCGCGCCTGTCTGCGTCAAAGGCCTTCAGTTTGTCGTAACGCAATGCGAGCGCCCCCGTTGCGGTTAGAAGATCAACTGCCTGCCCTCCCTCTGCCAGTCGTATCTGTAAATCGCCTTCTACTTGCAACCCCAATCGCAGAGGCGCTCCCGACGGATGTTTATCAGGCGACGAGTCAATGCGAAATCCGTGCTCGATTCCTGCCACCTGGTTTTCGTACCACTCGGTGAACCGAATGTGCGGGTGCGAAGGGAAGGCTTGCTGCATTTCCAGCCGATTGCTGTTTACTTGTATCGCGCCAGCCGTCACCGCAAAAAGTTGCTTGCCATAACCACACTCCTGCAACCGCATAGACACTTTCCATTCCGGCGCGCCTTGAAGTCGGGATTGCAAGTGTATGCCCTGTTGCGTAAAAAAGGCCGTCAATCGCTGTGCCGGATTGTAGGCATAATAGGCTCCGGGCAGGTGTTTCCAGGGAGTTTGCTCACTCCACTGCACACGGTAACGCGCGGCTTGCAGCGCTTCTGCCAGCGAGGTAGCCAACGGTATCTGCTTCTGACGACCAGCCGTTAAGGGTTGATGGAGGCTCGGTAGCGATGGCGATGCAGATCGGCAACCAACTAAAATGAGCAAACCCACCGCTAGCACGGCCAGCGTTCGCCCTGCCCTGTGCCACCTTTCTCGCTCTCTTATTCTCACAGAGGGATTCCCGAATTCCATAATCGTTTCCTCCTTTTGCAACCGCGCATCATCATCCGTCTCTGCTAGGCAACCGGGACGGAACCAATGCACACGGGTCACGTGTAAAGGCTCTTGCATACCGCCACTTCCAAACCCCAAAGGATGCGTTTCCATAGCTCTCGCCTCAGAAAGGCCTGTGGCAAATAAGGAATCGCAGGCAAAACGAAAAACGAGCCAGATCTTGGCATCGCCTTCGCCGCCTTAATGAAAGGGCTGTCGCCGAAACCACAGATAAAATGTCATTTCAAACCGATGGACTATGGGTCTAGAGGGCAATCTGAAAGATCACTTATCACTTTTCGCAGGCAAATCCCGAAATCACCTTTCCGACCGTCAACCCTGCGCATCGACAGGGCGCACGAAATAGCGCAACCCACATGGTCTGCACCCATACGCTCATCCTTCACAAAGCGACTTCAAGCGATTGAGCGCTTCCGCCCACGCGGCGCGCAAGCCGTCGGCTTCGGCGCGCGTTTGAATGCGCGAGTGATTGATGAGCAATCCGGTCTTTCCTTTGCCCTTATCCTGAAATTGCACATCTACTTGGGAAGGTGCGGAAAAAGCCGGGTTTTCAAAGGTCAGGCGTAGGTCTTTATTGGGTCGCACACGCGGAAAGCTGCCGCAGTCACCGTCTCGATTTTCATACCTGCCGCCATCTTTGACTTCGGCTTGGGTCGCCTCGCCGAACCATTGGCTTAGCTTTGCGCCGCTCGCCCAGGCAGCAAAGACCTCTTCGACCGGCGCGGCTATCGTCTTTGTCGAGCAGATAAAATAGCCTTCATAGAAGCCATCCTTCTTGCGCGCGTCGTGATGTTTCTCGTATTCGACGGCGATGGTCGTACACCACCAGGGATCAATTTTTTGCTCATTGAGTAGATTATTAACGGTGCGGCGACCCTGTTTGAGTCCGTCCGCTTTATCAAGTTCAGCAAACCACTGATCGAGGCTTTTGCCTGTGGCCGCCTTCGCAGCGGCATTGGTAACCGGATGATCCGGTTCGAGTTTGTATTTCATCGCACGCAGTCTCCTTTTTCTTTGTGATTCGGCGTCGAGCAACCGGCGTGGAGGCAACGCTAGCCTTCCTCATTTTGCAGTCACTTGCCCATTAGCTCAGCGCCTCTTTTCGACCGGCGGTATGCGGCGCACCGAATCCAATTTGCGGATTGTTTTATCCATCGGTAAGGTCAATAGGGATTTCCCATCCGGGCTGAAGACAGCGCCGTAAACCTGTACCTCATAGGGGATCGTCAAAACACTTGCGCCGGTTGCTGTGTCCCATAGTTTTACGGTGTTGTCGGTTGCGCCTGAAACCAGCCGCGTACCCTCCGGGTTGAAGGCAATGCTATAAATTAACTCATCGTGCCCGACAAGTGTGTGTCGCGCTCTGCCGCTTGGCGCTTCATACAACCCAATTGTGCGATCAGCGGAGGCGGTCGCCAGCCAACGACCATCGGGGCTAAAGGCTAACGACATTACGGCTGCTTTGTGCGCAGCAATGGTCGCAAGCGCCTGACCGCTCCGGGCATCCCACAACCGCACCGAACCATCGCGGCCACCAGTAGCCAAGTAGTCTCCATTGGCGCTGTAGGCGACGACGCCCACATTATTCTCATGGGCTAACTGGAAGAGTTCGGCGCCGGTTTCCGCATCCCACACGGTGGCTGTTCCCGGCGCGGAAGCGGAAAAGACGCGCTTGCCATCAGGACTGAAGGCTACTTGAGTGAGTTGAATCCCTTTGACTGTGGCAAAGGTGCGTAAGAGTTTGCGACTGGCAACCTCCCACAATTTGACTGCGCCATCATTGCCGACACTGACGATCTGTTGGCCGTCTGCACGACTGGCAATGGCATTGACGGAGATTCGATGCGCCTCCCATTCTTGCAGCGGGCGTCCCGACTCAGCGTCCCACCATTTGATCGTTCCCCCTAAACCGCCTGCGAGGACTTGCTGGCCATCGGCAATGAAGGCCAGGCCGTAGACTTCGTCACCATAGCTCCATTGCATCTTTGCGAGGTTGGCGCTCTCTCCCTCCCAAACCCGAATTGTCCGGTCGGATGAAGCCGTGAAGATGCGCTGGCCGTCAGGGCTAAAGGCGAGGCCATTGACTGCTTTTGTGTGGCCGTGCAGCACGGTGATTTCGTTGCCGCTCTCGACCTCCCACAAGCGCAGAGTTTGATCGGTAGAAACCGAAGCCAGCCACTTCCCATTGGGGTGAAAGGCGACGCCGTTGACCCATTTGCGATGCCCCCAACCTTGTCCGCCTAACGTTCGCAACAGCTTTCGATTGCCCACATCCCAAACGCGCACGGTGGCATCTTTGGCGGCTACAGCCAGGCGGCTGCCATCGCCACAAAAAGCAATCGCCTGCACAGCTTTGTAGGGCTCGCTGTGCGGCGCTTCTAATATCGCTGGCGCGCCCCACTTCCCCACTTCCCAAATCGCGACGTTTTGGGTGTATTCCCATGAACCGACTGCCAAGCGGCTGCCGTCGGGGCTAAAGGCAATTGCAGGCAGCGGTTTGTTGCCGTATTCCAGATAAGTGACATGCGCGCCGGTCTCTGCGCTCCAGATTTCGACGATGCCGAATACGCCTCTCTCCGGCGTGAAACTCCATGAACAGGAGGCCAGCAACTTCCCGTCCGGGCTGAAGGCTGAGGCAGCCAGCCCCTTGCCTCGCCCTTGTAGGGCTAATACCTCTTTTCCGCTGGCCGCCTCAAATATTCGAACCGCTTGCCCGGAAGCGGTTGTCGCCAACCGATGGCCATCGGGCGTGAAGGCCACAGAGAGCACCGTCGCTTTATGGCCGCGCAAGGTGAAGAGTTCCTTGCCGCTCTGCACATCCCAAATTTTTACGGTCTTATCCGCCGAAGAAGAGGCGAATCGCTTGCCATCGGGGCTGACGGCTATTGCCATCACGCCATCGGCATGGCCTTCGATCACCGTTAGGCTCTGCTCCGCTTGGGCGCTCAAATACCGCCACTCCCAGTTGCGGTGGGCTGCCGGGGCGGCCTCGAGCCAACGTTTGGCTTCCGACGTTTCATGCAATCGCAGGGCGGAAGCGGCAGCTGCAATATGCGCCAGATAGGATTGCCATTCCGGTGTTATCGGGCTTTGCGCCCCTAACGCTTGGCGATTGGCTGTGAGAGCAATCGCCAACACAAGCAGAAGCGAGAGGATTCGCCATACAGGCAGTCGCCAATTGGTTGATCGCTTTCCAGATATTTTTCGCATTGCTGATTCCTTATCATTGGTTTTCAATGCATAAACGAATGGTTCGATCAAAAAACGACTGCCGAAAAAATTTTTTCAAAGGAAGCATGCGCCTAACGATTCCACTCTGCACACGAGCCAACCGATAAAATTGGCTTATGGCAGAAAGCTAAGGTCGGGTCTGGCGTGCGTATCCAGCGCCTCGAACCCCGATAGGCACTCCCGCCACTTCACGTAAATCGAGGCGGCAGCTTCCCGACCAATCGCTTTGGCAATGATCGGGCCGAACTGATTCAAAGAGTAATGTTGCTCGGCATTATCGGCGGGATAAGCAAAAACGAAAGCGCTTTCGCTACCAAACAACACCTCGTACACCTCATATTCCAGCGGATGGTTGGCCTGCTCAAGCGCGGCAGCAAAGGCTTTGATCGCTTGTTTATACTGCTCTAAGTAGGCCGGTTTGACGTAATCAATCGTCCAGTGATAGAAGGCCGCAGCCGGTTTCGTTCGGGCAGATTTTTTCGGGTGATAACTCAACTCTTCCGCATAAGCGTAGATCGTATTCTGCACGCTGCGAATCGTTGCCGCTTTCTTGGTTTCCCATTCTGCCCACTTGCCTTTGCCGATAGCTTTTTCCGCCGCTTCGCTGACCATAGCGAAGCGATCCAGGTCAGCAAACGATTGCAGCGGATAAGAGATGGTATAGCGTCCCATCGGACGACTGGAAACTACCCAAAGGTGTTCTCGACCCAGTTTGGCTTCTTGAAAAGCCCGGGCTTGCGCCTGCAAGGCTTGTTCAAACACGTCCTCTTGCGTCAGTTCGACTTGAATGTTTTGCACCAGCCACAGCCGTTGCGATTTCGCCTGCTTATCTTGACTGACAGCTAACGAACCGAGGCTGAGCATAAGAATAAAGGCCAGCGTCAATCGAAATTGGTTTCTCATCTGTGCTCCTAACTCTCTCCTGTATTCTTGATTCTCTCTGCGCGCCCGCCAATGGGGTGGCAAAAGCACACCGAGCGCTTATTTGAAAACGCCCTAACTGTCTTCATCACCCGGTCGCCAGACAGCCGCGCCAACGGGAAATTCCGCGACTCGCCTTCATTACGGACGCGGCGGTCGCGGATGGGGTCGCTCTTCAGGGCGCAGAAACGGCGGTCGGCGCGGGCGCGTTCGACTGCACCCATGCGCATTTACGGTTATCGTCTCATTAAGGACACCGGCAGGATCATTGTTGCCCGGAAAAGGCGTAAAGGACCCGCCATTTTCCGTGGTGTTTTGATTGGCGGGACCACAAGGGAACGGCCCGCCACCGGCATACGGAGGGGCAATGCGATTCTCTTCCTGCCCGCTGCCATCGTTGCCAGCCGTACCAGTCCCATCAGGCGGGGGAGGAGGCGTTCTCCAGAATTTCATACGCTGTTCCTTCTCCTGAAAGGACTCAAGCCAAATCAAGTATTCCATGATGGCGGCTTCCCGTGCAGGCAGGCCAAGAGAGGCTCCTTCCCAAAAGGCGTCTGTTATTAGATTCGCCTCTCGCAATAGTTGGTCATCAGTCCAGTTGGGATGAGCGGCACGAAGGTCTTCCACAATGATCCATTCTGCTTGGCTATCCAAAAAGAATAAGACCTCGAGGACGGAACCAATAATGCTAAAACCACCCTCTCCATTAGCCACTATGGGTGTGGCTCCATCATCCGGCACTGCATTGTTGCCTGCTGTCCCTGCAAATAACCTTTTCTGTTCGTGTGCATAGGCAACTGTGCGCGGGAAATGGCTGATGAACATCTCTGCGGTGACGATCCCGCGAGAGGCCAGAAATTCGCGTACCTCGCTGGTCATTCGCTCGAACTTACGGCTTAATTTCCCAATCAATTTTTCCAGTTGCCGGTCTCCCAACCGCGCCACCTCTTGAGGAGACGAGACCGGCAAATCGCTCAGCGGCTGTTGACCAGGACGCGGCTCTTGAGCCAAACCCGCAGCCGGTAGCTCCAATATCACGAGCATCAATGCGACGAGTATCTTTTTCATCATGTTCCTCCGTCTTTGCCATACCTAGTGATCCGTTCGCCTGCGATTTTCATCCGTGCTGATTCCGGCTATGCGGTGCCCGGGGTGATAGTGGCGCGCTTTGAGAAAAGGTTCCTGCCATATCTTTTCGTCTATGCCGAGCAAGTATTTACCCTGATAGATATAATCGCGCGTCGTCTTCCACTGTCCCGGCCAAGGCGAGCCGGAGTTATGCGTCGTGTGTTCGGTCAGTTGCCGCCCCTCAAGGTCAACGAAAAACCAAGTCTTTTCGCCTTTGGTCGCATCTTCTAGCTTGAAGAGTCGGTCTTGCGCCGTGTAGTAGTAAAAGAATCTCGCTTCGCACTGGTCATTCACCCCTGCGTATACCATCCCGAGCGGGTCTTTCCAGCCCACCGCGCAAATCCCCGGATAGCCCGGATCATTAGGCGGCGGCGGCGCTTCCGCAGGCGGAGTCCCCTCACGAGGCACAAAGTACTGATCGCCCGCTTTGACCAGAACGCCGGAGCCGTCATACTGAAACTCCCCGGATATGAGGTTATCTGCCCCGCCCCACTGGTTGATCGCCCCGGTCGTAAACACCGAAGCGAAGCGCGAAAATCCGTTTCGATCAATGGTCGTCCAGTCCGTTACCCCATTGGAGTGCGCGACACTGTGTATTTCTCCATTGGCGTGGTAAGTGATCGAAGTTGCTCCAATCCGATTCAGCGAGTCCGCTACCTGCACCAGTTGCCCCCACGAGTAGAGGTTGGTGATGCTGCGGTCTCGCGGAATGGTGACGCCAGTATTTTCGGGGGAGCTAGCGGTGCTGGGATAGCCGATTTGAATAGCCCTTCCCTGCTCATCGTAGCGATAGGTTTGTTGGAACTTCTCTTGCCTGCCTAATTGATCTTGCAGCTTGATTGTGTACTCGGAGACTTTCCCGCCGACCCCGCCATAAGTGTAACTTTCGCTGACTTGGGCAACGCCAACGCTGCTCAGGAAACGGCTCATATCGTTATAGCGCACCGTTTTCCAGAGTTTACCGGCTCGCCAATCCATCACCCCATTGGTGTCGGCATAAAAGAATTCTTTCCAAACTTTCCCCCCAATCTCGCGGTCTCGCACCCGAATCAATTGCCCTGCCCGATCATAGTCATAGGCCAGCGACACATCGCCCGTGCCATTGGAGTTTGTTCTCCGCATCAGGCGGGACTTCCCCAAGGCATCCGTACTTTCGTGATCGGTCGTTTCGCTTCCCGACACGCTTTGGCGTAAGAACCCGCGCCCATCGTACGAACGAGATACGCCGACGCGACTTCCGTTGACGCGAGTCTCTAACAGCCGCCCGACAACGTCGTAAGAGTAAACCGTTTCTTCGTCGCCGGAAGATTGTGGCGCGATGGTTTTCCACGAACGGCCTTGACGATCAAAGAGTTCGGTGGTCGAGATTGGTTCTTCTCTAATTTGGCCGGTTGTCGGATGATAAGCCACGCCTCGTTTGGCAGTAGTGGTGACCGACCGCACTCCTTTATAGGTAAAAGTAGTGTCGTGATGGGAGCCTTCTGGCGGGCGAATCGTTCCCACCCGACCAAAGGGGTCATAAGATAGAAATGACCGATAGCGCGGCGACTCGGTGCTGAATTCTGATTCTGCGGTCAGCCATCCCATGGCGTTGTAGTGACGGTAGCGAGACGGATTACTGCCATCTGCCAAGCGTCGCGTGACGCTTGTGAGCCGCCCGAACCCATCAAAACCCATTCGTTCTTCGCTGACAATTTCGCGGTCTTGGTTCCGGTATTGATAGCTGACCGTCTGTGCACCGGTGGCGGCTGTGGCAATCGCATAGCGATGCTCTTGCCAGCCGCCCTGACCGCTTTCTGGTTTCACCCAGGCCAAGTTCCCCATCGCGTCATACGCATAGGTCACGGAGATTCCCGCGCTATCTTTGCTCATTTGCACCAGACCCGTATTTTGGTCAACGACACGGTCAGCCAGTTGCGACCCGAAGGGGCGTCCGAGTTCATCATAGTATTGTGAGCGTCTGAGGCTTCCCGATTGGTATTCGTAACGAACCTCATACTGATTGACGGGAAGCGCCAGCGTACAAAGTGTGCTCGTGTCGAGCCGCTGGGTATCACCGCCGTAGTATTGTTCCCGGCTGACTTCTCCGGCAGCGTCCGGCTGATAAGCAATCACGACATCCCGACTGCTGAGGATCGAGGCATCGTATCGAAGTCGCTTGCGCCACAGAAAGCCGGTCTGACGATCAAAACAGTAATCAACCACAACGGATGAACCGCCTTCTGATTTCACGGTTTGCGCGTAGAGGTTCAGCAACCAAGGTTGGTCTGGGCCTGGAATCGAAAAGCCTGGAGACGGATAGCTCCCTACCGTCGCATCATACCGAATTACGGTCTCCCCATAGTCGCCGCTGCCAAAGTTTCCCGCCGTCGTCACTCGCCGGTAATGGCCTACGCCGTCAAAATCGCTTCGATTGACATCGGCAAATCGCGCTTCTCCGTTTTCCACATCGTCGTGGTAGACAGTCCGTTGCGTGGCCAATCGGCGATTGGCGTAATCAAAAGTTGGCGACGTAGGATTTGTTACTCGGTCTTGTTCATAGTTTACGTAAACCGATTGCACCAAGAGGCAATCATTACCATTTCCGGCATTCCGGCAATCAAAGTATTGGCGAGATAAATATCGGTTTCCGCCAACGTCAGGCAGACTTCTAGCCAGCGGCAAGCCATAGTCATTGATGCGGCTATTGGTATTCACCGAGAAGTAGTGGACGGCTTTGTGCCCCAAAGGAGTGGTGACGGTGTTCCTCAACTCTGTTGCCTCTACACAGGAAGAGCCAGAGGGCTGGGGATATAAAGTTGGCGCATACGAATAAGAGCCAGCAACCGACCCATCCGGATTCAGAAGGGTACGGCTTGCCACCCCGACGCTCTGCCGCAAGAAGGGAGGCAAACCAGTTGGGCAACCCGGGTTGACAAATTGGTACGGTTGATACGTCCAATTGACTTTGCCTAACGTGGGCAGAAGCAGGCTGATTAAACGCCCCTGATAGCTGCGCGGCGAGTAAGTAAACTCATGTTTGGAACCATCCGGCAAGACGACC
The DNA here is from genome assembly GCA_964468725.1 of uncultured Clostridia bacterium. Lineage (GTDB taxonomy): Bacteria > Acidobacteriota > Blastocatellia > UBA7656 > UBA7656 > CAYXVU01. The sequence goes on from CAYXVU010000032.1 coordinate 23,406, forward strand.
GCTCTGAGTGTAGCCATTGACATCGAAGTTGGAGTTGCCGGGTCAGTATCCGAATCAGGAAGATTTACCGTTTGGGTTGTGTATTCAAATTGATAGGTTGCCGTCGTCCCGCCGAAGGCCGATAGGACGACTCGATCTATGACCTGTGAGTAATGGCCGGAAGGGAGGCTTCGGAAGTAGAGGGTGTGTGACCTTCCTTGGCTATCCGTCACCCTCCAGCTATCGGCGCTATAGGTGATGGAGAGAGAGTTGGAGAACCGATCCTTGATTTGCGTCACCCTCCACTGATTATCGGCAAAGCGGGTAAAGATGCGAATGAGTCCATCCGGGGATTCAACAGTACAGGTTGTTGAACTGATACGATGCAGCCGATGGTAGGTCCCATCGCGCGTATAAGCAACGGCGCTGGTCGGGTCTATACCATCATCTTCGTGAAGCAAAGAGAAGAATGCATGCAATGCCCCATCCGGACTGATGTATATCCACTGGCCTGAGCCGTTTGGCGATTCCAGCGGGTCTACCAGTCGCCCCAATGACAGATCCCAACCGAGTCCTGCATTACAAAATGGGTTGGGAGAGGCGGAAACCTGATTGGGTAGCGACTCCTTCATACTCCAAACATTGGAGTTGTAGTGTAAGATCAAGCGGTAATTGAAGCCTTGCGTTAAGGGATAGGCAAGTCCTAGCGGCAGAGTGATTCCTAAGCTGCCATTAAACAAATTAATCCGATCCCATTCAAATTGATCGGCATTCGGGCTATAACCATTTGCAAGGTTTGGATGTAAGGACGAGCCAAGAGCCAGGCCGCCAGAGAAACAGAAAGCCAGCACCATACTGGGCCAAAGCAAAAACCGAGCTTTTCTCATGTCTTATTTCCTCCTTTTAATTCTCTGCATTCGCAGCCGCAGGTAACGGCCTGACCGGATTGACTGGGTTCAGAAAGTAATCTGGCTTGGTTGTGTTCGACGGCCTTCAGGCTAACGAGAGGCCGGTCGCCTGCCGAGATGAGCGGGTGACCGACTTACTCTAACCGAAGCAGTAAAGAACGCCGCCAGACTCTTTGTCAGGAGGCCCGGCCTGCCAACCTCTGGTGCCGCCCTTCATCAACGCCCCTGCAAGCCGAAGGCTCCTCCCTCTCAACGTGCCCATCGGTGTTGTCGTAAAAACGCCAACAACAAGCGATTGAAATCGGCAGCCCTCTCCATCACGATGTTGTGACTGCTCTCGATTACCTGATAATCCAAATCCGTAACAAAACTCCGTAAGAATTTTTCGTTATTAGCAGCCACATACGGATTCTTGGTATAGATTGCCAATACCGGCACGCCGATGGGGTCGGGTCGCCAAATCTCCGGCGCGGCATTGGGCAGCATCGTTTGCTCCAACACACTGACCATGACGTGCTGCGGGGTGGCCGACCAGTTGGCGATTTCCATACGCCGATTCTCTTCCGGCGTGGTGGGTTTGAAGATGAAGGTTTCTAAAAATTGTTCGGCAGCTTTCAGATAATCCGGGCTGCGAAACTCATCCACCAATCGTTCGCCGATCTCTTGCGTCGGAGCTAAGGCTTTCAACGGCCCGTCAACAAAGACCAGCCCCAGGGTTTGTTGGGGATACCGGCGATAAAAATGGCGAATGATCGGCGTGCCGAAACTCATCCCGACCAACACGGCGCGTTTCACCCCGCTGGCTTGTAAGACGGCTGCAATCGAACGAGCAAAGAGGTCAACAGAATAGGAAATCTTCGGTTTGTCGCTCTGCCCATGTCCGGGCAGATCCAAGAGAATCAAGCGGGCGTGGCTTTGAAATTCCGGCACCTGCTTTTCCCATCGCTTCAGATTGCCCATGCCCCCGTGAACAAAAACAACGGCTTCCTCTCCCACACCATAACTTTGATAATGAATCCGAATCTCATCCAGAGTCGCAAACTGTGGTTCCTTGCTGTGAGCACCAACCGGATACCCTGATAAGAAGAGGAGAACGAGTAGCGCTCCTCTGAATCCGCCGCGAGCTTTTTGCATTGTTTCCTCCGCCTAGTAAATCTATAAACGACAACCACGGGCTGGCGTTTTCGGCCTCGCACTGTCGCTGATAGCTAGCGACGCTACGACAGCGTGAAACAGAAAACAATATGTGCCTTCTGATTTCTTCGTGAATTGGCAATGAGGAGATAAATCGTGATCGTTCAGTCGATTGCGTAAAATCATAGGAAGACGTAGCGAGCCAGCAAATACCTGATTCCCTCTTATGATGACCTTGTGTGTTGGTTCACCCCAAGGACAATCTCTACGATCAGGACTTGATGGCCAGCGCCGCTTTGCCGGAAGATGCCGAACGGTTGACGACCATGCGAGGTTCGAGATTTGTGCCCGCAGAGCGTCAAGAGAGTAGCCCGCTATGCGCCCGTCCGATGTGGGGAGTATGCGTCGGCTCGAAATATCTGAAATCGCAGATCGGTAGAGAGTCAATCTGTCCCATGCTTGAAAAGAGATCCATTATCTGTTTTGCCGGTGAAGATTGGTGGTATCACCATCCCCATTCAAAGAACCATCTGATGCGCCGCTTTGCACGCGCCGGAAATCGAGTGATCTTCGTCAACTCGATTTCGATGGGCTTGCCTTCGGTCAAAAGCCGCGATTTTTTCGGCAAGATCAAACGCAAGCTCAAAAGCTACGCGAAATTTGCGCGCCGCACCGAAGAAGGTATCCTCGTCGTCTCGCCGATTACCTTGCCGTTTTATAGCAGCCGGTTGGCTCGCCTCGTCAATCGCTTCTTATTAGCAACGCAGATCAAACTCTTGATGATCGCCAACGACACCCGCAATCCCATCCTCTGGGTCGCCATCCCGACGGCACGCGATATGGTCGGACGATTGGGTGAAAGCCTCTTCATCTATCACGTCTCCGATAAATATGAAGCCAATCGCATGGATCATGCGATCAGTAACCAGGCGATTGCCGAGATGCACAAAGACCTGCTCGCCCGCGCCGACCTCATCTATTATTCGGGGCGCAAATTGATCGAAGATGAATTGGCAGACCATCCGGAGATCAAAGAGAAGGCCAAACTCTTAGAGCAGGCCGTTGATTTCGGGCACTTCGCATCGGCGACGGCGCAATCGTGGAACTCACCAGACGATATGGCCGCCATCGCGCAACCGCGGTTGGGATACTTCGGCGCGATTGATTCGTGGTTGCTCGATCAGGAGTTGATTCGCTACGTCAGCGCCCAACGTCCCCATTGGCAATGGGTGCTGCTCGGATTGAAGGCTGTGCGTCTTGATATTGAAGACCTGCCCAACGTTCATCACCTCGGCTCGAAACCCTATACCGATATGCCACGTTATGCAGCCGGATTTGATGTCTGCGTACTGCCGTGGGTGACCAACAATGAATTCGTTACTTATGGCAGCGCCATCAAAGTGCGCGAATACTTAGCGACCGGCAAACCCGTCGTCATCACACCGCTTTACGAATATGAACCCCTCGATGGTATACTGCGCATTTCTCGCGGCTACGACGATTTCATCGGCAAAGTCGAAAGCGCGCTGCACGGCGATTCAGAAGTCGATCAACGCGCCCGGCAAGAGGCGGTAAAAGAGTCCACCTGGGATGTGCGCGCCGAAGAAGTCAGCCGCGATATAGAAGACTGGATCGCAAAAAAAGCATAAGCGAATTTCTCAGCCAATCACGCCACGCAGATGCAAGGCAGGCTCGCAGACGTTTTGCACAGGCAACGTTGCCGCGCCATTGTGTCTTGATGGCGGATCTATCGGGGGCAGGTCTGAATGAATCGAACGAAAATTTATGTCGGCATTTTTCTGATTACGATGGCGGTCTTATTGCTGGAGTTGGGGCTAACCCGTCTCTTCTCTGCGACGATGTATTATCACTTCGCCTTCTTAGCGATTTCACTGGCCTTGTTCGGATCGGGCGCAAGCGGCGTCTTCATCTACATCGTACAACGCAAGCTGGCCGAATCGCGCACCGGCTTATGGCTGAGCGTCGCTTCGATTCTCTTCGCGTTCAGCACCCTCTTTGCCCTCTATATCACCTTGAGCAATCCGCTGACCTATGATCCGGGGCCGGACAATTACTATCGCTTGACGCGCATCTACGGTGCGACGGCGCTCCCTTTCTTCTTCGCGGGATGCGCGATTACGCTGGCCATCACGCGACTGGCTGAACACATCAGCCGACTCTATCTGTTCGATCTGGCAGGCGCGGCGCTCGGTTGTTTGCTGCTCATCCCGGTGATGAACGCCATCGGCGCGATCAACATCGTGTTGCTGGTCGCAGCCATTGCCGGAGCCGCTGCCGTCTTATTCAGCACAGCCGCGTCCGGTCGTCTCGCGCCCGCCATCACCGCGTTGATTACTATCGGGTTGATCGGCTTGGTCGCCTACAACACGGCAACCAATCGCATTGATATTCGCAAAAGTAAAGGCTTCGAGGAGAATCGCGTCCTCTTCTCAAAATGGAACTCCTTTTCGCGGATCACCGTCGAAGGCGATTTGCGCAGCCACGTCGAAATCAAAATTGATGCAGATGCCGCCACCGGCATCGTCTTTGCCGCCAACGACCGCGCCTTTCACAATCGGCAGAAAGAGTACATCGCATCGCTGGCTTACAACTTGAAAGAGAAGCCCAACGTTTTAATCATCGGGCCGGGCGGCGGTTATGATGTGATGACGGCGTTGGTGTACGAAGCCAATTCGATCACCGCTGTCGAAGTCAATCCCATCATCGCCCGCGATGTCATGTCCTCCGAACCCTTCAAACGCTACTCCGGCAACATCTATGAACAACCGGAGGTGCGACTGGTTGTAGACGAAGGCCGCAGCTTCATCCGCAACTCATCCGACCGCTATGACATCTTGCAAGCGACAATGGTGGATACATGGGCGGCGACATCGGCGGGCGCGTTCGCGCTGACAGAGAACAATCTCTACACCGTCGAAGCCTTCAAAGACTACGTGACCCACTTGACCGATGACGGGCTGTTGACAATGACGCGATGGTATTTCGAGCCGCCCGATCAGTTGTTGCGATTGTTGTCACTCACCCGCGCGATGATGAGCGAACTCGGCATCAACAACCCGGATCGCCACGTCATTCTGGTGCGCGACGGGCGCGAGGGGTATGATCGTTCGCCTGCTACCTACATCTTCAAACGCAGCGAATTCACCGATGAAGAGGTGCGCGAAATCGAAGAGATTGTCCGCACCCAGCGGTTCGAAATCCTCTATTCGCCGCTGACCCGCCCCAACAATGTCTTTACCCGGATGATAACGGCTGAAGACCCCGCGATGGTCTGGAAGGCTTTCGAAACCAACGTTGAGCCGACGTGGGATAACAATCCTTTCTTCTTCAACTCGCTGCGCTTCTCGAATCTGCAACGCGTCTTCGATGGCGTTGGCGAGTGGCAGAAGACCAATCTCGGCACCTTTATTCTCTTTGCATTGTTGGGCATCACGACGACGGTCGTGATTGTCTTCATCCTTGGGCCGCTCATTCTCATTCGGCGGCGCGACTTGGCGACAGGAGGCAAAAACAAGCTGTCCTATTTGATGTACTTCGGCTGTCTCGGCGCGGGCTTCATCATCGTCGAGATTGCCATGATTCAAAAATTCATTCTCTTCTTAGGTCATCCGGTCTATGCGCTCGCGGTGATTCTCTTCTCGCTGCTCACCTTCAGCGCGCTGGGCAGTTTTCTGACAGGCCGTTTCGATCAAACGCGACTTGAACCGATCTTGAAAAAGATCATTCTCGGATTGGTCGTCTTGGTCTTCGTCTACATTTTCGTGTTGCCGCCGATCTTTTACGGATTGGTGCATCTGCCGCTGGCGGCGCGCATTGTGATTGCCGTCGTCTTGATGGCTCCGCTGGCCATTGTCATGGGCATGCCGATGCCGACCGGCATTAAAATTTTGTCGCAGCAGGCGCCGGAGTTGATTCCCTGGGCATGGGGCGTAAATGGCGCAACCTCGGTGATGGGTTCGGTCGCGGCGTTGGTGATTGCGATCTTGACGGGCTTCAATCAGGCGCTCATTATCGGCGCGGCGATCTATCTACTAGGCATCTTTTTCATCACGCGCCCGCACCCATCACAAGAGCAAGCGCCGCTTTCCGCATCCGTCGAAACCTCTGCGAAAGCGGTGTGAGGCAGCGCGATGCGCTTTTGCCAACGGTTATGGACACGATAGTCGCTCAGTGAGCAATACCTTCACGCCTGCGCGCCAGTCGTCATTGATGCCGATGCGATAGAACGGTACGCGAGGGCTGATGCAACCGGCTATCAACTTCGTCGCTGCATGAAAGCGGAAGAGCGGCGCGACCAAACATAATAGGGGCGTTTCATCCGTCAGCTTCACATTCGGGAAGTATCCGCGTCGTTGAAAATCGCCGCGCTTGCGATGCCACTCGACGCGCAGCCAATAATCCAATCCCTGAAAAGCGAATTCGACATCTTCCGCAACCTTCAACTCGATCACCGCAAGCCGCCCGTCGCGCGTTACCGTCAACAAGTCAATAAAGCCGCGTTGCTCGCCACGATATGCGGGCACTTGCGAATAGGCATAGCGTGCATCGAAGGTCGGATCGAGCAAGTTGACTTGCCGACGAATGACCGACTCCAACCAGCGTTCCGCTTGCGCGCGATACATCATACCGTTGGGGGCGGGTGACGGCGTTGTGCGCTCGCTGATGATCTGCGCGACAAGCTGCCCAAGCTGCGGGCGCGTCTCCTCCGTCAATCGAATGCGCCCTTGTCCGATACCGAAATCTACGCGTCGCTGTTTAACGGACAGATGCGCAAATTCCAAGCCGCGTATCGAAAACCGAATGGCGCTGCCTTGGTGTTGCGCTTCGATAGCTTGCGGCGCAAGCGCGCAGATAGCCTCCATCGCTTCCGCCAACTCGCTATCCGGCTCAAGTTCGCGCGCCCACACAGCACGCCTAGCAGAGCGGCGCAAGCTATCCATCAGATCGCCTTGATCGAAAGGCGTGAGCGGCGCGAGCAAGGCATTTGCTTCGTCAACTTCATAAAGCGAGGCGTCAATCCGGTCGGTATTCAGGGCTGTCAAACGAGCGGCCAGCGTCGTGCTTTTCCCTCTCGGCGCAAAGATCAACAAGCGCCGTCCGGCAGATTGCTGGCGTTGCAGATGATCATGCCAGATCAATCCGGCGCTGATCGCCCCATCAATCTCGCTTTGCGGCTCGCGGGCGCTGACGCCGATGCCTGCGAGAATGCGGTTTCGCTCTTTGAGTAGCAAGCGCGTGTAGACGCCGGAGAAGTGATGCGAGTCGTCGCGCGCGGTGACGGCCTGTAGAACTTCGAGGCCGCTGACGTGCGCTTTGATGAGAGCGGCGAGCCGTTCGCAAAACTCATGGCGCGATTCGGTTTCGGCAACGCTGGCGCTGCGTCGAAGCTCTACGAGACAACGGACGCGCCCCATCTGCTTGACGCATTCGAGAGCAAAATTTTCCGTACTTGCCGCATACGCAATGACGCGCCACGAACGCGCCCATCCTTCGCCCCAACATGAAAAGATCAGCTTGCCATAGGAGACTTCCGCAAGCGCAGAGGCAGGCGTAATTATCCTGAACGACCGCTGATTTTCATAAAGCGCGAATTCGCCGCGCGTCAAAAAGAGTTCAAGATCATAATGAGCGCGGCTGACATCCGCCGCGACATTGAGAAAGCGCGTCTTCACGGGCGCGTTTTACCAGTCACGCGGCAGGCGGTCAAGACGGCTGTCTACATTCGTAGCCAGGGGCGAAGAAGGCGAACTGGCAGCAACGCTTTCCTGACTCATCGTTCATCCTCTTCGCTCGTCGTTTGGCGCGGCTCGTTACTCATCATCTTTCATGGCGGGCGGCGAGTTGGCCGCAGGCTGCGGAGATGTCTTGTCCGCGCGGGCGACGAATGAAGGCGGGCAATCCGGCACGGGTCAGGGTATTTTGAAACGCGAGAATCCGGCTCATCGGCGATGACTGATAGGGCAATTCCGGCGCAGGGTTGTGCGGAATCAAGTTCACTTTTGCGTTGATACCCTCAAGCAACCGCACCAATTGACGAGCCTCTTGGTCACGATCATTGATGCCATCAAGCATGACGTATTCGAAGGTCAGGCGTTCATGTTCACGCAGGGGATAAGCGCGACAAGCGGCAAGGAGTTCATCCAACGGATATTTGCGATTGATAGGAAAGAGGCGGTTGCGAACTTCGTCACTGGCAGCCGTAAGCGAAATCGCCAGACGCGGGCGCAGAGTCTCGTTGGCATAGTCGTAGATGCGCGGCACGATTCCAGCGGTCGAAATCGTTACCCGACGCGGCACGATGTGCAAACCCTTTTCGTCTGCAAAAAGACGCACGGCTTGCATCACGTTGTCATAGTTCAAAAACGGCTCGCCCATTCCCATCATCACCAAATTCGTGCCGTGTGGCATCGTCGCGCCCGTGCCGTAAACATGGTTGAGCACGATCACGACTTGCGAAACAATTTCGCCAACATTCAAGTTGCGTTTCAGACCGAGAACGCCCGTCATACAGAAGTCGCAGGCCAACGGACAACCGACTTGGCTGGAGATACAGATCGTGTCGCGGCGCTCTTCGGGCATAAAGACGGCCTCGACTTCGCTCGCGTCGCTCTGCTTGAGCAAAAAACGTTGCGTGCCATCGGCAGAGTGAAAGACTTGTGCAACCCGCGTGTGGGTCACCACAGCACGCGCAGCAAGGGTTTGCCGAAATGCTTTCGGCAAGTCGGTCATTGCCTCAAAATCCGTCTGCCGACGTTGATAGATCGCCTGATAGAGTTGCCCGGCGCGATACGGTTTTTCGCCGAGCGCGGTGACAAACTCGCGCAACTCGTCGCGCGTCTGTCCGAGCAGGGCGAGCGGCTCGGTCTTGAGCGCTCCTCTCAAGATTGAGATTTGACTGTCCACAACAATCCGTTAGCGAGTCTCGCTCAGCAATTGTAATCGCTCTTGAAGAGAAGCAATCGTCGCCGAAGCGTTGGCCGCATCTTGCCGCGCGGCGGCAACGGTCTCCGGTTTGGCGCGATTGACGAAACCTTCGTTGCTCAAGCGCTTCTCCAGTTCCCCCAGTTTCTTCTGTTCAGCTTCGAGCTGTTTGCCGAGACGCAGGCGTTCAGCTTCCAAATCCGCTTCCCCAAGCGACACGGCAACCGTGAAGGCATCATCCACGCCAACGCCCGCATCGCGTCGCGCGGTCAGCGCCGCCTCCGCATCTTCAATCGTCAGGTGATTGGTGCGCGCCAATTTCGCAAGGATGTCGAGGCTGGCGACGATCACCTCTGCATGCTTTCGCGGTTGCACCTGCACATTGACTTTCGTCGAAGGAGCGATGCCCTTATCGGAACGGATGCGGCGCACTTCGGCAATCAAGCGCACAACGGCTTCGACGCCATCAACCGATTCCGGCCAGTCGTGCTCGGCTACGAGGCGCGGCCACTCGGCGCGCATGAGCATTCCCGGTCGCGCCAATTCCGACCACACCTGCTCGGTCACAAACGGCATGAAGGGGTGAAAGAGCTTCAAGTATTGCTCGAAAGCATAGCGCAAGACGGCGGGCGTTTCGGCGCGTTGCGCGATGTCTTCGACTTTGATGGCTTCGAGATAGAAGTCGCAAAACTCGCCCCAGAAGCTGGCGCGAATCTGCTCTGCCGCATCGTTGAGCGAATAGAGATCAAGCCGCCCATTGACCGCTTCGATGAGCCGCTTGAGGCGCACCAATACCCAGCGATTGACCGGATGCTCGATCTTATCGGGCAATTCATCAGTCAACTGTTTGCCTTCGATGCTGCGCGCCACCAGTTTTGCGGCGTTCCAGATTTTGTTGACCAATCGCTTGCAAGCGGTAATCAAATCCTTTCCGAGTTTGGCGTCGCGCCCCGCTGAACTGCTCAACAGCATCGCCATGCGCAACGAGTCTGCGCCGTTTTCTCGAATCTCATCAAGCGGGTCAATACAGGTCTCCGGGTTCGACTTGGACATCTTTTCGCCATTGATGTCGAGGATTAGGCCGTGCAGATAGACATCACGAAACGGCACATCGCCGGTTACATAGGTGGTCATCAAGATCATGCGCGCCACCCAAAAAAAGAGAATGTCATAGCCCGTCTCCATCACTGTCGTCGGGTGAAAGTGCTGATAATCGGGGCTGCGCTCCAATATCTCGCGCAGCGACAAATCGGCATCCGCAGCCACTTCCGGGTCAATCAGCGTGCTCCACGTCCAGAGCGCAGATGAAAACCATGTATCAAGCGTATCGGCGTCTTGCGTCCAACCTTCGCCGTCGGGCTTGCGATGGCCGACATACAGTTCGCTGTCGCTGCGATACCATACCGGCACGCGATGCCCCCACCAAATCTGCCGCGAGATGCACCAGTCGCGCAGGTTTTCAATCCAATGAAAGTAGACGGTCTGTTGATAATCGGGGATGATGCGAATGCGTCCCGACTCGACCACATCTTTCATCACTTGCTTGATACTCAACAACTGCCCTTGCCAGCGCACGGCGGGTTTATTCACATCAAGGAACCACTGCATCTTCGGCAACGGTTCGATGGGTTGTTTGGAACGATCTCCGATGGAGACTTTCTGCACATAGTCTTTCTCTTCTTCAAGCAATCCGGCTTCGCGCAGGTCGTCCACGAAAGCGGCGCGACACTCTTCAACAGTCATTCCGGCATACGGCCCTGCGGCAGCCGTCATGCGCCCGTCCTCACCGATCACCTGTACGAGCGGCAGGCCGTTGGCTTGCGCGATTTCAAAGTCAATGTGGCTGTGCGCGGGGGTCACGCCGAGCGCGCCGGTTCCGGTTTCAGGGTCAACATTCTTCGCATCGGCGACAACTCGCACGGTGATGGTCGGCCCTTTCGGCCAGTTGACTTCATAAGTCTTGCCGATGTGTTCGCGCCATCGCTCATCATCGGGATGCACTGCGACGGCGGTATCGCCAAGTTTGGTTTCGGGGCGACTTGTGCCGACTAGAAACGGGCCATAGCGTAAGGTGTAAAACTTCGCTTTGCGGTCAAGATGTTCGATCTCATCATCGCTGACGGTGGTTTGCAGCGTCGGGTCCCAGTTGATGATGTGTTGCCCGCGATAGATGAGTCCGTCACGAAACATCTGCGCGAAGACCGAAGCCACACAGCGCGACAGTTGCGCATCCATCGTGTAGCGTTCGCGCGACCAGTCGCAACTTGCCCCCATTGCGCGAATCTGCGAGCGAATCGTTGATTGCGAGTTAGCAACAAACTCGATGATGCGATTGACCAAGCCTTCGCGTCCGAAGGTGGCGCGCGGATCGGCGATGCCCTCTTTTTGAAGATTTTTGATGACCCGGCTTTCGGTGGCAATCGCCGCGTGGTCCGTGCCGGGAACCCACAGCGCTTCGTAGCCCGCCATGCGTTTCCAACGAATCAACAAATCTTCTATGGTCATGGTGATGGCATGACCGAGATGCAGCGTGCCAGTGGCGTTCGGCGGCGGCATCGAAATGGTAAAGGGTTCGCGCGCAGAATTGCGGTCGGCGATAAATGCGCCGCTCTCTTCCCAACGCCGGTATAGTTCCGGTTCACAAGTTTGGTGTTCGAAGTATTCCGTGAACGCCATGCCGTTTGTCTCTCCTCAGTCTGCAAAATTGAAACGCACATTCTAGCATTTCAAGCGCGGCAATCTGTAGCCCGGCCACGAGAAGGCAGGAGGATAAGAGCGGATTGAAAAAGAAGATTGATTTGCCTGTCGCCAAAGCCGGATGGCCAATTGCGGTTGACGATCTCTACCCGCAAAACAGTTGAGCCTTTTCCTTACCCCTTCCTCGGCTCACCCATCAAGCTAAGAGTTTAGAGATTAACCGATAGACATCGTGATTGAAGGCGAGGCCGATGTGCGTGCCCTGCACTTCGAAGTTGGTTGACGGGTCATCATTGATGCAGAATTTCCAATCTACGATGCCGTCCGTCTTGGTATAGATAGCGTACTGTTTGGTCAGCGCCGGACAGATGTCTTGCAGGGCTTCGACGGCGCGGCAATCGCAGTATCCTGTATAGCAATCTGGCTTGTTTTCATGATGCCGCGTGCCGCGTATGCGTTCGCGCACCCGTTCGGCAGTCGCCATCACTAACGGGTGCGAGCGCACGCCGCGAATGGGGGAGCCGAGCGCGATGACCGTGGCAACCTGCTGCGGCTTTTGAATGGCAACCGAACGCGACAACACGCCGCCCAGACTGTGTCCGATCAGATGCACGCGCCTGCCCGTCTCTTTTGATGCTTTCTCGACCGTCTTCGCCAGTCGCGCCGCCATCACATCGAGGCAGTCGGCGTTCCAACCGATCTCCGATTGATAGGCGCGATAGCCGATGCGCCGCAGCCAGTGATACATCTCTTGCAGATAGAAATCGGTGCCCAAAAAACCCGGAACGACGACCACAGCCGACCCGTCGCCGCGCGGCACGCCCAACCCGTAATAGACTGGAGCCGCACGCAAAGCCATCCATTCGAGGCCAACGAAGACTTCTCGCCAGATGGGGCGCGAAGCTGGTTTCATATCTCGATAAAAAGCGCCGGGTGAGGGTGATTCAGCCATGCGTTTGGTATCTCCTGACAAGAAATTCCGTGACCAGCGGCTTCTCTTCCCACTGTGCGCATCATTTTCGTCTGCCGCGCGCCGCCTTCATAGTCTTAATTTTTTGGGGCTTGATCTCCGCGACTCCCGCCGCACTGCGCAACTCGGCGAACGACTCGTCTAAAAACTCTTTGAGCCGCTCGACATCGGGCATAGCTTGTACATCAGAAGTGAGTCCGAAGTAAAGGTGTTGATCGTAACTCATAATCGCGCAACCGCAGCCTACGGCATATCCGACCGGTACATAAGGATAATACGCCACCATTCGTTTGCCCATAGCGTAGAGGGGGACTTGTGGGCCGGGCACGTTCGTCGAAACCATGTTGAAGACCGGAACCGGCGTGTTGGCAATCGCGCCAACCAATGATTGCACCGGCGCAGGAAGGATGCCCATCAACGCCGAAAAGAGATTCAAGCCCTCTGCCATGCGCCCGCCTTTGAGCGCGCTGGTCAGTTGGTTGATGTAGCGAAACCGCGCCAGCGGGTCGCTCATATCGAGAGGGATTTCGACCGGCAACATCGAAACAAGGTTGCCCAACGCGCCGTGCTGGTCTTCTTGCCGCAGGCTCACCGGAACCATCACGCGCAGATTGCGCCCCGCCAGCGATTGTCCGTGCAGAGCAACGTAGCGCGAGACGGCGCCCGATAGCGTCGTCAACACCACATCATTGACCGTGCCGCCGAGCGCCGCGCGAATGGCGCGCGCTTCGGCAAACGAGAAGGTGCTCCACACCAATTTGCGCTCGCCGGAACAGGAGCGATTGAAAGGCAAGGCGGGCGCGGGCGCTGCGAGCTTCGGAAATAGCGTTCCGGCATCACTCATAGCGCGACGCGTTCGCTCGTCGGCCAAAGCCTGTGTCAGATTGAGCAAACCGTTTTGAAACTCCATCCACCGATTCATCCCTTCTTGCATGCCGCCGAGAATGGCATCGAAGAGTCTGCGCGTCGCATCGGGGCGCGGCGGCGCGGGCGGCGTTTCTGGTTTGGGCGGCGGCGGTGGCGGGTCGGGTGAAAGGTCCAAAACGATCTTGAGCAAATCCACGCCCGACACGCCATCTACCATGCAGTGATGAACGCGCGCGATCATCGCCGTCTGTTTGCTCTTCAACCCGTAGACCAGATAGATATCCCACAAGGGTTTTGTGCGATCCATCATCGGCGTGAAGATTTTTCCAGCCAGTTCGATCAACTCTTTTTCCGTGCCCGGCGCGTCAATCTGCAATTTGAAGATGTGACGGTGGATGTCAAAGTTGGTATCGAACTCCCAAGTCGGATGGCCAAGATTGAAGGGGTCAGCAACAACGATCTGTTGATAACGCGGGATCAAATGCATCTTCGCGTTGACCATCTCGACAAACGAATCGAAGGGGATTTCGCCGTCGAACAGACTGACGCTGCCGATGTGCATCGAGGCTTCCTTCTTTTCAAAGTAGAGGAAGCTGGCATCTATCGAAGTCAGGCGGCGATTCAAATTCGGGGTAGACATAATCTTTCTCCGTTGGGGCACTCTCCGTCGAGCAGTATTCGATCAGCGAACAGTCGAGACAGGCAATTGCGCGAACTCTTCAACCCACCGATGTTGTTCGGGGGTTTCCGGCACAGGCACGCCGCGCGCTTCGGCAATTCGTTGAAAAGCGCTTTCCGCATCAACCCCTACAAGCACCAATAAACAAGCAGCGATCAAACTTGCGCGCCCGATTCCTTGTCGGCAATGAACGCCGACGTTCTTTCCTGCCCTTAATAAATCTGACAAGGGTGCTGTCAGC
>CAYXVU010000033.1:0-37609 GCA_964468725.1 uncultured Clostridia bacterium
GTGATACGATATTGTCCGCCCTCTTTGGTCTCAAAGCGGCACTCGACCGCTTCGCTGGCAGACCGCACAATGCACTCTTGCGGGTTGGTCTCTTTTTGCACCCACTCGCCTTTTTCCTGAACCCAATCGAGCAGGACTGCGCGCAGACGAATCTCGCGTCCAGTAATCGCTTGGCCATCGAGGTCTGTGACGATGGATTGAATGACGAAGGCATCGCCTCTCTGAACAAAAGTGCGCGGGCTGCGAATCCCGACGTAAAGCTCAGCCGGATGCACGAGGATATTGGTCGCCGCATTCCAAGCTTGCCGATTGACATCGGTGACGCTGGCTTCGGCGCTGAGATTGTAGGGGCGTGGCGGGCTGACCGAATCGAAATCAATTCGCAGGTTGTGTTTGCCTGCACTGTCCGTCTGGCCGGTGAAGGATTGCATTCTGGTCGCGTCGCTGCCCGGTCGTGGCCGCCACCATGGAATCCATGTGCCGAAAGTGAAATCACCGCGATTGGGCGGCGTAAACAAAGTCGGAGAAGCGGTGACTTGCCAATTCACTGCGGCATTCGGCAACCCGCCACCTGCATAATAAGCTGCCGTCACGGTTGCGTTGGCAAAGCTGCCGACGAAGTGTGGCCCTTCGGTTGCCGCCGCGCTGACTTCGAATTCAGGGCGGCGAAACTCCTGAACTTGAAATGAGTGATGATATTGCGTGCCACCGAGCGAGCGACTTATCGGCGCATCGAGTTGCACGTTCGCATAGCCGAGATTCATCGTTGGCGGCAGCTTGAACGAGGTATCGAATCCGCCGAGCGCGTTGACCGTAGCCGTTCCTTTGAGAACTTCGTTGCCGCGCGAGTCGCGCACCGAATAGGAGAGCGGGGAGATCGCGCCGGGCGCTTCGACATCACCCTCTTTGCCATCGCTGATGACGCGCAGCCAGCCTTTGATTTTGACCTCTTCGCCGGGGCGATACATCTTGCGATCATCGAAGACGAACCAGCGCAGCGAATTGCCCACATCGTGTCGCGTCCAACCGCCCGCACCGCCCCACCAATAGGTCTGTTCGGGCAGAATCGCCACATCTTTGCCCTTGCGCGCGATCAACAGGTTTTGCCCTGTGGGGCTGGCTTGTGCAAGCGTCATAAAAGCCAACCCATCAGCGCGCGTGGCGGTGGTCATGCCTGCTCGCGCCTTGCCAGTTGCGCCGTCTACGACAGCAAGCTGTGCGCTGTCAATCGGCTTGCCATCTTTGAGCGAAGACGCCCAGCCGACCAACTCCGTATGGTCAACGAAGGCATCCAGTCCGATCTGCGTCGCCTGCGCCCAAGCGACGATGCGCGGCTGGTCATAACGATTCTTCTTCGGCAGCGTGGATTCAACAATGACAATCACTTGTCCGAAGCCGCCATCGAGCGCTGGACTCATATCCATGCGCGTCTCGACCATTTCATCCGGTTGCGAAGCGACAGTGACCATTTTAGAAACGACCAGACGACCGGGCACGGGCGGTTGGCGCTCTCCATATTGATTCTGCATGTAGTGGACGAATCTGCCCCAATGCTCCGGCGTGACCGCGTACAAGCTCAGCTTGAGGGTCTGATGATTGATTGAATAGACGGAAAAACGTGGTTGCGCCATCGGGTCGAGGACGACAAATTGTCCGGCGGACGAGGCTAAAGCGGGCGGCGCGTCTTTGACGTTGAAGGTGACCGTCTCGTTTTGACCAAGCGTTTGATCGAACGCATCTTTGATCTCGGCTGAGAGGGTGACGCGATAGCTTGTGCGACCTTTTTTAAGGCCGGTGATGCTCAAGGTATTGCCGTAGATTTGCGTCTTCATCGCTTGAATCTCCGGCTCGACCTTCACCATCGTTTTCTCGAAGGCCTCTGCGTCAATGGGATTGCTGAAGCTGATCGTCCATGGATCGAAAGGCGAACACCGCGCTTCCCATCCACAACGATGCTCGACGACGCGAAAGGCTCCGTAAGTGCGAAAGGAGAAGGATTGCGGCTTTGCGGTTTTGATCGGGCCTTCGGCAGAAGGCGTACCCGCTTCGACAGAGACGGTGACTGCCGTATCAGCGGGCAACTTCGTCAAATTGCCCGCGCTGTCAACGATGCGAAAAACGAGCCAACGATTCTTCATCGCCGCTTGCGACAAGTGATACATCGCGCGGTCGGCGGCGATCTCTTCACTGGTTGCCAGTCGCAATCGCCAAGTCGTCGAGCCGGTGCGCACGCGGATGTTCTCTAATACCGCTTTCGGGTCAATCTCTTGATCGAAGGCAGCGAAGATCAGCGGGTCGCGGCGTTGCGGGCCTTGCGTGGGATAAGAGGCTTGCAGAACCGGCGGCGGTGTTTTGAATGTCCAGCTTTTGGTTGCCGTCAGGGTGGCTCCGGTTGCCGATTTCGTGCCCGCAGGGACTTCAACGCGATATTCGGTTGCCATCGGGAATCGTTGATCGGATTCGAATAGCAATGTCTTAGTACCGACCCATCGCCATTGGCCTTTCGGTTGCGGCGAGAGTTTGACCGGCACGCCGGTGGCAATCGTATCGGCGTGTGAGGTTACCGCGACCATCGGTTGAGAGAAGGTAACGCTCAGTTGCGGCGCAAGCGGCACATCGCCCTCCGGCGAAAAGCGCACGACTTCGAGCGTTGTGCCGGTCGCGCGGTCAGGCACGTCGGGCGGCGCGGGTGCAGGGAACATTGTCGAAATTGTCTTACCGGTGCGCGGCGCAGGCAAAGAGCGTTCGCGCAGGGCGAACTCTTTTTCATCATCGGCAGCGGTTTTGATCGGTTGCAAGCGCCGCAGCACATCCTGCAAATCGCTATCGGCAAGCGCGGCGGTCTCGGCGCGAGCGATGCGTTCCGATTGGTCGGCAAGGGCTGCGCCTTCGCTGAGTCTGAATTGTAATCCGTCATTCATATCACCACTCTGTTGAACTGGTCTTTGCGGTCGCGGTCGCCGCCCGGGTTGCGCGTTTACCAGATAGGTGACGGCAAACTGCGGCAGGATGCTGATTAGTTGAAGGGCAATTATCGAGAGGCTGAAAATGGTTTTGAATCGCTTCGTCATACGCACATCCCCATTCGGTTTGAGCACTGAGTCAAGTGAAACACTACATCCGGTTCAGGCTGGTTAGCAATTGTAGGCCGACATGGATTGAATCGGTGTTGAACCAGTAGCTTGCAGCAATTTTCTATGAGGCAACCAAAGAATTTCTTTAGTGAATCACAGGAATCGGCGTCAATCAGCAGCCCGAAAAATCTCTCTTCATCGAGTGAGGAGATCGGGGCGGCACAAGCACTCAAGCGGCATACCAAAAGACCGCGACGATGTGACAGACGCTTCCGGCAAGGACAAACAGATGCCAGACGAAATGGCTGTAGCGCACGCGCTCTGCGGCAAAGAAGCCGACGCCCGCCGTATATGCCACGCCGCCTGCTAATACCCAAGCGATACCTGCCACCGGCATGCGCTGCCAAATCGTTTGCGCAGCAATGACCGCAACCCACCCCATGCCAACGTACAGACAAGTCGAAAGCATAGGGTAACGCACCCCGCCAATCGCTTTCATCAATATGCCGACGATGGCCAACCCCCACACCAGAATCAGCAGCGTCCAGCCCCACACGCCACGCAAGACGCCGAGCGTGAAGGGCGTATAAGTTCCGGCGATAAGCAGAAAGATCGCCGCGTGATCGAAGACTTGAAACAGCCGCTTGGCTTTATTGGCGGGCAACGCGTGATAGAGGGTCGAAGCGAGGTAGAGCAAAACGAGTGAGAGGGCGAAGACGCTTGCCCCGAAGATGTTCGAAGCATCGCCGCGCCGCGTCGCCCCGATGACGAGCACCGGCAGGGCAATCAGCGCGATAATCAGCCCAATGCCATGACTGATGCTGTTGGCAATCTCTTCACCAAGCGACTGCGGGCGTTTCACCGTCGGGAGGTTAGCCTTCATGAAGTCTTCTCCTTAGCGTTGTTGCTCATCTCAGATGAAGGCCGCAACTCGTAAAGCTTAGGGGTATCGCGGCAATCCATCGAATGGGTGACGGAAACGCTTCCTCGCAGAGGCAGGAGCGAGCAAAGACTACAGAGAACCGGAAGATGCAAGCGACGCCTTGCTTTGCTCCTCTCTAACGCGTGTGGGAAAAGATGCACTGTTGTTGCCGTCCGCATTATGATGACACATCAGCGTAGCCCCACAATCGGGACAATGCTTGCAAGTCGCCGTTGAATGTATCGCGGTCGCAATTGCCGCTCACTCCGGGCACACCGCCGGACTCTGTGTACTGCCACATCGTCCAAGTCGGCCAAGTCGGCGGCACTATCGGCGACGTGCCGCCGTATTCCGCCCGCCAGAACCAACAATTTGCCAACACGGTATTGCTGCTGCTGCCAAGCAGATTGCCAGCCAGCGCATCAGAGTAAAAACCCGGATAGCGACCTGTTTGGTTGTAAATCTCGGTGACAAATTGTTCGGCTAGCGCGATGGTCATTTGCGAACTGGAGTTCTCCTCAAAGTCGAGCGCCAGCAAATCCTGCGCGCCGGGTTGAACGGTTGCCAGAAAATGCTGCGCTTGCGCCGCTGCATTGTCGGCGGTGCCGAAGTGATACGCTCCCCACCACAAGCCTGCTGCCAACGCTTCGGCGCGCCGCGCGGCATAGGTTGGATCTATCCAACTGGTGCCCTCCGTCGCCTTATGAATTACGCCGACGATGCCGCTTTGTTTGAGCTCTGCGAAACTGGTGACTGGGTTGTAGTGTGAAAGGTCAATGATGACATTCAAACCTGCGACTGTGCTCATGCCCTCTCCTTCTGTGTAAACCGATAGATGGCGACGACTACCGATGCCCAGTCTTCTCGGATGCCGAACGCACGCTGATTATAAATACCGCAGGCGGAGAATTGAAGCTCATCTTTTCTCTGCCGATTCGCCGGAGGACAAGCAGAAAAGGTGGCGCGTTGCCAGATGCGGAATGCCCCGGCTGCCTGGTTTATCATTCGGGGATCAGTGTTGCAAAGAACTCGATAAATAGCAGCGCCGAGCCGAACATTGTGGCAAATACCATCCAGATCAACCCCCAAGCTTTAGCAGCCGCATAAAGACCTCTTTTGAGGCCGCGCGATTTCAGCAGGTAGTAGAGCAGCGCAAAGAATCCGAAGAAGACGACGGCAATGCGAAACCATGCGCTGATGCGCTGTTGGCGTTCGAGGCTGTCGTAATGGCACCAGGTCGCAATCAGAATGCTGAAGAGTATCCACAAGATGATATCGAGCAGGTCTTCCACGCCGGAGCCTTCGGCCACCAGTAGCAGCATCGGACCGGAGGCGAGGGCAAGCGCAAAAGCAGTGAGAATGACGGCGTTCGAATACTTGTGCAATCTCGCTTGCCCATGATGGGGGTGCGTCGTGTCCATCTGCGAAACCTCCTTTCGTCTGGTGGAACCTTAAGTCTCTTCGACGAAGATCAAGCGCACCTGTTCAGTGCGAGCGCGAGGCCGATGGCGGTCGCGTTCGCCTGCCGGAATCTGCACTCCATCGCCTTGACGAAAGATGACGACCGTATGATCGAACTCGACTTCCATCTCGCCTTCGATGACATAACCGATATGGCCAGTCAGGCACCATTGCGGATGATCGAGGTCACGCCCGAATTCCAAAAGGCGGAGCTGCCGGTCACCAACTTTAACTACCTTGAACCGCGCGCCGGTGGGCGCGATCTGCCAATCCATTTCGTCAAATGCAATTTGATACACCATTGGTTCCTGTCAGTCTTCTTGTTGGCGATGGTAAGCGAAGCAGCCAGTTTGCCGCAAGCTGTTACTCGAAGGTTGGCCAAACCGACAACCGTTTATTGCGCCAATCCGCCGCTCTTCCCGCCATCCCGCCGCTCGTCACATAAGCGGACAGCTCGAGACCTGACGGCTCTATTCTTGCTGTCGAATAATCGCGCACAACCGTTTCGTGGTGATATAGGACTGCTCAAGCTCTGCGAAGCGGTTGCGCCGGTTGTCGGTTAGGGGATCGCCCATGAACAAAATAGCGGTGCAGCGTGTCTGACGGCCTCAAGAATAAGGAACTCACCAAATGGCAGGCACGTTGCGCCGCTTATTCTTTCAACCCGACCCTGCGGTGAGGCAGGTGTGACGGGGTGTTTCGCCGGATTAAAAAAGGAACTGCTGCCCGGTTGCAAAATTATACAGAACGCCTGGTTGACTGGGGCGTTGCAGGTATTCGATCTGCTTGAATAGCTCGCTATTTTCGATGACCTCGCCGCCGATGTGAAAATCGAAGACCGTCGTCTCTGCCACCACCCACTCATCGCCTTGCCACCGAAAGTTCAACCCATTGCGGGTCGGAAACTGGCCGCGTCGAACTGCGACGGAGATGTGTCCGGGCAGGTAGATTAAGAGGTAGTCTTCGTCAATCTGCTCAAGCAGGGAGGCGAAGAGAATCGTTTTATTGCTGCAATCGCCGCGCCGACTAATGAGCGTTTCGTTGGGGCGCTTGAGCCATTCTTTTTGTGAACTCGCCTCTTTACTGTCGTATTGGATGTGTTTGGTGACATAGTCGAGCAAGCTTTGCACCCGATCTTCTCGCGTATAGGTCTTCGCCCTCGGCAGGTTATTGAAGTAGGTCGCCACGAAGCGTTGCAAAGAGGGTTCTTTCGGTTTGGCGACAAAGGCTCCGTGATTGGCCAAGAGAATGGATGCCAATGTCTTTTTGCCCGGCGAATGAACTTCCAGCGTTCCGCCATAGACGCTCTGAAGAGACATGAAATCGGCCATCTCGCGCAGCGAAATTTGATAGCTGCCGAAATCGAGAACCTGTTCAATGTCGAATTTCAGATTGTCGAGCGGCATCTTGAAAAAATAGGCCGAGTGGAACTTCGCGCGGTCGGCTGTGTAATCGCCCAGTCGGATCGCTTTGCCTTCATCTTTGGCAACATCTACGCGCAGCGTGTCAACCACGAAGTCGCTGATGTACATTTGCAGCGACCCGGTCGTCACCTTGTCCTTCTCTAACCCAAAATAGACCTCCTTTTCGTCCTGATCGTACTCTTCGACCCAGGCCTCTTTGAAGAGCTTCTGCGCCAGCGCTTGGCCGCCAAATTCGGCATAGAGCAAGCGTGGGTGACGAATGTAGGTCATCAGATTTTCGCGCAATGTTGCGGGTGAGTAGGGGTCTTGCGCGGAGAATTTGAGGTATTTAACGGGGGAATACCCCGGCGGCGGTTCGGAGTCGGGAGATGATGGAGTGATTGATTGAAAGCGCACGTAGATGACAATTCCGGCGATGAGAACGGCGGCTGCGATCTTCAGATATTGGGCAAGCGGATTATTTGCTAGCGGCGCAGCACCCGGCGCATAGGGCGACCGCACGGGGCGCGGCGCATACGGGTTGGTTGGCGATGCGTTTGTCGGAGGTGGCGGGGCAATCGGCGGCGCTGAAGGATGAAAGGGAGCTTGCGGATTGGTTCCCATCTGCGGCGTGGGATGAGATAGCGACACGTCAGGCTTTGGCGCGTAAGGCGCTTGTTGCCTTTGGGGCGGTCTGCTCGGCTCGGTAAACCCTGCGTTACAGCGTCGGCAATGGGTCGCGGTTGCCCAGTTAATCAAACCGCATTGCAAACATTTCACACTGTTCATGCATTGCTCCTGCCAG
Source organism: uncultured Clostridia bacterium (assembly GCA_964468725.1). Lineage (GTDB taxonomy): Bacteria > Acidobacteriota > Blastocatellia > UBA7656 > UBA7656 > CAYXVU01. The sequence continues at coordinate 7,666 of CAYXVU010000033.1, forward strand.
TTGGCTTAATGTCGGCTGCAAGTGACGGCGCAATCGTTGTTCAGCGTCGTCGCACAGACGTTAGGGGAGAGGGGTGTCTTGTGCCACTGTGGGGGCTAGTTGATTGCCACGCCATTGTAAATTCTCTCGCGCAGATGTCCACACTATTTTCCTTGAAAAGTGAGGTTAGGAAGTTATCACCCATAGCCGTTTGGTGTTCAATTGATTTCTCTTCGCCCTGCTCAAAAGCCCCGGTATCCATCGGAGAGTGCCATGACCGGACATCCCTGAATTAGGCTAATGAAGCTCTATGAGGAAGGACTTGCTGACGGAAAATAGTCTAGTCTAAGCGCCGGATTCGGCTTATAATCGCCGCATCTTTGCCCCTTACTCTTCTCTTTCCCCGAACGATACGACTATGAATAAACGATGCTATAGCTGTCGGTTGATCAACTTTGCCGAAGCCCAATCTTGTCGGCGTTGCGGCACGGCTCTGGACGGCGGACAGCAGGAGAATATCCCTCACCAAAACTTGCCCTCACACCCTCCGGTCGCGCAACCGGCGGCTTTACCTGACTGGACGCCTGCCCCGGTGCACCTCAGCACAGGCGAAGGCATCATGGAAAAGCACCTGGCGCGCATCAATCGCAATCTCAAGGTTACGAATCTCGGATTGCTTATCGTCGTAATCGGACTGGCGGTGCTCAACCTGCAATACCTCACCAATCTGGTTATCGGCCCAAAACGAATGGATCGTCGCACCCTCTTCAAACTGCAAAGCACGTCGGGGCTGTGGAACGACTATATAAAGGTGGATGGCACAAACGCGCTCGAAACCGGCATGGAAGAGGTCTATATGAAGCAGAAGTATGGCCGAACCGTCGAAGAGAGCGTGACGGCGCGATATTACCTCATCACGGACGAAAACAAAGCGCTGCTCATCAAGATTCCGACCGGCACGAGGGACTTGACGGTATTAACTGGGCGGCTCGTCAACATGCCGCATTTCGAAGAGCAACAAATTCTGCCGCAAATGTACGGGCAGGAGCCGGAACTGCGCACCCGTTTGCTGCCGGTTATGTTGGATGCCTCGGATTATCGGAGTTCGGGGTTGATCGGTTTGGCTATTGGCATAGCCTTGCTTGGGCTGGCCGTGTGGAATTTGAAGAAGGTTGCAGACCGTAAGCGCAACCCTGCCTGTCATCCGGCGCTGCGCGCTCTAGAGCCGTTCGGTTTCCCGCAAGTGGTGGCAACGGAGATTGATGCTGATGTGCGCGCCAATCTGCCTGCGCCCGCTGCAAATAAAATTGCCGCAACTCCCTCATGGTTGTTGCATCCGACGACTTATGGATTGCAGGTGATTGCCATGCGCGACATTGTTTGGGCGTACAAACATGTCACGACGCATTACACCTACTTTATTCCGACCGGAAAGACTTTCTGTTTGATGATTGCCGACCGGCACGGGCGACTGCTGACCATCAGCACAAGCAGCAATGAATATGAGACGGATGGCTTGCTCGGTTATATCAGCAATGTAGTTCCCTGGGCGTTGTTTGGACACAGCGAGGAACTGGCACGGGCCTGGCGGTCGGATCAAGCATCGGTCATTCGCAATGTTGATTGGCGACGCGCACAATTCGAAGAGAACGCATCTTTAGCGGTCGCCTCCAATCAGTGATGAAGCATAGAAGGCCGTTCTTCCTTTATCAATTGCGATAGTCCGCCAGAATTTGTTGCACCCACTCAATGGCACGCCGTAGAAACGGAGAGCCGGAAGACTGGTGTCCGGCAGTGCGCTTCTACGACGCGCATTGGAGTCGGTGTATGGCGAGAGGCTCATTGATTTCGGCTGCGAAGGCTGATGAGCATCTGCCGAGTCAATGATCTGACTACCCTAACGCGCGGACGATGCGTTCCGCCGCCGCTTCCAACATTTCGTCTTCGCGAGCAAAGCAAAAACGCATGTAGACATCTTCGATGGGGTCGTCCATAAAGGCGCTGCCGGGAACGGCGGCGACGCCTGCTTCGCGCATCAAAAATTCGTTGACCTCTAGCGCATCGGCGAAGCGTTCGGGAATGCGCGCCCACAGATAAAATGCCGAGCGCGATGGGTAGACGCGGAAGCCGGTCTGCTCTAATGCAGCGCGCAGCACTTCGCGTTTGCGCGCGAAGTCTTTGCGTAAGCGGACATAATAATCGGGGTCGGCAAGCAAGACCCGCGCAAGCGCATGCTGCAAGGGCGTCGGCGTACAGACATAGTAGATGTTACCGAGAGGCCCTAACTTGCTGATTAAATTACCGGGGCCGTAGGCGAACCCGAGTCGCCATCCCGAAACCGCCCATGACTTGGAAAACGAATTCAGCGTAATGGTGCGCTCGAAAGCGCCGGGCAGCGAGGCAACTGAGATGTGATCGGATGGCTCTAGCGTGAAGTGCTCATAGACTTCATCCGAGATGATCAGCAAATCGAACTCTTGAGCTATGGCAATGATGCGGGTCAGTTCGTCGCGGGTAAAGATGCGCCCGGTCGGATTGGCAGGCGAACAAACGATAATGGCTTTGACCGGATACTGGGCGCGCTGGTTGCCTGTGCTACAGACGCGGCGCAACTCTTCGACATCGAGTTCAAGGTTATCGCCGCGCAATTTGACGATGTCAGCGCGCGCATCGCAGGTGGCCAACGTCTTTTTGTGATATGGATAGTAGGGTTCGAAAAGGACAGCCGACGCGCCGCGCAGATAGGTGTGCGACATCGTCACGACGCCGCCGGTCGCGCCCGGTGTGATCATCAACTCCAACGGTTGCGCATCAGGGTTGACGATGACCTGATTATGCAGGCGAATCTTTTCCGCCACCGCGCGTTTGAGTTCATCAACGCCTTCGAAGAAGCTGTAATGATTGAGACCAGAATCAATGACTTCGTTGATCGCGCGGACAAGTTCAGGATGCAAAGCGATTTCGTTTTGTCCTTGTACCAGATTGCCGCTCGGCGGTACCAGTCGCGCGATGGCGCGAATGTCGGGCTGCGATCTTTTGACTTGCTGCAAAATAGAACCTCCAGATTGATGTCTGTCGCATGATGAGTGATGCGCTTCACAAACGGACGAAGAATGGTAAAGACCGCGTCGGAGGCTGTCAAGCATGGCCTCGGCAATCTTTCGTTCACCCGGCAACCACAACTCGTAAAAAACATGCTTGCACAATGAAATTCAAGAGGCTATGCTTGAGTCCTACCTAAACAGATTTGCAGATACGATAGGGAAGCGACGAGCTTTTCTATCGTCGTGAAGTTTCCCTCTAGCCGTTCGCCATCAGGACGGCGCACTTACGTAGGAGTCCGAAGGATGAGTGAGAAGCGTAACCTGATCACCCGCCGTCAGGCGATTGTGTCGCTGAGTACGCTCACCGCAGGCGCTTTGATCAAACCGACCTCGGCGTTGGGATTTGAGACGACGACTGCGAAGACTCGGTTTGCGGTCATCGGCGATTTCGGAACCGGCGACGATGATCAAATCCATGTTGCCAATCGCATGCTTGAATATCACAAGCAACTCCCACTCGACTTTGTGCTCACGGTTGGCGACAACATCTACCCCAACGGTAGCGGGCGGTACTTCGTGAAGAACTTCGAGAATCCGTTTGCTGGACTCTTGCGCGAGCGTGTGCCGTTTTATGCCGTGCTGGGCAACCACGATGTGGAAGAAGGGCGTCAGGATCAGTTGCAATACCAGCACTTCAATATGCTCGGTCAGCGCTACTACAAGATAACGCGCGGCAACGGCTTGGTCGATTTTTTCATGCTCGACGCGACCGATCTGGATGTGACGCAAATGAATTGGTTCGAGCACGCCTTGAAAGATTCGCGCGCCCGTTGGAAAGTTGTGCTCACCCATCAGGCGCTCTACTCATCGGGCAAAAAGCATGGCTGCGATACTAGCCTGCGAAAAAAACTGGAACCGCTGCTCACCTACTACCGCGTGCAAGTCTCCTTCGCCGGACACGATCACATCTACGAACGCACCAAACCACAAAACGGCATTCAATATTTTGTCACTGGCGCGGGCGGCAAAATGCGACGCGGCGATGTGGATTTGAAAAGCCCGTTTCGCGCCGCCAGCTACGATCAGGATAACCATTTCATGCTGATCGAACTGGATGAATCGGGCATGGAGTTTCAAGCCATCTGCGAAACCGGCGCCATCGTTGATAAGGGCATCATTCGCCAAGACGGTTAGGCAGTCCCACCTCTATTTGTTCTCTTGCCTGTGGCGTTGCCGTCACCCATTGGCTGACGGCAGCCTTCCTCTCTTCGACAATCATTTGCAAACCATATTTTGGGCGCAGGGTGATGACCGTCTTCGGTTCAACCGGGTGGCCGGGCTGTAATCGCAACCGCCATTTCTGTCCGATAGTTGCCAGCAATAACACGCCTTCCATCCATGCGAAGGATTCGCCGATACAGACGCGCGGGCCGCCGCCAAAAGGGAAGTAGGCGAACTTCGGTCGCGCTGCCCGCGCTTCCGGCGTCCATCTTTCGGGATCGAATCGGTACGGGTCAGGATAGTAGCGCGCATCGTGATGCATCACGAATGGACTCAGCAGCAGGATTGAACCGGCGGGCGCTGTGTACTTGCCGATGCGATACGCACTCAGCGATTGTCGCCCCATCACCCAGGCTGGCGGATAGAGGCGCAAGGCTTCGGCAAAGATCATCTCCACATAGCGCAAGTTCGGCACGTCGTCGGCAGTCGGCAGGCGATCTTGTAGCGCCTCGTCAATCTCTTGATGAAATCGGGCTTCGACCTCCGGGTGTTGCGAGAGTAGGTACCAAGTCCAGGCCAGGGCATTGGCCGTCGTTTCATGACCGGCTAGAAAGAGGGTCATGGCTTCATCGCGCAACTGCACATCGTTCATCTGCGAACCGTCGCCTTCCACATCATGGGCAATCATCAACATCGATAGCAGGTCGCCGTGATCTTTGCCGCTCGCACGCCGCTCGTTGACAATGCGATAGATGGTTTCGTCCAACCGTCGCAGAGCTTTTTGAAACCGCAAATTGCTTGGCAACGGCAGCTTATCGAGCAACGGCGCAAGCGGATGGGTGATGCGATCAAACAAGAGCATGACGTTTGTGAGCGCCCTGCCAATCTCTTTGGCTTCGGCTTCAACATCGGCGTCAAATAGCGTTTTGCCAACAATGGCGAGGGTCAATCCCATCATATCTTGCGCGGTGTCGCGGGTTTCGCCCGCCTGCCAACGGGCGCGAGTGCGCGCGGCATATTCGACCATCGCCTGCGCATAGGCGTTGATGCGTTGCCGATGAAAAGCTGGTTGAGAGAGCCGCCGCTGACGGCGATGAAATTCGCCTTCGCTGGTCAGCAGCCCCTCGCCGAGCACCCGTTTGGCCATTTGCAGACCGCGACTCTTGATAAAGTTGCTGTGATGGGTGACCAGAATGTCTTTGATATAGTCGGGGTGATTGACCAGATAAATCATCCTCGGCCCCATTTGATAGAGCACCACATCGCCGAGCGCAGCCGCACGCAACAAGAATTTGAGGGGGTCGCGGCGAAATTCGAACAATGACCCGACAATGGGTTTGCCTTTGATTTGCGGCGGGTTGATTGCCGTATCCATCTAATCCTCCTGACCTACACGGAAGGAATTGTTAAAACGCCCGCCAGATCATCGTGGATAAGGTGGCGAGCTGCGGCGGCGACCTTCGGCGTTTTGGGATTGAAGGCGACAGAAATCCCCGCCGCTTCCAGTAAGCAAATATCGTTTTCACCATCGCCAACGGCTAAGACTTGCGTCGAATGAATCCGCATCTTTTCGCACAGGTGGAGCAAAGCATTGAACTTACAGTGCGCGTGATGGCGGCAGCCATCTTGATGGGTGAAGGCATTGGCGAGCAGGAGTCTACCGGTCGCTTTGCCGCGATGAAAGCGCATGAGATTGGCAATGCTGAAGTCTGCAAAGACGCGTCGGCGAATGATCTCGGAAGCGATGAAATAGCTGTCGGTAACGATGCCGACATGATACCCGGCCCGGCGTAGGGCAACAATGGTTTCGCTGGCATTCGGGGTTAAAGGAATGGTGCGCGCGGCTTCAACAAATTCCTCTTGCCTGACTTCGGCAAAGAGATTGGCGATGTGTCTGGCGCGCTCGTCGGCGTCGAATTGGGGATTGTCTAAAAATTTTCCTAATGCTTCTGTCTTACCGACCCGTTCTGCCATCTCAACGATGAAGCGACTTTGCACCAAAACGCCGTCCATATCGAACAAGGCCAAGCGTTCGGGCTGCCCGATCTTTTGTGTGATGATGGCCATCTCCGCTTGCATGTGACGTTCGACCTCTTGCACTTCGCGGATGTAATCGGCTTTCAATCTGTCGTAGCGCGATGCGCGTTCAAGAATCGTGCGCGTCACTTGCACCGCCATATCGCCGAGCGATTCTAGCGTCTGGCTATCATGTTCAAGGTGACCGATGTCAACCTCAGCAATCGTAGCTCCGTGAATTGCGGCATCAATCAACAGCCCAACGTCTACGCCATAATCGTTTTCGAAACGGATTTGCCGGAGCAGAGATTGTTTGGCCGCGATGATGCCGCTCAGCGGCTGTTCCAGATGTGCGAGTTCAGGAAAGAAGGTGCGAAGCAAGGGGCGCGCGGTCAATGTGGTTACGCGACCGGCTGAGCGGAGGAATTTAGACTTCACAAAATCGGCATGGCCGGTGCGAATGGGTTTGGTCATCTGCCGGATCAAATCCGGCGCGAGCCCTTTCAGATCACCGTCCAAAAAGAGCAGGAGGTCGTTGGTGGCAGCGTTCATTCCATCCTCCATGGACGCGCCTTTTCCTAATAGCGTGCTGGTAATGACTTTGGCTCCGGCTGCCAACGCCAACTCCGGCGTCTCATCCGTTGACCCATCATCGACAACGATCACCTCCGTTACGCGGGCATCACGTTTAGCAAACTTGATAACCGAAACGACAGTCTCCATTTCGTTGAGTACGGGAATGATGACAGAAACCATAATCCTCCTTTCCGTCTCTCCGAATTGATCTACCTCCCCACCTCAAAGATCAGTCCGTTATTGCCGAGCTCACATTGCTCGATTACTTTACGATAAAATCCCTTGCGCCTTCATCAACTCGGCATTCAAGATGGCCGCGCCCGCCGCACCGCGTATGGTGTTATGCGACAGCACGACGAAGCGAATATCAAAGACCGGGCAGGGGCGAATGCGACCAACCACCGCGCTCATTCCGTCTCCCGCATCCACATCGAATCGCGGCTGCGGACGGTCGCGCTCGTTCATCACGAGCACCGGTCGAGGGGGTGCGGATGGCAACTTCAACTCTTGCGGCAAAGAGGTGAAGTCTGCCAGTGCGGCAGCGACTTCGTCCGGCGAAACCTGCTTTTCCAACTCCACCGAGACGCATTCCAGATGGCCGTCTTCAACAAAGACGCGGTTGGTATGCGCGCTGATGCGAAAATCGGCGCAACGAAATCCTCCGCCTTCTAACCGTCCCATGATCTTGAGCGGTTCGGTCTCCATCTTCTCTTCTTCATTGCCGATGAAGGGAATCACATTGCCCACCAGATCAATGGCCGGATGCCCCGGATAGCCTGCGCCGGAGAGTGCCTGCAACGTCGAAACGATGACTCGTTTGATGCCAAACGCGCGATCAATGGGCGCCAGCGCCATTACCAATCCAATCGTCGAACAATTCGGATTGGTGACAATCGCGCCCGACCAGCCGCGCCTCTGGCGTTGCGCTTGCAGAATGCCGAGATGTTCGGGATTGATTTCCGGAACCAGTAGCGGCACGTCTTCATCCATGCGATGATTGCGCGAATTGCTGAGCACGATATAACCCGCCTGCGCGAAATTCTCTTCGACCTCTCCGGCCACCGAAGCATCCAGCCCGGAAAAGACGACGCGGCACTCTAAGTTTGGCTCGCACGGTTTGACGATCTGCCCTTTGAGGCGATCCGGTATTGGTGTGCGTTGTCGCCAGACCATCGCCTCTTGATAAGGCTTTCCCGCCGAACGACCGGACGCCGCTAACTCCGTCAGTTCAAACCACGGGTGATTGTCCAATAACTTAACGAACTTCTGCCCGACTGCGCCGGTCGCACCCAGTATGCCAACAGGAATCTTATTATTCATAAGTTCACTCCAAATGAGTCATGCAAATCACCGTGCGTCGTGACAAATTGATTGGACAAGATTAAGAGGCAAGATGCAAGCCGGATTGCCGATCAAAACCGAAACCTCTTCTGCCAATCCGCCTGCATGGGCACAACGATCATTTGCCATTAGGCGTGCGGCTGACGGATTGCTTTAGTCGCAAAACCAACTCGACATACGTAGCCATCGCATTGATGAGTTCCGACTTGGAGATCTTTTCGTTTGCGGTATGCGCGTCAAGAATCGAACCCGGCCCGAAGAGGAGGGGCTTGCCCCAATTAGTCAGCATGGGAATGTCAGTGGTAAACGACACGACGGAGGTTTCAAAACCTTCGAGACGTTCTAAAAAGATAGGCTCGCAGGCAAAGGGGTAAGCGATGTCGGCTCTTTGGGCGACTGCTGTTTCGATCTGGCGTTTGATCTCGTCGGTATTGGTGACGACGCGAAGCATCAATTCGGCTTCGGCGCTGGGCGGAATCACGTTCGCTGCGACGCCGCCGCTGAGGAGTCCGATATTCATGGTCGTTGCGCCTAATACCTCGTTGTGCGGCAAGTGAAGAGCGCGCAAGTCGCTGAGAAGATCGAGCAGTTTTTCGATTGCCGATTCGCCGAGGTGCGGATACGCTGAATGGGCTGCGCGACCTTGCACCTTCATCACCACGCGCATTGCGCCTTTCGAGCCGAGCGCGAGCTTTGATTCGGTTGGCTCACCGTTAATCAGAAACTGGCATTGATTGGCAATCGTGTTAGCGCATTTCGCGCCTTGGCTGCCTGCCTCTTCGCCGACGACAAAGAGCATGCCGAAATCGTTCACTTGCGCGGCAATCAACTCTTCCGCTGCTTTCAGCATCGCGGCCATCAGACCTTTGGTGTCGCACGCGCCGCGCCCATAGATGAATTCGTCATCTTCGCTGAAACCAAAGTAGGGTGGTACGGTGTCTGTGTGGGTTGACAGCACGACCTGCGGTTCGCCGCGTTTGGCATAGACATTCGGGCGATTGCCGCCAATATCTTGCTGTTCGACGATAAAGCCTAGCCCGCTTAAATACTCGGCTAAAAAATCCGCGACCCGTTTTTCATCACCGCTGACTGACGGAATTTCGATGAGCTGTTTGGTTAGTTCGAATACATTCATAGAGAGAAGTGACTCGTGATTTGTGACGAGTGGCGAATTTGCTCTGTCGGGCGCTCGCCCTTCATCGCGGGTCATAATAGCTATGCTGTTTTGATTTCGGCTTGGAGTTCCAGTTTTCCCGATGCGCGATAGGGTTCATAACAGGTGCGACAACGCGCTTCGTACGTGTTGTCACCGACTTCGATCTGCGAATTGCCGCCCGCCAATCGCTGCGAGTAGTGTGCCGGAGCGCCGCATCGCACACACACCGCATGCATTTTGGAGACGTACTCGGCGATGGAGAGCAGCGCAGGCATCGGCCCGAATGGGCGGCGCAGATAGTCTTGATCGAGTCCGGCGACGATCACCCTCACGCCTGCATCCGCCAATTCCATGCAGACATCAATGATAGCGTCATCGAAGAATTGCACTTCGTCAACCCCGACGACTTTGACGCCGATGACGATGCGAGCGCGCAATTCGGCAGCGCTATTGACGGCCATCGCGTCAATGCCGCGATTATCACGCGAGATGATCTGTTGGCTATCGAATCGGTCATCAATTGCGGGTTTGAAAATCTGCGTGCGTTGTCGCGCAATTTCGGCGCGGCGCACCCGGCGAATCAACTCCTCGCTTTTGCCGCTGAACATTCCTCCGGCGATGACTTCAATCCAACCGCCTCGCGGATTCAACCCATCCATGTCGTTCTCCTCTGATCTGCACCCGTCGAGCCACGCAAACGAGCGCCGGTCAGCTTTCCGGCAACGGCGCTCTCTTGGCGTAGGACTGCGGATCGGTTTAATTGAACTTGCTCTGCAATCTTCTGAAGGCGCGTAAAGCTAATCCATAATCCGGTTTCAAATCAATCGCCGTCTTGTATTCGCGCAATGCTTCCACATATCGCCCTTTGATTTCATATACCCGCCCAAGATTGAAATGCGGATAGAAGTAGCATTCATAGCGTTTCGCCTCCATGGCACGCTGAAACCAGGGAATCGCGCCATCATAATCGCCCTTTTCAATCAGGTACGCGCCGATGTCGTTATAAGGGTTGCCGAAATCGGGGTCAACTACGATGGCTTGATGGCACTCTTCAATCGCTTCGTCGGTCAGATTCAAAAAGCTGTACGCCCAACCGAGAAAGGTGTGAGCTTCAGCGGTCGCATAGCAATCAATCGAACGGCGATAGAGTTCAACGGCTTCATCCAACTCGCCGCGCATCTGCGCTTGGTAGGCTTGTTGAAAGTAGCCGAGCGCGGCGCGTTTTTGCTCCGCTTCTTCGATGGTCAACTCTTCTACCCGACCAAACGGCATATCGCCGATGCCGGTTTGCAACTCGACTCGCATCTTACCCTCTTCACCGGCGGGAACCTGAATCTCTTTCGTCATGGCGCAACTGCCTGATCGTAGATTTTCGGCGGTCGGATAATCGAGAGGGTGATTATCCGACCGCCGAAAATGAATTATTCGGGCGGTCGAGTCTGGCCGCGATGGCAGGTATAGCACGAGACATTGCCGCCCAGCCCATCTTCATTGATCTGTCTGACGCGACGAATCATTTTGCGTGCCGTCTGCTTGGCTGTCTTGTCGTCTTTTTCGAACTGATCTTTGATGTGGCAATAGGTGCATTCAACACCGAGCGAGTCCTTGATGGCGAACATGATCTTTTGTACGCGGTCGGCGGGAATGCCTTTGAGCACCTGAATGTTTTTGTACTCCTGCTCGGCGCGCTTCTCTTTGCTTGCAGCCGGTAGCGCTTCAAGCGACGGTAACTCCGGTGCCGTACCGGCTGCCGATGCGCTGCCACCTGCACCCTCCGGCAAGGGCGGCGCTGGGGTCGTTTCCGAACCGCTGATGGGCGGGTGTCCCGGCGGTAAATCCCCTGCGGGCGTTTGCGCCGCGCCGCTGGTTGGCGCTGTCGGGGCGGTTGCCGCTGGCGATTTGGGCAGACTGTTTGCCGCAAAAAAGCCGATGACTAGCCCGGCTACGATGCCGACGATGGCATAAGTGATATCCTCTCTCTTCATTCGACGGGTCTCCGTTTGATGCCGTTGTGATTGATAAAACGAACGCGAGTAATACTATAATGTCCGCGCTGGCGAAGGGCAATGGCCGCGCGCAGCAAATCCAACTCATTAGGAGATTCTCATGGCATTATCTGTCGGCAATCGAGCGCCGCAATTCAAAGCAAAAGACGGGGATGGCAAGACGGTAAAACTCGCAGACTTCAAAGGCCGCAAAGTTGTCCTCTACTTCTATCCACGCGATATGACGCCGGGTTGCACCAAAGAGGCCTGCGCCTTTCAAGAAGACCTGACAGAATTCACCCGCCGCGAGGTCGTCGTGCTCGGCGTTTCGACCGATGACTCAATCTCGCACCGCAAGTTTGCTGATAAATATCACCTCGCTTTTCCCTTGCTTGCCGATACGGATCGCGCCATTGCAGAAGCCTACGGCGTGTGGCAGGAGAAGAATATGTATGGTCGCAAAATTTGGGGTGTGAAGCGCCAAACTTTCGTCATTGATGAACAGGGACGAATCGCGCATATCTTCGACAAGGTGAAACCGGAAGTGCACAGCCGCGAGGTTTTGTGCGTCCTTGATGCGCTCGGAAAAAAATGAGCGAGCGAACCTTTTCGGTGCTGATTCTAGAGATGAGCCACACTAGTGATGGCGAAGGCGAACGCACGGTGACGGGCTTTTCGAGCTATGCGCTCGCCAAAGAGTTTGCGCGGCGATGGGTGCGTGATTCGCTCGAAGAGTTGCGTCACCCGTCGCTGAGCGTCGCCGAGTTGCGCCGCCGCTGGTTTCTCTTTGGCGAAGATGCTGTGGTGATTGGCGGCGAGCCTTACGCCGGTTCGCACGAACTCGATAGCTTCATTCAAAACCCCGCGACCCGCGAAGAACGCGACTGGCAGGCAATTCAACAGCAGATCAACCCATAACCTGACCGCAACCATACCTGATGATTCAACGATCCGAGATGGCAATGGGGCAGCAGAATCGGAATCGTCTCGCTTGATTCATCGGATGATTCCCTTCTTGAAAAGCATCGCAGGCTGATGAGACACCATCCGCTTGCCCGATCCTTGAACGTCCGTTGTTCTTCTTTGGTTGATGATGTCCTACGGTTCTTCGTTGAGAGATGATGGTTGAAAAGTTGACGGCTTTTGCGTTGTGGTGGCGGCGGGGCTTCGCGCTTTCCACATCAGAGCCGTGCTCAACAGAATCAATAGCCCGCCGGTGATCTGCATAAGCGATAACCGTTCGCCCAAAAACAACGTCGCCCATGAAACGGCGAGCAACGATTCGGTTGGTCCCAACAGAGCCGTCTGCCCGCTGCCAATGCGGCGGATGCCGGAAAAGAGCGCCAGCCGCCCTACCGCAGTCGAAACGATGCCTGTCCAAATCACCGCAAACCAGCCCGCGCCGGAAAAGCTTGGCAATGCTCGATTCGTAATGGCACAGACCAATCCGATGAACACCGCCATGAAGGCGAGAATATAGACGGTCAACGTCTGCGGTGCGTAGTCTCGCAGCCGCCACTGCACGAGGTTCACATGCAAGGCGAAACAGATAGCCGTCGTGATGCTCAGCAGTGCGCCCGTCAAGTTGACCGCCCCGCCCGGCCCGATCAAAACATAGACTCCGGCAATGCCGCAAGCGAGTTGAAGCAAATGAAGGCGCGTCAATCGTTCGCCCGCTACGGCCAACATCAGCAGCGTCGCAATGGGGTAGGCGGTTGAGATTACCGTAGCAATGGAAGCATCAATGAAGGTCAGCGCAAAGTAGTAGGTCAGCAGGCTGAAAGCGTTGGCTGCTGCCGCCAGGGCGCACCACAGCAGACCGCGCCAATCAATCCGCAGCTTCTCCGGTTGCCCAAACGCAAACCCCAACCCTGCGACCAACGCGCCGACGGTCAGGCGTCCAGCCAGTAGTGCCGTTGCTTGACGGTCAGCTTGCAATCCAAATTTGATGATGGCGGGAGCGGTACTGAAACAGAGGCAGGCGGAGAGACTGAGCAGCAGCCCATAGGTGTGCGGTTTGCTCATAGCGAGACAGCGATCAGCCGATGAGAAGAACCGAAGAGCGAGGCGAGCGATTCGCCCTCCGGCTCCTGATGTTTTGCCGAGGCGCGATTGGCTTATGTGCCTCGTTCGTCTTCAGAATAGATGGCAGGCTGCGTGACCGAGTCGTAGTCCAACAAGTCGGCATCTGTGAAGAAGCGTGCCACTTCGGCTTGCGCGGTTTCGAGCGAGTCCGAAGCGTGAACCAGATTGGCTTGAATGCTCATTGCCCAATCGCCGCGAATGGTTCCCGGTTCGGCTGCCCGCGCTTTGGTGATGCCGCACAATTTGCGAACCGTTTCGACGGCATCGAGTCCTTGCCAACAGATGGCAATGACCGGGGTCATCTGCATAAAGCGTTTGATGCCCGGAAAGAAAGGCTTATCGGCTAAATGGCTATAGTGTTCGGCTAAAATTTCGTCGCTCAGCTTCATCAGCTTCAAGCCGACGATTTGCAATCCCTTCTCTTCAAATCGCGTAATGATGCGCCCCGCCAGTCCTCTTTGCAGGGCATCGGGTTTGATGAGTATTAACGTTCTTTCCAAGATGATCTCCTCTTCTATGAAATATCGAACCGCAGATGATAGCCGACCACCCGCGCGACTCACAAGCAAACGATTGGAGTCGGTCATCCGCTTATGCGTATAATGGCTGACTTCAAAACGAAGGGAGCCATAAATGAGCAGCCAGCTTGACGATGCCGAGTTGCAGGGCAAAATGGAAGAAGCGATTCACGATTTAGAGAATGGCTACAGCCGGTTGGCGGATGACCGCGATATAGATGTCGAAGTCAATGGCAGCGTGCTGAAGATCACTTTTGAAGAAGGCGAGCCGGGCGTCTTTGTCATCAGCCCAAATTCCGCCGCGCGGCAAGTTTGGGTATCGGCGCGGGTGTCGAGTTTCAAATTCGACTGGTCGGCAGAGGCCAATGCGTTTGTGCTAACCGGAACGAGCGAAACGCTCAACGAGGTGATGATTCGTTTGACGCGCGAACAGCTTGGCGATGCCAGCCTCGTACTTTGATGGTGAGCAACGTGCCTCGTTCAACTGGTAACCCGAAAAATTTCGACAGTAAAGAGTCAGCGCGGCTGCTTGCAGTGCTTCGCAAAGAGCCGTCACTGCCGTCGCGCATCGAACGCGCTTCCGCCTATTTCGTCGGACGACCCTACGCGATCAACCCGCTCGGCGGTGGCGCGGAGGGGAAAGAGGTATTGACGATTTCGCTTGCGAGCTTCGACTGTGTGACTTATGTCGAAACCGTTCTGGCTTTCGCGGCTGCCCGTACCGTCAAGCAGGTGATCGAAGCGGTGCGCGCCTTGCGCTATGCGAAGGCAGAGGTCAGTTGGCCAACACGCAATCACTACATGGTGGATTGGGTGCGCAACAATGTGGGTCGCGGGGTGATGAAAAATTTGACCGTAGGCCGCGAGGTGATTGAACGGCAGCGACTCCTCAATGTCGTTTGCGGGCTGCCGGAAAAGCGCATCACACTGCGCTGCTTTCCGAAACGCGCCTTCAAGCGTCAGGCGGCAAAGATGGAGACTGGCGAGGTGATTATTTTCGCTTCGACAAAAAAGAATCTCGATGTCTTCCACATGGGACTAATCATACTTAGGCAAGAAGAACTCTACTTGCGCCACGCTTCACGCCGCGCCGGTCGAGTCATTGAGCAACGCTTGACAGACTTTTTACAAGAGAACCGTATGTCCGGCTTTATGCTGATGAGAGCTACACCTAATACCGAATTGCTCAACAAAATGAGAAACCGCTGTTGAGAGGCGGTCAGAGACCGCCTCTATCAGGTGTGCGGGGCGGCGGTCAGAGACCGCCTCTCAACCTTCTCAGGTTGATTCGCAACTCGGTATAAGATATTGCAGAGTTGTTTATGAAAAATAGTCCGTTACCCAGATTAGACGTACACCCGGAGATTCGTGAACGCCTCCTGCCGTTTTGCCGATTACAAGCCGGGGAAGTTTGGACTGATCCTGCGGGGAAACATAAAGTGGCTTGTCGCGATGCGGCGAATCAATCAGCCATTCGAAATTTTTTTGGAGAACAACGCGCCACCTTGGTTCTTCATGATCCGCCCTATAATCTGGTTGCGTTTCAGGAAAGCTCGATAGCCGAGTTTATCCAGTGGTGCAAGTTGTGGGTTGAAGCTTCTTTGGCGATTATGCGCCCAGATAGCTCCTTTTATGTTTGGCTGGGCGCCGATCAAAACTATGGATTCCAACCGCTGCCCGATTTCATGCTCCTGATGCGGGATACGGAATTGGTTCCGCGCAGCTTTCTGACGATGCGGAATCAGCGCGGTTATGGCACGCAGAAAAATTGGATGGCTGTGCGCCAAGAGCTCTTATACTACATTCGCGGCAATCCGGTCTTTAATATAGAAGCTGAATACACAGATATCCCGAAAATTTTGCGCGGTTACTACAAAGAAGTGAATGGCGAGACAACAGAGAACTTGGAACGCGGTAAATCGGAGACCATTCGCGCCGGGAATGTCTGGGTTGACATACAACAGGTGTTTTACCGCATGGAGGAGAATGTGTCAGGATGCTATGCGCAGAAACCTTTGAAAGCAATCGAACGAATTATTAAAGCAAGCTCGGCAGAAGGTGACTTGATCGCCGATTTTTTCGCTCATTCTGGCACGACGTTACTAGCGGCAGAATTGCACAATCGAAAATGTTATACCACTGATATTGATCCAGTCTTCTGTGAGATTGCGATTCGCCGTTTGGAACGCTATCGCCAAACTCGCAAGCTGGGATGGCAGAACACGAATCCATTTGAGTTGGATATAGATTTCAATGAACTCATCTCGATGGATGCTCTCGGTGAAACCGATACCTCCCCTTCTCAGGGAAAACTATTTTAGGTATGGAGAAGCTACAAGCAACGCTTAATCACTTATTATCAGAGCTTCATAACGCTGATGATGTAAGGGGGCGGCTGGAAAATTTATTCTCGGTTTACCCATTTAATGAATATGAGTATGTGATTGCAAACTTACTAACTGCCGAAGTCCTCACTCTGGAGACTTATCATCTCTTGCGCGATGAATACATCGCTCGCAATCTTTATCTTTATCTCTTTGAAATCAGTGCGCCGCGCGGATTTGGCGAAGCGTGGGCACAAGGACACCTCAAAGAATTAGTCCCTGAATTAGTCAAGCCGACAAAAAAAGTAGATTCCGACTACAAAGGCCAATACGATTTCTTGCTCGATGGCGAAATCCGTATTGAAGTAAAGGCCTCGCGCGCAGTCGCCTTCCGAACTGATGAACCACTTTACTTGAAGGCGCTGTCATCTGATTCTCAGGAACGATTCGATATGAATTTCCAGCAGATCAAACCTGATTGCTGTGATGTGTTTATTTGGATTGGCGTCTGGCGCGATGTTTTGCGTTACTGGGTTTTATCGTCAAATGAAGTGCAGTGCAATCGCTATTATTCCAAGGGACAGGATCGTGGAAATGTTGGCGAAGGGCAACTGCACATCACCAAAGAGAATATCGCGGCATTTGATAAGTTTCAGTCGCGCTCGACTGGGTTGTTGCGCGCAATCAGAAGAGCCTTTGGTAGGCAGAAGGCTTCTTAAACAGAGGTCATTTCCGATTACTACGTTATGTCTCAAATTACCGTTGCATTACTGTTTGAAGAAAGCGAGCAGCAGGCCGCGCTGGTGGATGAGTTGGTTGCCAGCCCCGCTGTCGCTGAAGTGTTGTTGCTCAAAGGCGCAGAGCAGGATTACGCGACATCGAAACTCAAGACTCGATGGCTGGCGGCGGACTCTCTGCTCAGCGGCGCGAGCGTCAGCAAAATTTTGAGCGAAACCAAAAGCCCGTACTTGCTTTTTGTCTTGCCCGGTCAAGCGGTCGAACTCGGCTATCGCGCCGTTGAACGACTGGCGCAGGTCGCAGAGGATTCACGCGCCGGATTGGTCTATTCGGATTTCCGCGATCAGACAGATGAAGCCATAAGCGACCATCCGCTTATCAACTATAAACTCGGCAGCTTGCGCGACACCTTCGACTTCGGCTCGCTCATGTTGATTGCCAAACGCGCAGCGCAAGCGGCCCTCGCAAAGTATGGCGCGATTGATGAAGGGTTGAAGTGGGGCGGTTTGTATGACCTGCGATTGAAGCTCTCGATTGAGCACGAGATTTTACGCGTTCCCGAAGCCCTCTATACGCGCGTGCCGTCCGATCTGCGTGCCACTGGCGAAAAGCAATTCGATTACGTTGACCCGCGCCAACGCAGCTACCAGATCGAGATGGAAGAGGTTGCCACTGCCCACCTCAAACGCATCGGCGCTTACCTCGCGCCCGAATTCAAAATGCTGGAACCGAATAGCCAGCAATTTCCGGTGCTCGCCAGCATTATCATTCCGGTTCGCAATCGGGAACGCACCATCCGCGACGCGGTAATGATCGCGCTCGCGCAAAAGACCGAATTCGATTTCAACGTCATCGTCGTAGACAATCACTCGACCGATGGCACGACGGCGATTCTGCAAGACCTCGCCCGCACCCATGACCGGCTGGTGCATCTGCGCCCCGAACGCCATGACTTGCAAATCGGCGGTTGTTGGAATCTCGCCATCAACAGCGAGTTGTGTGGCGAATATGCCGTGCAATTGGATTCGGATGACCTGTATGCCGATGAAGATACGTTGGCGACGATCATGCAGAAGTTTGACACGGGACGCTATGCGATGGTCATCGGCTCTTACACTCTCGTCAATTTCGACCTCAAAGAGATACCGCCCGGACTGATTGCACACCGCGAGTGGACGCGCGAAAACGGGCGTAACAACGCGCTGCGGATTAACGGGCTAGGAGCGCCGCGCGCCTTTTACGTGCCCCTGCTCAGACAGATCGGCTTGCCGAATACGAGCTATGGCGAAGATTACTCTGTCGCCTTGCACATCAGCCGCCACTATGAAATCGGGCGCATTTATGAATCGCTCTACTTCGCGCGACGATGGGAAGGGAATTCGGATGCCGCGTTGCCACTCGGCACGGCTAACCGTTACGATGCCTACAAAGATTACTTGCGCACCCTTGAGATACTGGCACGCAAAAAGGAAAACGGACGATGAGTTGGGAAACAAAGATCATCAACCAATCGGAGTTGCTGGCTTATGTGGCGAATGATGGCGCATCGAATTTTGCCAAACTCGCAAACGCGCTCATCGCTCAACAGCAACAGACTTGGCCGATGTTGGCATCAGGCTATGAATCGCTGTCACGAGTCGTCACCAAACCGGCGCAGGTGCAAGAATCCCATCTCATCATTCAGCACAACCCGCGCCGACTGCACAGCGTCTCGGCCAAAGTAGACAAGCTTTCCATTGCGGCTCGCCCCTGCTTTTTATGTCCCGATGCGCTGCCGCCCGAAGAGAAGGGAATCGCCTACGGCGAGGAGTTCATCTTGCTGTGCAATCCGTTCCCGATTCTCGATCATCATCTGGTTTTTGTGCATCGCCAGCACATAGAGCAGAAAATTTACGGGCATGTAGAAACCTTTCTCGCGCTGGCGCGCGACCTCGGTCGTCACTATTTCGTCCTCTATAACGGCGCGCAGTGCGGCGCGTCTGCACCCGACCATCTGCACTTTCAAGCTTGTTCGAAACGAGCGCTGCCGATTGAAAACGATCTCGGCACGGAAGAAGAACTGGCTGCCGCGCACTGCAATCTGTGCGCTGAAGGGCGTGATGATTTTGAACTCTTTACGCTGGCCGGATGCGGCAGAAGCGTCGTGGTCTATCGCGGCAATAAGATTGCGACGTTGGCTTTGTGGATCTATCGCACGCTGGTCGAGTTGAGCGAGGGTAATACCCAACAAGAGCCGATGGTCAATCTGGTGGCTACCCATCAGGATGGCGTATGGACGGTCTATCTGTTTCCGCGCGCTCGCCATCGGGCGGCGAGTTATTTTGCCGAAGGCGACGCGAAAATCTTGGTCAGCCCCGGCGCGATTGATATGGCGGGCATCATCGTTGTGCCGGAGCATTCGCACTTCGAAAAGATTACCGCAGCCGATGTGGAAGCGATCTTTGCAGAAGTCAGCCGCGATGGCGATGAAGTAGACAGCCTGATTGAGCGCATCAGTCAAGCCGCAGATTCAGGAGGTTTTTTGTGGCCAGCATCCATCGAGAGCCAACCATAAAAGTCGGTTTGCTCGAAAACGCTCGCGCCATCAAGTTCTCGCTTTCCGATACCAACGGTCAGTGGTCGAGGGACAGCCGTCCGTCAAGTGCGATGCCCGCAGGCGATTACGAGGCGGTGTTTGTTGACCGGCAAACCGTGCGCCTGAACCGCGCAGGTGGAACCGATGGAGGGACGACAGATGCGCCTTCTTTCGCCATCGCTTCATCTGATTTTGCAGGCTCTCGGATAACAGTTCACGACATAACAATCGGCATAGACTTTCACTGGCAGCGTCAGGAGTCGCAGCAATTTCAAGGCGTGCTCCATATTGTGCCCTCGTCAACAGGGTTGACAGCGATTAACGAATTGCCGCTTGAGAGTTATCTCGTTAGCGTTATCTCTTCGGAGATGAGCGCGACTTGCCCGCCAGAGTTGCTGCGCGCTCACGCCATCGTTTCGCGCAGTTGGTTGTTGGCACAGTTACAGCGGCGCAAGCCTGAGTTGTCGTCTTCTGATCCTTCTCGGAATGAGGAAGCAATCGGTGAGCGTATTCGTTGGTATGACCGCGAATCGCACGCCGACTTTGATGTGTGCGCCGACGACCATTGCCAACGCTATCAAGGCATCTCGAAAGCCTTTTCGTCGGAAGCCTTTGCCGCCATTCAAGAGACGCGCGGCGTAGGGCTGACCTATGAAAGTGAAATTTGCGATGCGCGCTATTCGAAGAGTTGCGGCGGCATGACGGAAGTTTTTCGCGCCGCTTGGGAAGAGCGCGACGTGCCGTACTTGGTTGCGGTCTATGATGGAGAGGGCGAATTAACTGGTTATGATTTGCCGCTCACCGAAGAAGCGCACGCCGAGGTATGGATCACCGCGTCGCCGCCTGCCTATTGCAACGCCGACGCGCCGGAGATTCTGTCGCGCATCTTGCCGGGATTCGATCAAGAGACGCGGGATTTCTATCGTTGGACTGTCAGCTATGAGCAAGAGGAGTTGCGTGAATTGATTGAGCGCCGCACGGGGATTCGATTCGGGCGCATTCGAGCGCTCGAATCGGTAGAGCGCGGCGCGTCGGCACGTCTCGTTAAACTGCGAGTCGTTGGCGAAGAGCGCGCACTCATCATCGGCAAAGAGTTAGAAATCCGCCGCGCGTTGTCGCCTTCGCATCTCTACAGTTCGGCGTTTATCGTGAGGGCGGAAGCGAGCGCCTCATCCGAATACCCTGTGCGGTTTCACCTGCTCGGCGCAGGGTGGGGGCACGGCGTCGGGTTGTGTCAAATCGGCGCGGCGGTGATGGCCGACGACGGCAAAAGCCATCAAGAGATCCTCGCCCACTATTTCAAAGATGCCGTGCTGGAACAGCTCTATTGACTCGTGGTGACGAAGGAGGAGGAAAGCGGATGAAATCGAATTATGAAAATTTATTGGTCGAATTTCATGAGGGGATCGCACGGGTCACCTTGAATCGCCCCGAACGGCGTAATGCGTTGTCGTTGGCTCTGATGACCGAGATGAACGCCTGTCTGCGCGAAATTGGCGAAGCCAACGAAGTGCGCGCCGTCATCTTAGCCGCTGCGGGTACTGTCTTTTCTGCCGGTCACGATCTGGCCGAAATGACGGGGCGCACGATCAATGACTATCGTCGCATCTTCGAAGTCTGCGTCGAGATGATGACTCGTTTGCAAAGCATCCCGCAGCCGGTGATTGCTGAAGTTCACGGCATGGCGACGGCGGCGGGCTGTCAGTTAGTAGCAACCTGCGATCTGGCAATTGCCGCAGAGGGCGCGAAGTTTGCCACCCCAGGCGTTCGCATCGGCCTGTTTTGCAGCACTCCGATGGTTGCGCTTTCGCGCGCTGTCGGGCGCAAACGCGCGTTAGAGATGCTGATGACCGGCAGAGCAATTGACGCGGCGACGGCAATGGAATGGGGGCTGGTCAACCGCGTCGTTGCCGCCGGGCAGTTGCGTGAAGAGACCGAACAGATGGCGCGGCAAATTGTCGAAGCCAGTCCGTTGACGTTGGGCATTGGCAAACAAGCCTTCTACGCGCAGATTGATCTCGATCAAGCGAAAGCATACGCCTACACCAAAGAGGTGATGAGCATGAATGCTTTGGCCGAAGATGCGCAGGAGGGGATGGGGGCATTCTTAGAGAAGCGCGCGGCCTGCTGGCGCGGACGGTAGATCGAATCACGCGAGATTGGTACAGGCCGTTGTTGGCTCTGGCATCCGAGAATCGCTAATAAAACTGGGGTGACAGGGCGAGGGCAATAGCACAGGAGGGAAAAACACCAGGAAAACCCTTCGTTGAGCGGCGGTCTCTGACCGCCGCCCTGTGGTGCGAGAACGGCGGCCAGAGACTGCCGCTCAACCCTCTTATCTGGACTCGCAACAGAGTATTACTTATTGCCCGCCGCAGTTTCACGCAGGTTTTGTGCGTCGAGCGTGTAATCGAACCAGCCGATCATCATCTCTTCCCAGGTCTGCGGCCCCCAACGCACCTCTTTGCTAGGGTCGGGGTTGTACTTGTTCTTCGTCGAATTATCGTGATGCGCTACGCATTCTAATTTGCTGCCTTTGGGCGCAGCGATGGGCTCTTTCAGCCAATAATTCAACTGCCAGTTGAAGTCATACTTCGGCACTTTGAGGACGATCTTCGAAGTGCCGTCCGGATAGATTAACTTGTATTCGAAGTCTTTGCCGCGCAGGTGCATGTGCGGCATGAATCCCCAGATGTGACTGTCTTCGGGGAAGGTGAAGCTGGCGCGCGATTCATAATTCGGATCATTGGGCGGAATGACGAGGTTGCCCGAGAAAGCGCCGGTTGTGATGAAGCGTTTCTCGACGGGCGTTTTGGCGAAGACGATGCCGAGCGAAGAGCGATCTTTTCCGGCTTCGCCATTGGTGGTGTAGTGCATCTGAAAGACGAAGGCCGAGCCTTTCTTCACCAATTTGGCGATGCCCGGTTTGAGGACGAGCGGGCTCATCCCCGGCGCCCAACCGACCAGCATGCCGTCGGGGTTGCGCGCCCCGCCGCGCCCACTGCCGCGCCGATTTTCACCGACTCCTTCGCCGTTGCCGCGCAACAACCCTTCCGGCGGCAGCGGGCCGTTGCCGGGTTCGATGACGCTGACGATGACGTGATGCACCAGCGCCGGATTGCCGCGTTTAATCTCGGCGGCTTGAATATATTTGTCTTCGGTGAAGTTAGAATGGACGACGAAGTGCTGATAATCAATCGTGCCGTCGGCGGGGACGCTGAACTCTTCGGTCAGCGGAAATTCAGCATCCGGCTTGCCGATGCCCCAACCGTCTTGTCTGAGCTTCGGAGCTGGAGGCAAATCTTTCGGATTGCCTTCCGGTGAACCTTGCTCGACCCAGGCGTTGATCGTGTCAATCTCTTGTTGCGACAGTCGGCGGTCGTTGACAAAGGAGCCGTGATTCGGGTCGGCGTACCACGGCGGCATGGTGCGATTGATGACGACTTCGCGGATTGATTTCGCCCATGGCCGGACTTGTTTATAGTTGAGCAGCGCCATCGGCGCGGTCTCTCCGGGTTGATGGCAGCCCGCGCAGTTGTTGAAGATGATAGGCGCAACATCTTTTGAGAAGGTGACGGCAGAAGCGCGATTCTCGTAAGCGCTGCCGCTTCCTTGCAGCCAGAAGAAACCGACAAGCGCAATAGCGAAGGCTAGAAGATAGGCAGAGTTTCGTTTCATTGACATTCTCCCGAATTCATCCACTGATGGCTGTGATTGGTACGGGGCGGTTGCGTTGAAAAGGCACTCATCGTCAACTCGTCTGTGACCGGATTGGGAGTCTGTTCGATGAGTCTTCCGTGCAATACCCTATGCAAAGAGACCGCCGATTTTCAGCGCAACCATTATATGCAAATAGCTCTGAAAGGGAAGCCTGATGTGGATCGTGACCGCCGCTTGACTTGACCACCATCAACCCGGGTTCTTCGGTTTTCTAAGAGGCAAGGTGGAACACAAAAGATAGACCGCCGATGAGCGTGGAGGCGATGGATTTTCACGGATACGATGAGCCTCTTCAATTTCACCTGTATTCTCAGAAGGCTTTCCTGACTGTGAATTGAATGACCCTGCAATCTAGGAAGGATTCTTGTTGTCATCTTCGCCGCAGCATAGACAAGCGGCAAGGCAAAAACTACAATCAGAAATCCAAAATCCAACCGCTGGGCGAAGGAGGCGTCCGTCAGGGTCGGCAATCTCGGCCTTGAAAAGTTTCGGCTATGAACGTGCTGGCTGTTGATACGGGTTATTCGGCTACGAAGATTTATTCAGAGATCAAAGGGTCGCGCAAGACGACGATCTTTCCATCGGTGATCGGCCCCGCCGAGTTCGGCGAAGATTTTTTGGGCACGGTGGATGATAACTTCATCGCCGAGTTGAGCCTTTACCCCGGCAAGATTCGCAATTTCGGCGAGACGGCTGTGCGCCTCAATCGCGGCGGCGAAATGACTGCCGACCGCGATATGTTCACCAAACACTACAACCCGGCGCTGACCATCGCGGGGATTGCGCGCTACATGACCGAAAAGCAAGCGCCCGCACCCGATGTGCTGGTCGTCGGGTTGCCGGTCAATTTCTATCAAGCGCAAAAAGATGTGCTAGTCGAAAAACTGACCGGCAAGCACTCGGTCAAACTCTATAACATCAATGGCAAGGTCGCGCAGACGATGGACTTCACGCTCGATCAGATTCTCGCCCTGCCGCAAGGCTATGGCTCCTACCTGAGTTATGCGCTTGACCGCGATGGCATTAAGATTGCCGAACGCATCGTGCCGACGGCGGTCATTGACGGCGGCGAAAAGACGATTGACATCGTTGCCGCTGATGGTCGCTATATCAATACCTACTCGAAATCCATCCCCTCATCGCTCGATGCGGTCTACCACGACATGCAGCGCGAGATTGACGCTCGCTATGACGATTACATGGAACGTTCGACCATCGAGTCCTACATTCGCAGCAAAACACCGTACATCACGCCGAACGGCGAATCGGTAGACCTTGAAGAGTTGCGCCGACAGATTATCGAAAAGCATATGCCGCAGATCATTGATCGCATTCAGATGACCGTGCGCCCGATGCGCCCGCAAAAGGTGCTGGTCGCAGGCGGTTCGGGAGATTTGATTTATGACGGCGTGAAGGCGGTCTTTCCGTCAGCCGAAAAGGTCGAATCCATGATCTTCTCTAACGCCATCGGCTATTACCGCTATGGCTTGCTCAGACTGGCAAACGGCGACGCTTAGAAACAGGCAACCCTCTAGGTTAGTGCGGAAGCCTAATGAGGGAAGGCGCAACAGAGTTGCCAATGTGTACTGATGCGAGTGATGGGCGGCTGGTCATCAAGAGAATTCCGGCTCACCGCGCTTCTTCAACTGTTCGGGAAAGAGTTTCACATCCTGCGAACGCTCGCGCTTGCCGACGAGCAAGACATCGGGCGTGTCTACGATCACCAACTCTTCAACGCCTAACAATGCCACTTTGCGTTGTGTGGTCGAATAGACTAGATTGCGCCGCGCCTCAATGGTCAGCGCATCGCCAAGCAAGAGATTGCCATCAACGTCATATTGATCGCTACGCAATTCGTAAAGGGCTTGCCAACTGCCGACATCGCTCCATCCGAAATCGCCGCGCAAAGAGCGAATCGGCGCATGTGTTCTTTCCATCACCGCATAGTCAATCGAAATGGATTCAAAGGTGGGGTACAGTTTTTCCATCACTGCTGCAAACTGCGCTGTGCCGATGGCGCGGTCAATTTCTTGCAATCCCTCATACAGTTCGGGCACGCAGGTTTGTAACTCCGCAAGAATCGTTTTCGCCGTGAAGATAAAGATGCCACTGTTCCATAGGTGCTTACCGCCTGCCAGATAAGCCAACGCGGTTTCGGCGTTCGGCTTCTCCACAAAACGCTTGACTATGACCGACTCTTCCCCCTTGACCGGCGCGCAAGCCGCACCGCATTCGATGTAGCCGAATCCGGTTTCGGGTCGCGTCGGCGGAATGCCAAGCGTGACAATTGCGCCCGCGCGCGCGACTTCGCAGGCCGCAACGAGTTTGCGCCGGAAGCCTTCTACGTCAGCAATAAAATGGTCGGCGGGCAAGACGATGATCGGTTCGTCTACCTGAAGGCGACGGATGAAGAGCGCGGCCAGCCCGATACAGGGTGCAGTATTTCTCCCAACCGGCTCCACCAACACCTGAGCGTTACCCTCGCCGAGCAACTCTCTGGTTGTCGCTTCGTGGAGGCGATTGACAACGACATAGATATTTTCGTCTCCAACCAGCGGACGGATGCGTTGCAAGGTTTCTTCGAACAGGGTGTGTTGACTGGTGATGCGTAAAAACTGTTTGGGCAGGTGAGCACGACTGGCTGGCCAAAAGCGCGTTCCCGAACCGCCTGCCATTACGATGGAAAACATAACGTTACCCTTTGTTCGTTGCCCGCCGTCGGTTGTCGGTTGTTAAGAGTTCTCGATCAGCCGCAGGTAAAGACCGGGAAATGGCCGGAACAACCGACACCGGACGATGAAAACCGGGCAGATGATTACAGTCGCCCGAAATCATCCTGCAATCGAACGATGTCATCTTCGCCGAGATAGTCGCCGAGTTGGATTTCGATAAATACCAAAGTCTCGGTGCCGGGATTTTCAACGCGGTGTGCAGATTGTGCCGAGATGTTAATGGTTTCGCTAATGTGAAGATGAATCTCTTCGTCGTCAAGGGTCACCAGCGCCACTCCCTGAACGATGATCCAATGTTCGGCACGGCGGGCGTGCTTTTGATAACTCAATCGTTTTCCCGGCAGGACTTCTAGCCGTTTGACTTTGTAGCCTTCGCCTTCGTCCAGCACCGTGAAACTGCCCCATGGGCGTTGATCGAATTTCGGTGAGGGGTCGGTATCGGTCAAATCGGTCAATTCACTGACTGGTTTTTTCATCATCTGCTTATTCACCGAGCACTGCCAGACCGCCAGCTTAGAGACCTGTGCCGCGGCAGGCGTTGCACAGGCAGGGAAGTTTAACCGGCAATTGTTACCCCGCGCCAGAATAAATTGTTGCCTGCGTCAAAGGTGGAAAGTCGAAAATCGAAAGTCAACCTCTTCGCTCTTTGACCGGTGACCTTATCATATCGGCAACCGCAGTCGCGCTTGACAGCCGCTCCGGTCTTTGCGATTTTCCAGCGTCAATGTGCCGCCATGCGCTTCGGCGATTTGGCGACTCAAGACCAGCCCGATGCCGGAGCCGCTCGGTTTGGTCGTAAAGAAAGGGACGAAGAGGTTCGTCGGATTCGAGATGCCATGCCCTTCATCCTCAATTCGCACTTCGATGTAATCGCGGGTTTTGCCCCAATTGATTTCGACGTTGCCGCCGGTTTCCCGCGACGCATCCGCCGCATTATGAATGAGATTGATGAATAACTGTTCCAGTTGGTCGCCGTCGGCGTTGATGACCAGTTCGGGACCCTCCTTGACGATGACGGTCAGTCGGGTTTCAAGTTGAGCGACACGCTTAATGAGGTCACTCAGTTTGACCGGCTGAAACGTAGGAGGCGGCAACTTCGCCAGCCGTGCATACCCCTGCATAAACCGGCTCAAGGCTGCTGAACGGGTGGCGATTACGGACAAACCTTTTTGCGTGTCTTCTTTCCAGTCTATTGGTAGCGGGTCGCGGAGGATGAGCTTTTCGATGCTGCCAACCAACGAAATGATCGGCGCGAGCGAGTTGTTGAGTTCGTGACCGAGTACGCGCACGAGTCGCTGCCAGGCCTGTTTCTCTTCTTCCCGCAGCGCGCGGCTGAGATCAGAGAAGACCAGCAGTTGATGAGGAGCGCCGCGCTCCCGAAACATTGAGCGATGAACTTCCCACCGCGACGTCTCACCAGGGAAACTCATCTGAATCGTGCGCACCGAATCCCCTTCAAGAAAGTCATCAAGCTGTAATTCTGCGGCGCTACGCCCGGTGATGCGTTCAGATGGTTGGCCAAGCAAACGTTCACCGGCGCGATTGACGAGGCGAAGTTTTTGATCGGTATCGAAGGCGAAAATCGCCACGTCAATCTCTGCCATTACGGTCTGCAAGAGAGCCGTCGCTTCCAATGCGCCGAGACGCTGTTCCCGCAGCGTTTGACTGAGTTGGTTGACCTCCATCAAAGCGTCGCCAAGCGGGTCGTCATGGATGGCGCCGCGTGCCCGAATCGAAAAATCACCTTCGCGCAGCGCCGCCAACAGATTCGAAAGCGTCTGTAACGGAAAGCGCACGCGCTCGCGCACCGCAAAGGCAAAGCCCAACCAACATCCGCCGATCAAAATGGTTAGTGTCCATTGCACCTTCGCCGAATAACTGCCTGCCCATAAAAAAAACATGGCGGCGGCAAAGGCTGGGGACCCGGAAGCCAGCGCCAGCAGCAAGACGCGAAGGTCATGCGAAAACTTGCTGGTCTTGGCAGCCACCATCGGCTTGACAGTCGCTTTGACGACTTCCATGTTGGACGGTTCAACGCTCATTGGCAGTAAGCATACAGAAGTCGGAATCGAGAATACAGAATTGAGTATTTAGCTGGAGAAGGGATGGTATTCACGCGGATTTCCTTATGGATTCTGATTATCGAATTCCGCCTGCGTGTAGTGGCCTCTTGTCATTACTATAATCCGAAGCGTTGAATGCGGCGGTAAAGCGCGCTGCGGCTCAGGCCGAGTTTTTCGGCGGCGCGACTGACGTTGCCATCACACTGCGCGAGAGTCTTTTGAATCAAGTAGCCTTCAACCTCTTCCATGCTCATGTCTTCAAGGCGACGCGGGATTTCGCGTCCGCCCTGTAACCCCAAGTCTTTTGCCTGTACCTCATTGCCTTGCGCCATCAACACAGCGCGTTCAATCGCGTGATCGAGTTCCCGAACATTGCCCGGCCAGTTGTGCGTCAGCAAGGCTTGCATGGCGGCTTTGTCAAAACCCGCAACCGGCTTGCGGTATTTGGCCGCGTGTTGTTTGAGAAAGTAGGCTGCCAGTGCGGCGATGTCTTCGCGGCGGTCGCGTAAGGGCGGCAAGTGAATCTCGACGGTGTTTAAGCGAAAGAGTAGGTCTTGTCGAAATCTCCCTTGCTCGACTTCTTCTTTTAGATCAGCGTTGGTGGCGGAAACGATTCGCACATTGGCGCGGCGGGTTTTCGAAGAGCCGACGCGCTCGAATTCGCCGGTCTCCAATACGCGCAGCAACTTGGGCTGGCTTTTCAACGGCAGGTTGGCGATTTCGTCCAGAAAGAGCGTGCCGCCTTCGGCAAGTTCGAAGCGCCCGACACGATCCGCGCGCGCATCAGTGAACGCGCCTTTGACATGGCCGAACATTTCGCTCTCGAAGACCCCTTCCGAAATGCCGCCGATGTTGACCGTAACCATAGGCTTAGCGGCGCGCGGCGAAACCTCATGTAGCAAGCGCGCCAGAACGCCTTTGCCAGTTCCGTTTTCCCCAGTCAGTAAGACGTTGGCGTCCGACGGGCCGATGCGCGAAACGATCTCTAAAATGGGTTGCATCGCCGGAGATTCGGCAATCAGGGTCGGGCTGTTGTCATCGCGCAGCAGCAGATTCTCCGCTTCCAGTCGCTGCCCTTTGCGAAGCGCCCGACCGAGTTCAACCTGATTGCGCAGGATCGCCAGCAAGCGTTCGTTCTCCCATGGCTTTTGAATGAAGTCGCGGGCTTCGCGGCGCATGGCTTCGACGGCGATATCTACACTTCCCCAAGCCGTCATGACAACGACAGGAACCGAACTGTCGAGCTTCTGAATCTTTGAGAGCAGGTCTAAGCCTTCCTGCCCACTGGTCGTGTCGCGCGTGTAGTTAAGATCAATGAGCGCAACATCGAAATCACTCTTCTCTAATAACTCCAAAGCGGCCGCAGGCGTATTGACGGCTTCGATGTTGTAGCCCTCCGGTTTGAGCAAGAGGCGCAAAGCCTCGATGACATCCTGTTGATCGTCGGCAATGAGGATTCGAGCATTCACGTGTTGGCATTCCTTATGTGATATGGAGTTTCGGCACCGCTTTTCCGTCGCGGACAACTTTACCGCACGGAATTTGTCTTTGTGAAGCACACAATGAGACCTAGTCGTGCTTGAGGCAGGGAAACGCGCTTGCCTCATAGCAATTGGCTCTATGGATAGGATGGAAAGTGGCACTTGCAGAAAAGAGAAGTTTCTATAAGGTAGGGCTATGACAGCCTGAGCGGTTGGAAACCTTCAAAAGAAGGGCTACAAGACTAGAAACGGCCACATAAATTCTCAACCAGCAATTGAGAAGGGGTCACTGACTGCCGCTCAAGCCGCCTAAGGTATTGAAGAGGTCGCTACTCTCAAACGTATGGCAGCCAATCACAGGTTCTATCTTTCATGCAGTAAACGATCTCA
>CAYXVU010000034.1:0-5825 GCA_964468725.1 uncultured Clostridia bacterium
CAGACTCGTAGAGAGAAACCTACAGCTTACGGTTGGCGCAGCCTTTGGAGTGCGGCGGCTCGACGCCGCTTTTCCGACTCTTATAACGCTCGCTTACGAAAAGAGAGCCAACTTCACACCGCTTTTCCGATTCTCATAACGCTCGCTTACAAAAAGAGAGCCAACCTCGCATCGCTTTCCCAATCTTTGTAACGCTCGCTTACGAAAAGAGCGCCATCTAGCACGGCTTCTATTTTTCCCTAACCGCTCGCTTGTCGAAGGTTGGCCAAAGCGGCGCGGGGCCCCGCACTCCAAAAGCGGCATCGTTCGGTTTTCACCGATCCGAATGCGAGCGAGGCTGCATCCCAAACAGCAACTCTTTCGACCGACCGCCGCGATCAAAACGAGCCGCAGCGGTATGATTCGCTGCGGCTCGTCAGCATTTCGAAGTGCTTTCGCATTGCTTCGCTTTAGAAGTTGAACTTCAGACCGAATTGAATTTCGCGCGCCCGACGCGTAGCAAAGACTTGCCCGAACTGCGAAGCCGTCTTCAAGAACTCTTCCAAACTCGTGAAGGCGATGTTATTGGGCGCCAGATTGGGCACGGTCTGGAAGATGTCGCTCACCGTCGTGCGGTTGAAGATGTTGAAGAACTCGGCGCGGAACTGGATGCGATAGCTTTCGCCCCAACGCCAGTTTTTGCCGATGTTCAAATCCGTGTTGTAGACATTCTCGAATCGGAAGGGCGCGCGCCCCGACGTTCCGAGCGTGCCGACTGCCGACGGAATGAAGGCCAGCGGGTTGATGTAGTATGGGTTGCGAGTCGTGCCATCTTTCGGCACATTGGAAAACGGATCGCTGACAAGATCAGGGCGAGTGCCGCGCGGCCCCGGCCCCGTGCCTTGCACAACGCGGTTGAGCGGCAAGCCGGTCATTGCCGTCGTGATGCCTGAAACCTGCCAGCCGCCGAAGACGTGCTCCAAGACCGGCGCAGCCATAAATCCTGATTTCGGATAGGGCACTTCGTAGACATAGCTCGCCGTGAAGACGTGGGTGCGGTCAAACCGGGCTACGGCGCGTTCGAGCCCAAAGTTATTGCGTACTTGCGGCAAGTCAACTGAATCGCGGTCATTGGTGGAATCGGTGAGATTCTTCGACCAAGTATAGGACAACTGCGCCGACAACCCGTGCGTTTGCTGCAAGCGGAAGGCACTCACCAAAGCGTGATAGCGGAAGTTGGCTGTCGTTTGCCGGTCGGTGATCGTCGTGTAGCCGCGAAACGGACGCGCGAGGTTGATGCAGTTGTTGGGATTGTTGGCGGCATTGAGCGCCGGATCGCAACCGGCTACGCCGCGCGATACGGCGAGAATCTCATCCGGCGTCGGCGCATTGATGTCTACCGGACGCGTTTGGTGATTGCCGCCCGAACCGAGATAGCCGACTTCGAAAGCCATCGCGCGCCCCATCTGCCGTTGAATCGTCAGATTCCATTGCTGCGTGATGGGTGTGATGAAGGGATTCGAAGTAGTAATCAACGAGCGCGGCGCAACAGTTCCCGGCGGCGCTCCGGATGCCGGATTGCTATAGAGAATCGGCGTGGCAACCGTACCCGACAGACTGACCGAGTTATTGAACGGCGGATTGACGAAGGTGTTCTGTTCCAAAATGCCGATCAACACCTGATCGTAGTAGATGCCATAGCCGCCGCGAATCACCGTGCGCTCTGCGCCGCCGGTGATCTTCGACAAAAAGCCATTGGCCGCCGCCGGACTCCAAGCAAAGCCGAAACGCGGCGCGAGGTTGTTCTTGTCAAGCTCTTGTACGCGACGACCGAAGGGCGAATTCTCATCGCCGATGATGATGCCGTTGAGCAAGTCGCCCGTGCCGCGCACAAACGCCGAGCAGGTCACATTGGCGCATTGCGGCGCGAATGCCCGGTTGTAACGCTCCGGCAAGAAGGCGGTCAGCACATCATTGGTATCCACGGGCAAGCGAAACAACTGATAGCGCACGCCGTAATCGAGTTGCAGATTCGGCCTCGCCTTCCACGTATCTTGCGCATAGACTTCCGTGCGTCCGAAGCGCAGATGATTGGTGACATCCACTTCCGATTCGCTGTAGGCGCTGGCGCGGCTTAAGAGAAAGTCGGCCAATCCGATGCCGCTCTGCACTCCTGAGCGCCGGGTCTGCAAACCGGAGAAGGTGAAGCGCCCTTGCGCTTCATTGGCCGCGTTTTCGTCTTTGCTCTCCCAACTGACATCGCCGCCGAACTTCATCGTATGCGAGCCTTTCACCCAGGTCAGATTGTATTTTGGGTTGTAGTTCCGATAGGAGATGTCAAAGAGTTGGCCAGCGCCGAGCGTCGGGAAACCGGTAATCACAATCGTCGGCGGCAGGTTCGAGAGGTTTTGCGGGAAGAGTTCCGTGTTCGGAATGGCCACATTGTCGCGCGTCCATTGCCCCGCCAGTTCGGTGGTAATGTCGTTGCCCGACATCGAGAAAGTAAACTCGCTGACCACATTCGAACCGAAGGTTGAAGCCAAACTCACGGCCAAGACTTGGCCGGGAACATTGGTGTCAGTGGTTGCGATGTTGGGAACTGTGACCCCGAAAAACAGACCGCCCTGTTCGCGGGTCTGACTGAGGTCGTGCGTATAGCGCCCCATCAGGCGATGGTCGGAGTTGATGTTGTGATCAATGCGAAGGGTCTCTTGCCGCGTGTTATTGATGTTCGGAGTCGCCGCCACAAAGCGATCCGGGTCACGCCCCGGCGTGGCCGATGGCAAGGTCGGTTCCGGATAGAGGTTCAGAACCGCTAAGGCCACCGGATCAATGCGCCCGGCGGGAATGGTGCGATTGGCGAACTCCGTACCGCTGACCGGATCGAAGATGCGCACGCTGCTTTGCGAAAAATCGCCGCGTCGCTCTCTCAGCGTCGGCACGGTGATGGTGCTTTCCGTCGGTTGGCGGATGATGCGCCGCCATTCCTGCGAGAAGAAGAAGAAGGTCTTATCGCCGCCGCGCGGATAGGCTTTCGGAATCCAGACCGGGCCGCCGATGTTGTAGCCGAAGTTGTTATAGCGCAACGTCGGTCGCGGCGAGCGCTCGTCGCCGCAATTCCTGCCCAACGGCGCAACCGAGCCATCATCACAAAAACGCCCCTGCGCGTTATTGAGAAAGTTGTTGGCATTGAGTTTGTCGTTGCGGAAGAACTCATACAAGCCGCCGTGAAATTCACGCCCGCCGCCGCGCGTGACGACATTGACGACGCCGCCCGAGGCGCGCCCGAATTCTGCTGTCGGCACTGAGGTGATGATGCGAAACTCTTGAATCGAGTCTACGGTCGGCGTCGAAAGCAGAGTGATATTCGACCCTACGTCCACATTCGAGACGCCGTCCACCAGATAGTTGGTCGAGTTGCGGCGATTGCCTGCAATGACAATATTGGTCGTGCTGGTCAAGCCGACGCCGATCTCCGCGCTATCATCGGTCGTCACGCCGGGAACCAGCGTCACGAGTTGCAAGAAGTTGCGATTGTTGAGCGGAATCTCGACGACTTTACGATTGTCAATCACATCACCGACTGTCGGCGTAGATTGCACGATAGGCACATCGGCGTTGACCGTAATCGTTTCGCTAACCGCCCCGGCTTCTAAAGTGATGTTGATCGTCTTTTTGTCGTTGACGAAGAGTTCAATGCGTTTATTGACATACTCTTTGAAGCCTTGCACCTTGACCGCCAAGTCATAGATGCCCGGCAACACCGAAGGCAGCGCGTAATAGCCATCATCACCCGATTTGGCAGTTCGCACCTCTCCAGTCTGTAAATTCGTAAGCGTAATCTCTGCGTCGGGAATGACTGCGCCTGACGAATCAGTGATTTGGCCGCTGATTCGCGCCGTCGTTTCCTGCGCCAAGACGCTGACGTTTGCCATCAACAGCAGCGCGATGGCAAGCAGCGCACACGGCCTCAGTACCTTTGACATAATGGACTCCTCCTGAAAGTGAAGTGATCAGCAGAATGAAACCGAGTTAGGTGGCAAGCGCCGGGGGTGAGAAGAAAAAGGTGAAGATGATCGTTCTCCTTCTCCTCTTCCTTCGTCACCTCTTTCCTCTGCCCTGACATCTAAATCCCTGACGCCGGACACCTAATAAAGCAAATACTTTCGTCTGACGGCGGCAAACTGCGCGAGTCCGCTTTGCCAAGTGGCGCTGATCTCGAACGGGCGTTTGTCCCCTTTGAGCGCGGCCAGCGTCGCGCGATTGGCCAACAGACGAAGATAGTCATCCGCTCTCCACACCTCGCGGTGCAGATTGTGGATGGAATACGCGATCTCGATGCCGGTCGCTACCGGGCGAAAGGCATCGCGGTTGGTGATGATGATATTGACCCCATTACATTCTTCGCCCGCAAACTTCGACGACTTCGGCGTAAAGCGCACCGGCACGAAGCGCACGCCTGCCAACCCCGCGCGGTTCAACTGCTCGGCCAATCTCCCGCCGTCAAGCCAAGGCGCACCGATAATCTCAAACGGCGTGTCGGTTCCCCGCCCGACGGAAAGGTTCGTCGTCTCCAACAATCCGATGCCGGGATAGAGCAAGGCTTGCGTCAGGCTACGCATATTCGGCGACGGATTGACCCAGGTCAACGATGTGCCATCGAAAAAGTCTGCGCGCCGCCATCCTTCCATCTTGATGATGTGGAGATCGGCATTGATGCCACGCTCTCGATTAAAGAGTTGCGCCAACTCGCCCACCGTCATCCCATGACGCACCGGAATGGTGTAATAAGAGGTAAACGAATAGGCGGCCTGCGCTGTCAGTTCGGCATCGGCAACCGGGCCTTCGATGTCGTAACCGTTAATCGGGTTGGGTCGGTCGAGAACGACAAATTTCAACTTGCGCTTTGCCGCCTCTTCCATCGCATAGGCGCAGGTTGCAATGTAGGTGTAAAACCGCGCGCCGATGTCTTGAATATCAAAGACCAAGGTATCCGCGTCTTTCAACATCTCGTCGGTCGGGCGACGCTGATTTTTGTCATAGAGACTGAATACCGGCAGCCCGGTCTTTTCATCGCGCGTGCTGGTGACGTGCGCGTCTTCGAGTCCGCGCAACCCGTGTTCGGGCGAAAAGAGGGCGACGAGTTTCAGATTCTTTGCCGCCGCCAGCAGATCAATCGTCGAACGCCCATCGCGGTCGCGCCCGGTGTGATTAGTGATGAGCGCAACCCGGCGACCGGCCAACTGTTTGAACTCATCGCGCGCCAGCACATCAATGCCTGTCAGTACCGGATGCAGCAATCCCGAAGGCACGCCCCGATTGATAGCCGCGCGCGGGATTTCCTGCTCGTTGCGCGGCGGCGCTTTCAATCGCTCGGCCAGCGGGCGCTCCGACTCGGTAATCGCGCCCGCAACGATGGAGGCGACGAACGAACGCAAACGCGTAACATCGCCTTTGCCATTCGGATGTACGCGATTGGTGAGCAAGATGACGAAACTCTCGCTCGCCGGATCGAGCCAGATGCTCGTGCCTGTGAATCCCGTATGGCCGAACGTACCGACCGGATAGAGGTCGCCGCGATTCGAAGAAAAAGAGGTATTCACATCCCAGCCGATGCCGCGCATCTGCGAAGTCGGCAAATTTTGCGCGCTCGTCATGCGCTCGATGGTGTAGGGCGCAAGAATGCGTTTGCCCGCGTACTGGCCGCCATTCAAGATCATCTGGCAATAGACGGCAACATCATCGGCATTGGAAAAGAGTCCGGCATGCCCGGCGACGCCGCCCAATTCGTAGGCGCGTGGGTCATGCACTTCGCCGCGCATCCAACGACCTTCGCGCTGTTCAGT
>CAYXVU010000034.1:5925-25006 GCA_964468725.1 uncultured Clostridia bacterium
GATTGAACATCGTATTCGTCATTCCGAGCGGCGCGAAGATATTCTCTTTGGCGAAGCGGTCGAGCGGTTTACCCGACACCCTGCGAATCAGTTCGGCAGCAACGATGTAACCGACATCGGAGTAAACAAAGCGCGTGCCCGGTTCATAGCTCGGCTGCAATTCGTAGATCAGGTCGAACGGTTTGACCGTCGTGCCGACATAATCGGCAATCTCATTGTCCGGCACAAAGCCTGCGCGATGGGTAAGCAGTTGTTCAATCGTCACCCGCTCTTTACCGAATTTGCCGAACTCCGGGATGTAGCGCGCAACCGGGTCGGCGAGGCTGACTTGCCCGCGCTCAACCAGAATCATCATCGCCGTCGCCGTCGCCAGCACTTTTGTAAGCGAGGCGAGATCGAAGATCGTATCAATGGTCATCGGCTCTGCTTTCGGTTCGAGAGCGCGATGGCCAAACGCTTTGCGATAGACGATGCGCCCTTTGCGCGCCACCAGAACGACCGCGCCGGGCGTCTCTTTGCGCTCGATGGACTGGCGCACGGCTTCATCAATCTGCGCCAGCCGCTCGCTCATCATGCCGACCGTTTCGGGGGCGGCCTCTCTCAGCATCTGCGGCATTGACGGGTTGCCGCGACGCGATGAATTTTGCTGAAGCGCAAAGGCAGGTAGAGCAGCAGTCAGCAGCCAGAGCGCCAGCAAACTTGCCAGCCATCGAAGCCGAGTCTCTTTCTTGCTTGCGATCATCTCTCTCATCGTCAGTCTGCGAGGTTACACTTCTGAAGTTTCAACAACCGGCTCGCGTTCGAGCAGTACGCTCATCACGTAGCCAACGATAAAGGTCGTCGCCGAACCGATCAAGGTGTACCACTGCCACGACACATTGACGCGCGCCCACACATAGGTCATCACCACGATGCCCGTGATGATGCCGATCAAAGCGCCGGTCTGCCGCACGCGCTTGGTCAGCGTGCCCAAAAAGAAGAGTCCGAGTATCGGACCATTAGTAAACGATGCGATAGAAAGCACCGTGTCCACAATGCGCTTATCTTTGCCGATGACAAACAACGCCGTGATGATTTGCACGACGCCCCATACCGCCGTCATCACGTGCGAAAACTTCATGTAATGCGCTTCCGACCGATTGGGGGCGACCAGCGGTTGATAAAAATCGGTGAGCGATGTCGAAGCCAGCGCATTGAGCGACGAAGACATCGCCGCCGCCAACATGGCGGCAATGACCAATCCGACAACTCCGACCGGCAGTTCGTTGACGATAAAATGCGAAAAGACACGATCTGCGCTCAAGCCTTCCGGCAAAATCTGATTCTGCTGGTAGAAGACAAAGAGCATCACCCCAATCAGCAAAAACATGACGAACTGCGCGAAGACGACGACGCCACTGGTCAGGAGCGCCGTCGCTGCTTGTCGCGGCCCTTTGCTGCACAAATAGCGTTGCACCATGTACTGGTCTGTGCCGTGCGTCGAAGTGGTCAAAAACGCGCCGCCGATCACACCCGCCCAAAAGGTATAGCTGCGCGCCAACTCGAAGGTGAAATCAAAGAGCTGAAACTTGTTGAACTGAGCGCCGACGGCAACGACTTCCGACCAGCCGCCTTGAATATGCTCCGCCAAAATCCACGCGGCGACCAGAGCGCCGAGATTATAAATCGCCAACTGCACGACCTCGATCCAGATGACCGCCGTGATGCCGCCCAGATAGGTGAAGAAGATCATCACCAACCCGATAATCAGAATGGATTGCCAATCGGCCAACCCGGTCAACGCCACCAGCGGAATCGCTGTCGCATAAATCCGCACCCCATCCGACAGCGAGCGCGTCACCAAAAAGAGCGAAGCCGCCGCGCGTTTGACGCGACCGCCGAAGCGCCGATCTAAAATCTGATAGACCGTAAACAGTTCACCGCGAAAATAGAGCGGCACAAAGAGCGCGACAATCACCAACCGACCGACCAAGTAGCCAATAGCCAATTGCAAAAAAGTGAAGTTGCCATTCGCCGCATACGAAAAAGCGGGCACACTGATAAAGGTGACGACAGAGGTTTCGGTTGCGACGATTGACGCAGCTACCGCCCACCACGGCACATCCCGATCAGAGAGAAAGTAATCGCGCGTATCTCTCTGTTTACGACTGAAAAACCAGCCGAGCAACAACACGCCCGCCAGATAGGCAAAGATGACGATGAGATCAAGCGCACGGAGTTGCATGAGCCTTCAGACCGCAGATTATTGAATTCGGAATGCGGATTCTAATCCCCCTCACAACAATCCGCAATCAGACGGCAGTCAGGCGCTGCCGGTTGCCAGTTATAGAGATCAAAGATCAAAGACGACAAGTTGAAGGTCACAGGTCACAGGTTGAAGGTCGAAGGTCGAAGGTGAGAAGGTCGCCGCCCGCTATCGTTCTGGGTCACCCTATCATCCCATCATCCCTTCTCCCCTGTTTCTCGTCATCCCTTCATTCTTTCATCGTTGCGTTCCACTGTTGTGCGATCTTGACAGCACCGATAGTCGGCGGAAAGAGTGGCTTGCCGATCTCTGCCTGCGGTGCGACTTGCAGAATCGTTTGCCGGAGTGGCGTCAGCACGAACTCTTCGGCATTAAAGACACTGCCGATACAGGCGACGCGAAAGGTTTGATCTTGCAGGTGCAGTTTGCGAATTACGGAGACGGCGAGAGCGCCCAACTCCTCTCCTGCTTTTCGCAGCAGCGACGATGCGACCGGGTCGCCCGCCTGCGCGGCTTGCGATACCAGTTCGGCCAGCGATGCGATTTCGACCTTTTCACAATCGCTGTTATAGAGCACGCCGGGCAAGTCTGCGGGTTGAGTGACGCCCAACCGCTCGCAGATCAGTCTGGTCAGCCTGGTCTCCGGCTGACGGCCATCGAACGAAGCGATGACAGCGCGCAGCGCCTGTCGGGCAATATCATAGCCCGAACCTTCGTCGCTCAACAGCGGGCCGAGGCCGCCGGAGCGCGCTTCTTCACCCGCTCCATTGATGCCCATCGCAATCGAACCCGTGCCCGCGATAACAATCACGCCCGGCTTGCCATCAAGAGCGCCAGTCAGCGCCGCGCTGGCATCGGTGATGAGTTTGAGATGGCCAATCCCGAAGGCTTCATCGAGTTGCTCTTTCATCACCTCGTAATGAATCGGATGGCTGACCCCAGCAAGCGCAAAGCAGGCCGCCGTTAGATCGCCAACTTCAATCCCGGCTTGCACGCAGGCATCGCGCACCGCCAGTTCGAGGTTGACCAACGCTTCCGCCAGTCCAACCCGTACGGGATTGGACGCGCCGCTTTGGCCTTCGCCAAGAATGCGATGGGTCGAGTCGGTAATGAGAGCGCGGGTGTGAGTGCCGCCGCCATCCACACCGAGAAAATAGGCCTCGTGTGCGTCTTGCATCGTACAATAAGGTTTGATTGCCGAAGCTGATTTGAGCGGCGGGGCAGGCTCTAAACAAGACGAATCCAATTTTGACATAACGACTTTCCGAACCTCGGACTCTTACACCACAGGGGCACGGTGGGTGACAGCGTCCGCGCAAGCTGTCGGCTTGCGACTGATTCGGTTATAGTCGCAAATCCACAGGTTGTACAACGAATTGTTTTTATCGTTACGATAACGATCTGTAACAGGTGTCAGCTTATTGGGGTAAGGTGTCAGAAGTTAGGAGAGAGAGGTGAGCAAGGATCAATTGCCGAGCGGGGATTGATGGCTTTCCTCCTGCGTTAGTTTCCCTCTTCCCATCCTGACACCGGCAATCCGACACCAATAACCGATCCTCTGTAACCGGATTATGGAAATTCGACTTCTTCGCACCTTCAAAGCGGTCGCCGACGAAGGCTCGTTCACCAACGCCGCCGCGCGCATTCATTTGACGCAAGCCGCCGTCAGCGTCCATATACGCCAGTTGGAAGAAGAACTCGGCACGCCGCTCTTTCTGCGCGTCAACAAGAAGCTCTATCTGACCGAAGCCGGACGCACCTTGCTCGACCGCGCCGAAACCATCTTGCGCGCCCATGACGAAGCGAAAGCCGAGCTCACAGCCATCGGCGAACCGTCGCGCGGGCGTTTGCACATCGGCGTCGCATCAACGGCCATCACAGCCCACCCGTTGCCGGAAATTTTGAAAGAGATCACACGCCGCTTCGACGCCCTTGATCTGCTGGTTGCCGGACGCACCAGCGAATGGATCATCGAGCAGATGCTCGCAGGCGAGTTGGATGTCGGATTGGTCTCATTGCCTGTCGAAGCCTCTGATGTGATGACCGAGAGGCTCCGCAGCGACCCGCTCGTCGCCGCTTTGCATCCCCATCATGCGCTCGCTCGCTCGCGACAACTGAGCGTCAAGCAATTGGCCGCAGAGCCGCTGATCCTCGGCGAAAAGGGCGGCAATACGCGTCGCTTGATTGATCTGTTTTTTGAGAAGAGCCGACTCGAACCGACCGTCGTGATGGAGTTGCAACGCACCGAAGCGATCATCAAGATGGTCGAACTCGGATTCGGCGTGACCATCCTTCCGCAAAGCTCGCTCCGCGCCCGCGTTACGAAAAATCGCCTGCGCGCCATACCGGTGAAAGAGCTAAACGTGCGATGGGAATTCGGCCTCGCCTATCTGAAGAGCGCCTATCGTCCTCCGGTCGTCGAAGCCTTTTTGGAGCTCTGCCGCCAGCACATCGGCGGCGCCAGCGAGCGCGATGTCAGCAGCGAGTAAGGGCTAAGCATTCGCAAGAATGAACGCCGCAATGTCGCTCGCCGTCAGCGGGCCTCGTGCATACAGCGGGCGCGTCGTTTGGTTATAGTGTGTCTCGAACAAGCCATCGCATAAGCTGTCAATTTCGCGTTGAAAGCCTTCGTCGGTCGAGCGGAACCCGTCCGCTTCGAGCGCATGCGTAATCGGCAACCGCACCAACAAATCATAGGTCTGCATCCACGAAAAACAGTAGGCAGCAAGGGCTTCGGCTTGATCGCCGTTTGGGCCATAGCGCCGCACATAGTAGGCAAAGTTATCGAGCACGGCGCGGTCGCATATCAACACATCGGCGCGCGGCGCTTTTTCGAGTTCGAGTTGAACCTGCCGAGCGATGATCCATTGATAGGCTTCGCGCGTCGCCTGTTCGTTCAGTGGGAACGGGCATTCGCGGGCGATCTCGGTCAGTAATTCGACCGACTTGCCCCGCCGTTTGAGCACGCCTGCCAGTTCATAAGCGATGGTGGTTTTGTTGACGCCGTGTGTGCCGACGAGCGCGACTTTGAACAACGTGATTCCTCCTGCGGTTGCCAGTTTCAATGGGTGACCCATTCTAGCAACGCGCCGAAGAGATGCAAGCCGCTCGCGCACATCGTATTGGCGCGGCAGAAGAGAAAGGTCTCTATGAAATCCGAGAAGGTGGCGAGTTGCGATGATGCAGGGCAGCGGAAGAGGTCGCGCCGCCTCTTCCTTCTCTGCGCCTGAGCAACAAACCGGCTCGCATCAGAAGATCAATTTGACGGCAAGGCGGATACGGCGAGGCGTCGCGTCGCTCTCACCCGAATCGGCGAAGCCAAAACCGCCCGCGTGTTCGACCAGATAATTCGGCACGCCACGATTGGCGCGATTGAACAGATTGTAGGCTTCGGCGCGAAATTGCAGCGAGATTTTTTCATTCAACTTCGTCGTTTTCAGCAATGCGAAATCCACATTCGTTAGGCGCGGACTCATCAACGTATTGCGCCCCGCATCGCCGAAGGCGCGGCCTCGCGCAAAGGTTTCACCAAGCGCATCAGCCGCCAAGCCGAGCGACCGCGCCGCCAACTCAACGCCATAGTCGTTGTACACAAATCGCGCATCGCTCAGCACCCCAGCGCGAAAACCCGAACGGTCGGCGATGATGAAACCCGTCTGGCTGATGAAAGGCGTGCCATCCGCCTTGAGAAAGAGATGAAAGAGGCGATTCGCCGCATTCGAAAACGCTACACGGTCAGCAGCTTGATGCGGGTTGCTGACAAAGGGACGAAGCGCGCCGAAACGTTCCGATAGTGTCGCTGCAAACGCAGCGGATGATTGCGGCGTGTAACCAAGCTGTTGCAATGGCGTGTACGGTGTGCCGCTTGCCGCACTCAAAATGCTGCTCGCTTTCCATCCGTTGGTCAGCTTTTCCAGCCAGCCCGAACGACGCAGTGCCGGAATCGTCCATACGAAATGGCCGGTGAGCAAGTGTCCCCGATGCAGGCTCGAAAGCGCGCGCTCGCCCCGGGAAGTGTCAAACGGATTCTGTGCGAAAGCTTGCCGTTCGGGGGAGGCGAGGCTGGCGACTTCGCCAATGCCGCCGACCAGCGAAGCGTTCATCAAAGGCACATCATCAATCAGTTTGGAAAAGGTGTAGGCGATGCCGCCTTGAAACTGGCTCGCCAGGCGAATCTCCGCGCGCCCTTGTATCGCATGGTAGAGCGAACGACCCGTGCTTTCGTACAGACGCAACGGCGCGGCAGACGAAGATGACACGCCAAACCCGTTCGCGCTCGCGTCAATCGCACGCAGCAATCCCGCGCCGCGCGCGCCGATGTAGCTGGCTTCGGCCAAAAAACGATTCGTTAACTCGCGGCTCAGGCTCAAATGCCACGTCGTCGCAAAAGGCGTGCGAAGACTCGGCGATAACTCGGTGCGCGCATAGCGGTGCGGGTCGCCGCCGAGCAGCGAACGCAACTGAGCAATATCGGGAAGACGAGAAAAATCGAGCAAGCCATCATCAACGCCGCGCGTGAGAACAACCAGTTGCACAGTTGGCGCACTCGCCGCGATATCGGCAAGCGGGCGATAAGCCGTTTGCTCAAACGATAAATTGACGCCCCCGCGAATCACCGTTTTGTCGAAGCCGAAGACGTTTCGACCTAACACCAACGCGCGCGGCGTATAAGCAAATCCGAAACGCGGCGCGAAGTTATTGCGGTCACGCTCAAGGTTGGCGGGGACGCGCGACGCAATCGGCAACGCAGTATCGAACAGCGCCGTCGCCGCGTTGGCTTCCCGCTGGCGCAGGCGTTTGAGCCAACCATTGACCGGCTGACTTGCGGTTTCGTAACTCAACCCGAAGGTCAAGGTCAGCGCAGGGTTCACGCGCCAGGCATCATCGGCAAAATAGTGTTGCTGCGTTTCAGCAAATTGCGAACGCCCTTCGCCAAATGCGATGGCGAGGCTGGTTGGGCGATTGAGCACGAAGTCTTCGAAGCTGGCAAAGTTGTAGTTACCGTAGGCGGCGGGTAACGAGTCGAAGTTCGTCAGTCGTTTGCGAAACTGGCCGCCTAGCTTGACATGGTGTCGCCCCCAAATCTGCGCCCACGTATCGGCCAGTTGAAAGACTTCCGATGCCTGTTCGGCAGGTGTAAACGGGTTCGCTCCATAGGCGAGGGCACGAAATCCAAGATTCACGCCCGACGACGGCAGAGTTTGCGAACCGGCAAGCAGGGCGGCGCGGGCACGGTTGAAACCGAAACCGAGTTCGTTGGTGCTGCGCGGCCCGAGCAAATGCGTCCATCCGGCATTGGCCAGTTGCGCGCGCGCCTCTGTGTCGTTCGGATAGCCCGCAGCCAATCGGCCAACGACGTTTTCGGCACGATGACTGTCATACCAGTAGGTGAAGCGGAGAGTATCCCGATTGGTGAGGTTGAGATCGAATCGCGCTGTCGCTTCAACGCCGTGTGCGCTGGCCTTGAGCAAGCGCGTCAACTCGC
Organism: uncultured Clostridia bacterium; assembly: GCA_964468725.1. Classification (GTDB taxonomy): domain Bacteria; phylum Acidobacteriota; class Blastocatellia; order UBA7656; family UBA7656; genus CAYXVU01. The sequence goes on from CAYXVU010000034.1 coordinate 13,656, forward strand.
CGAACTCAACCAATGTACCGGCAACTGGCAAAAGAAACGTGCGGGTGATATGCGCAGCGTTCTGCGGATGATCCGAGCGCAGTGCCAGAGGCCCGCGTGCTTTGAGGTCGCCAAGCGTTGGTGAATTTGGAAAAGCCTTTGCAAGTTGCTCAAGTCCGCGCGCGGTTGGCGTTAACGAGGCAGCCGTCGAATCAATAAACCGATGCGAGCGTTCCCTTTCGAAGGCAAATGCGCCGAAGAAGAAGATGCGATCACGGCGCACCGGGCCGCCTAGCGTGCCGCCGTAAATCGAGTTGGCAAATTGCGGCGCGCGATCCAGCCTGCTTCGCCGTTCGAGCGGCGAGAGGGCTCCGAGTCGGCGATTCAAATAAAAATCAAAGGCCGTGCCATGATACTCGTTCGTTCCCGCGCGCGTGACGACATTGACCGCCGATGCGCCGGTCTGGCTGGCATCGCCCGAACTGCGCGTGCGCAGCACGGCTAGCGTTTCGACGGCGTCGAAGTTGTCAACCGCTATCGCCGGGCGACCGTCAATCGCGTTATTGTCAGAATCATCAAGGCTGAAATGGTTCGTCTGCGCGCCCGCGCCGTTGATCCGGAAACGAAACTCTGCGTTTCTATCCGTGCCTGGCGCTTGCGAGGTGGGGCGCTCAACTTCGCGCCAGATGATGCCGGGTGCAAGTCGCGCTAATGCATCTACCGGCGCGAGGCTCGGCAAGTCCTTCAACCTGCGCACTTCATAATTCGAAGCATGATGAGAAACCGTTCGGTCAATGGCAGGCAAGACCGAGGTGACGGTGACCGATTCCGCGCTCTCATTTGGCGACAACTCGATTCCTGCGGCAGCGATCTGTCCCGGCTGAATGGAGACATTATCAAGGATGGCGCGGCGGAAACCATTGGCTTCGATGGCCATCTTATAGTTGCCCGGCGGTAGGCCAAAGAGGCTGTAGCGGCCTTCTTGGTCGGTTGTCAGAATGCGCGTCAACCCTGTGCGCTGTTCCGTCAAGGTAATCGTGGCATTCGGGATGGCGGCTCCGTTGCTGTCTACAACAGACCCCGGCGGCGCTGTTTTGCGGCGATCATTGCCAGATTCAGCGATCCGAGAGTTGATCTGACTGAAAAGCGCCTGCGGAAAAGCCAGTATGAAAAGGAGAGCAATAATCGAAATTTTGCACTGCATAACAGCTTTGCGAAACCGTTCATTCAAATTATTTTTGCTGTTCAAAAGTACAGAATGGCGCAGGCGCACCCTCTTGCAAAAGGGATAAAAATTACTGGTGATTTTTTCATGCACCTGTTCTATCATCGTCAGGCTGTCGCCGATGCATCAGCGTTTTAGGCTCTCTGCTCGCAACCGATTTGCCGCCCGCAACTGGAGAACCAAACCGCGCGCCCCGCTCCCCTATCGCGCCTCCAAAAAATGGAATCCATAACCGATTATCGCAGGGCAGGAGAACTATGCTCCAATACGCTTTAGACGAAGCGACACAAACGGCGCTCATCAACGAAGGTCTCATTACACCCGATCAACTATCGCGCGCACAAAGGCTAAGCCAACATCTGGGCGAGGAGAAATCCATCGGCCAATTGTTGGTTGAAATGAACTGGATCAGCGATCAACGGCTGACCGAATTTCTCCGCCGACAACGCGGCAAGATGCGAGTGGAAGAGATTCTGCTGGCACGCAATGACGTGACCGAAGACGATGTGCGCGCTGCGTTAGAGATTCAACAACAGGCCGCGCCGTCAACCAGGCTGATTGGTGAAATCCTCATCGAGATGGGGGTCATCGAAGAGCGTCATCTGGTCGCCGCTCTCGCTGAAAAATTCGGGCTGCAAGTCTATGACCCGGACATCACCGAAATTGACAGCGAACTCTTTCGCAAAGTCTCGCTCAAATACCTGCGCCGTCAGGTCGCTCTGCCGATCAACATCAAAGATCATCTTCTCCACGTTCTGGTTGCCGATCCGACCAACACCGGATTTCTCGAAGAGATTACCCGTCTCTTCAATTGCCGCTTGAAACTCTCGCTGGCGACCAGCGCCCTGATTCAGCAGAAACTGGAGATCGTTGAAGCCATGCTGCAAGGCAAAGATGCGGGCATCAGCGATTATCAGAAGGTCAAGTACCATACCTTAGAGGCCGCCCCGCAAGTGCAGTCGGGCGAAGAGCGCGCCATTCAAGTGGTAGACCAACTCATCAAATCGGCTATCGAAGAGGGCGCATCCGATGTGCACATCGAACCGATGGCCAACAAACTGCGGGTGCGCTATCGCATGGATGGGGTGCTGGTTCACAAGATGGATTTTCCGCGCGAATACACGCCGCGCATCGTCTCGCGCATCAAGATTCTCGCCGAAGCAGACGTTGCCGAACGCCGCAAACATCAAGACGGAAGAATCTTCGTCAAGACCGAAGACAAAGAGATTGATATCCGCGTCTCGTTTTACGCGACCGTCTACGGCGAAAACGTCGTACTGCGCATCTTGAATAAAGCCTCATTGATCAGTTTGAAAGAGTTGGGATTTGCGCCCAACATCCTGCGCATGTACACGGAAGACGTGTTAGCTGTGCCGTCGGGCATCACCCTCATCACCGGGCCGACCGGGTCGGGCAAAACTACGACCCTCTACAGTTCAATCGATCATTGCAATGACCCGACGACCAAAATTATCACCTGCGAAGACCCGGTTGAATACGTCATTGACGGCATCTCGCAGTGTTCGATCAACGAAAAGATCGGGCTAACCTTTCACGAAACCTTGCGCTCCATCGTGCGGCAAGACCCGGACATCATCGTCATCGGCGAAATCCGCGACCGCTTCTCGGCTGACGTTGCCGTGCAATCGGCGCTCACCGGCCATAAAGTCTTTGCCACCTTTCATACGGAAGATTCGGTCGGCGCGTTAGTGCGACTCATCAACATGGAGATTGAAACCTCGCTGATCGCTTCGACCATCGGCGCGGTGCTAGCTCAACGCTTGGTGAGAAAGGTTTGCCAAAACTGCAAGGTCGAGCATATGCCTGAAGACCGTGTGTTGCGCCGCTTCGGATTGACCCGGCAAGACCTCGCAGGCTTTTCATTGGTTCGTGGCAAAGGCTGTTCGGCCTGTAACTTCACAGGCTATCGCTGGCGCTTGGGAATTTACGAATTGCTGGTGCCGAATGCAGACATCCGCGACGCAATCATTGACAAGCGTACGGCACAAGAGATTCGCCAGATGAGTCTGGAATCGTGCAGCCTCTGCACCATGCAAGAAGACGGGATGGTCAAAGCGCTACGCGGAGTGACGACGCTCGAAGAAGTCTTAGAAAATGCGCCGCGCGTCTTTCATCAACGCTCGCTGGAGACTTTGCTCAAGATCGTCGGCTAATACCCTGCAACCGCTACTCGTGTGGAGCGTTCGCATCATTGGCAAACCAATCGCTTCTCCGCGCCATCACTGGTTGCTTCACGGGTGAGCGATCACCAGCAGCGTTGCAGCTCGGTTTAACACGCAGTTGAGCGACAGGCGCAGTGTCTCAGGGTCGAGCGCCGCCAAGCTTTCATCAAGGATGACCAGATCAGCCTCTTGCAATAAAGCCCGCGCAATGTAGAGTCGGCTGCGCTCTCCGTGTGAAAGCTGCCATCCAGTCTCTCCGACCATCTGCAACAGACCGGCGGGCATCCTCGCCAAGAGGTCTCCCAACCCAAGTTCGCGGCAGATCAATTCCGCTTCGGCTAAATCGTCCGGGCTGGGCGGCCACCCCCGCCCCATCAAGAGATTGAAAGCAAAGGTTTCAGTCACAACGTGGTTTTCATGAAACTGCGGAGCAGTTGCGATGCGCCGCCGCCAGCCCTCGCTGCCGAGAGTCTTGCGATCTAATCCATAAACCGTCAGCAGACCCGAATCCGCAACCCGCAGCCCCGATAACACCGAACCGAGCGTTGATTTCCCCCCGCCGGATGCCCCTTGCAGCAATATCTTATCGCCGTGCTGAATGCGAAGGCTGCACCCCTTTAACACCGGCTCGCCCTGTGCGCGATACCGAAATGAGAGGTCTTGTGCTTCGATCATCAGCTTGGTTTGATCGTCCGGGCGCTCTTTTGACAGCAGAAGGAATTCCGCTTCACAGCTCTCCTCTTGCCGCGTCGCAGCCGCTAAGATGGGCTTGACGGAACAATACCCGATGACGGCGCTGACCATCTGCGAACAGCCTGCGGCAAGCTTTTGCATCGTGTGGAAGGCGAACAAGACTCCCCCTAATGTGACCGCCATCCGGCCTGAGCTGCCCGTGCCGCCGATCAAAGCCGGTGCCAGCCCGATCAACCCGACGATCAACCAGCCGCGTGGGGCAAACGCAGCCATGCGCGCTTCGGCTCTGTCCATCCCCTCGGCTACGGTCACGTATCGAGATAAGGCCAGATCTTCTTCTTCGTGCCAACCTTCTCGCGGTTGCTGTGTAAGCCGTGTCCTGTGGCCAACCATTCGTTCCAATTGGTCATTGGTCATGTGCAGTCGAAAGTCTGTCCAGGCGAGACGGCGACGATAATAATTCCACGCCATCAGCAAGACAATGAAGACCCAAAAAACCAGCAGCAGTGGATGCAGCCAAGCCGCGACCCCCTGTGACAGCACCCAGCCCGCCAACAGGAGTTCGAACCCAGCAAAGAGAGACATGAATCCGCCGCCCAGAGCCAGACTCTCAACCGCTTCGGATTCATAGACACGCCCCATTAACTGTCCGGTGCTTTGATGGCGAATCTCCTCCGCTTCCAGTCGCAAAGCCCCGCGCAGCAATCGCTGTTTCAAGAGCGACCCCGCTTCGGTTGCCAGCAGACCTTGCAACCAAGTTGACAACATTCGAACCGGAATCATGGTGAGCAAGATCAGCACCCAGCCGATCAACCAACCCCTTTCATTGTGATCGCTGAGCGCATCTCTGCCGATTACCCACCACGCCAGCACAGAGAGAAGGTAGAGCATTGCGTTTGTCGCTAGCAGTTTATAGAAACGCCCGCACCAACCTGCCTGCTTGATCTGACGCCAGAGGCTGGCAGTAGGGGGAGGCCGCAAAACCCAACCGGCGCCGACCTGTGCAGCATTGAACCGCTCGCGCAGGATCGCTTCTCGCGCCTGCTTTCTTCGTCGCGGCGGAACTCCCGCTTCTTGCAAAAGGTGATCGAGGTCTGCCGGAGAATCGGTTTCCAGGTTTCGGTAGAGCGCGCGGCGAACCTCTGAAGCATAAATCCGATGAATGCGAAGGTCACTGCCCAAGACCAAGACTTTCCCGCGACCCCCTCGCAGCAAAGCAAGAAACCGAGTCTCGCCGTCAACCGAAATATAGAGCAGGGCAGGCGCTGCGCTTTCCAGAAGATGGTCAACCTCGCCGTATGCCGCTTGCACGGGTTCGGCTTCGATGCCGAGTCGGTTAGCGGCCAATTCCATCCACCGCGCCAGTATCGCCCCGCCTTCTGCGGCATAGACCTCAGATGGCGGTAAGGATGCCGAAGCAGCGCCGAGTTCCCCTTGCGGCAAAAGCTGGCTGGCACGCGCCAGCGCCTCTATCGCCTCGCCCAGATTTCGCAACGGCCATGAATTGGAAAGCAGGGGATTCATTGAAACGCCATCTCCTCAATCTCTGCGACTTCCTCCAATGCAACGCCACCCGCTACGGTGATCTTTCGCCAAGCAGTCGCTGACCACAGTTCTTCGCGCACCATCTTCTCCGCCTCGATCAAGGCTCGATAGCGCGACTCCGGACGTTGGAATAGCACATCCGGATGGCCGTCCTCAACGATGCGCCCGCCTTCGATGACCAGCACGCGATCAAAATCCAACGTCTCGATCACATCATGGCTGATGCAGAGTAGTGTTGCGTCTTGCCATAAGCGGCGCGCGCCAAAGAGCAACGCGCGCCGCTGTTGCCGGTCAAGCCCGCGAAACGCTTCGTCGAGGATGACCAATCGAGCATCTGGCCTCAGCATGGCTCTGCCCAATCGCACGCGCTGCCCTTCGCCGCCCGAAACCAACGCGCCGCCTTCGCCGAGCACAGTCTGCAACCCATCGGGAAGCTTCTCCAGAACCTGACGCAAGTTGGCGGCTTCCGTTACGCGGCCAATATCCATTGCCGCGCCCGTCTCCGTTCCATATAGCAGGTTGTCAATCAGCGAGCGATTCCATAGATGAACCGCCGGATCAACCCAAGCCGTCATTCGGCGCAAACGGTCTAGCCGTTCACCATTCAGAGGCAAGCCGTCAACTAATACTCGCCCCGTTGCTGGCCGATGCCATCCCATCAGCAATCCCGCCAGACTCGATTTCCCGGCTCCCGATGGGCCGATAATCGCAGTGTGGCTTCCCGACTCTAATCGCAGATTGATATCTTCCAACACAATGTGGCCAGCGGCTCGAACATCCACCTGTTCAAAGTGGATGCTCACACCGGCGTTGCCGCTCGGAGAGAAGAGCGAATCCGACACGACAAGGTTGCTCTCCTCACCCTCTTCGGGCGCGCCGAGCGGTTCCAGCAGCCGCGTCGTCAAGTTTCGATAAGTGGGATACTGGCGGATGATCAATGCGACTTCCTGCCCAAGTAAAGGCAGGCTGAATGCCCAATAGAGCAGCAGCAATGTGCTTCCGGCATCGCCGCCCTGTTTGAGGCTTTCATACAACAACCAAGCGACCAATCCATAACCGATGAAAGACTGAATGCCTTCGAGGGCGACTGCGAGTTTCTGGCGCGACAAACAGGTGCGCACCCATTCGACCAACAAGCTTTCGTGTTCCCGTCTGACCGCCTTCTCTGCTCCGTGTGCGCGGATGGCCGTCAACCCAAGCAGAGCGTCCAGATAAAAACGGCTTAAGGCTCCCGCATGGGTGCGGAGCCGCAGATCATATTCGGTCAGCAACGGATAGAAAGCGAAAGAGAAACCAGCGCCAAACGCTGCTGCCAGAATGGCAATGGGTGCGATAGTCGGGTCTAGCCACACGATTCCGGCGGCGGTCAAGATCAACCCGGATAACGCGCGCGCCAGCCGCCCTCCTAAGTTGGGCAGATTGCGCAAGGTATGAGCCGCGTGTACGCGTTCGGCCATATCCGAGATCAGGCGGCTGCGAAAATACTGTTCGCCGAGGCGCGGGAGCTTATCCATAAAAGCGAGCCGTAAGCGCGTTTCCAATCGCCGCCCCAGACGCAACAGACCGGAAGCAATGGGTAGCTCAATCACGAACAGAGCGACCACAAACAGCACGAGAGCCGATACGGCGCCGAGTCGCTGTTCGACAATCCCCAATTCGTGGCTCATATTGAAAAGGCCAAGAAAGAGCAGGGCTTCGATGAGCGTACCGGCTAAAGCCAGCAACAGCGCGAAGGCGAGCAGCAGCGGTGAAAAGAGGCCGTCTCTGCCCATCAGGCGAAAGGATTCACGAATCGGATTGACGGAAGGCTCGTCGAGAGCTGCCGCCAATTCCGGCGAGAGATGAGCGAGCAGTGCAGCCTTGCCCGCCGTCTGGTTTTCAGCAGCAGGCTTCGGCCTTTGCAGCCCCACCGCCCGCACCAGAACCGCGCCGCGCACCAACAGATGCTCTTCCGAATCGCCCCCCGACGCGGCTGGCTGCACCGACCAATATGCAGCGGGAATGATTTGATGGTCTATGGCTTCCCTCTCGCAAGCGCGACGAAAGAAAGTGACCAATAATTGCGCGGCTTTCCTGCCGGAGCGTATCCCGCCCGCCCGCACGATTTGATCGGTCATTCGGGTTGCCGCATCGAGCGCTGCAAGCGGCAGCCAATGCGAAGTCGTGCAAGCTTCGGCTTTCAGGCGTGCTATGGTCGGCTTATCAATCCCCAAGTTGGCAAGCTGTCTATCGAGAACCTGGAAGAAGTCCGGCGAACCTGCCCACTCTCGCCAAGTTGCAGCGGGAACCGGAGAGGTGTGGAGATAGAGGTGGTCGAGCAGTTGTCGAGAGGTAAGCCATCGCCTGCCGATTGCTGGGTCCATCACCTGTATCAAACCCCGATACAGACGCCAAGCGACAACGAAGTGCGTCGTCTGGTTGGGCTGGCGAATCACCAGTATGGCCGGAAGCGCTTGCGCCTTCTTCACGAAGAGGTGATCGGCAGGAAGCATAATCTGCTCTGCTTCGAGGCCAAGTTGATTGGCAACCTCCTCGATGGCATCAATGGAGGTGCCGTCAACACCGGTCTGGCAGGCTTCCCGCAACCGGCCATAGTTGACAGGCTGGTGAAATCCTTCGAGCAAACATTTGAGCGCTGCAGGCCCGCAATCCATCGCCGAACTTTGAATCACCTCCGGCGCGAGCCATCGCCTTTTTCTGGTGAGCGGCAGATTCATTTTTCCTTCCCGTCTGCAGTCGTCGTTGCCATCGCCGATTCGAGGTTTGCCGGAGATGTTATCCCCAGTCGCTTTCCGGCTGCACGCAGCGCCAGCCGGGCAGGCGAGAGGCGTTCGACTTCAACCTCAACCGAGCCAGGCATACCATGCTGAAACGGGATGGCAGAGGCGGCATCGAGATGGGCGGCTAGCTCGACGCGTACTCTGCCGTTGCGCGCTTCGCTGGCGCACTTCGAGACGGTTGCGACGATGCTGCCATATTGAGTCCAAGGAAACCCATCGAGTCTGAGCCGCGCGGTCTGACCCGGATAGATGCGGCCTAGCGCTTCTTGCGGGAGAAATTCCGCAATCACTCGCAGATAGCCGTTCGGGATGACGGTCGCAATCTTATCCCCTTCCCGAACCATCGAGCCGACGCGCAGGTTGGCAATCTCGCCAAGCTGGCCATCTATCGGCGCGCGAATCTGCCGCCTGTCGATTTCATGCTCTACGCGTTCAAGGATAGCCTGCTCGATTTGCATGGAACCTTTGAGAGAGACGAGTTCCTGTTTGAGCCGCTCTATGCGCGTCCGATGCTCATCCTCTTTTGACTGCTGATCTTTTTGGAGGCGAACGATGGCGAGTTGGAGGGCGCTGACTTGCGCGTTGTGCTGTTTGGCTTCGGCACGGGCGCGCAACATATCAACTTCGGGGACGAGTCCACTGGCGTGCAGGCTCGTCAGGCGCTTTGCCTGCTCATCGGCGAAGCGCGCGGCGGCCTCGGACTGCTCGTAACGGGCGTGCGCTTCTTCAATGGCAGCCTGAGAAGAGAGGCGCAAATCCGCTATGGTCATCTCTTCAGAGCGGATTTGCTGAAGCACGGCATCCTGCTGCAAGGCGAAGGCATTGCGGCGCGCCTGCCCTTCTTTGAGCTTGAGTTGATCCGGCAGATTCTCCAACTCGACGAGCACCTGTCCGGCTTTGACCTGCTGACCGATCACCATGTGGAGGGTGACGACTAGGCCGGTGGCGGAGGATTCAGCCGGATGCACCTCCGCCGCCACCTCCAAACGAGCTGATTCAGAGAGCGTATAGACCGAGACTCTCGCCATAAATGCCCAGGTGAGCCAACCGGCTAAGATCAAAGCCACACACGATATTTTGACTGCCGAGCGCCGGAAGCGGTCGCCGTCAAGCGCGCGCAATGAACGCGAGAAAGAGACGGATGGCGGCAATCGCTTCAAAGAAGAATTCATTCGCTTGCTGGTTGATGCGCTCATAGTATCCCATCCGGCTCTGTGCCTTCCTTTTCATGATGACTGGCAGGTCGCCAATTATTCCGAACGCGGGAAGACAAAATCGAATTGCGCGGTTATGGACTGCGCGCAGCCCACATTGGCGGGAATGCTTAGTAGTCAAGTAATGTAAAGCATAGATGAGACAGCGGCGCGGTCAAGAAACATTTGCAGATGGGGGGAAGATCAGAGGCGGGGCGTGGTGGTTTGTGATAAGAGGGCATAACTTTCAGCGACGGCCAGCACATCCGGATGATGCGCATCGAGCCGCGTTCGCATAATCGAGAGCGCGCGATGATAGAGTTGCTCTGCTTCGCCTTCTCGCTTCTGTTCGCTGTATAGTCCTGCGAGGTTGTTCAGCGTGAGAGCCGCTTCCAAGCTATCCGAGCCGAAGATTTTTTCTTTCATATCCAGAGCGCGTTGATACAGTCGTTCGGCTTCTCCGTGATTGCCTTTTGCTTGATGAATCGCAGCCAGATTGTTCAGATTGACGGCGATTTCGTAGTGCTCGTCGCCATAAGCGCGCTCGAATATCTTCAGCGCGCGATGGTAGAGGCGTTCCGCCTCTGCGTACTTCCCCTGCCCATCGAGCAACGCGGCAAGCGCCGCCATATCTGCCGCAACCGTAGGGTGATTCGCCCCGAAAGCGCGTTTGCGTAGAGCCACGGAACGGCGGGCAAATGGCTCTCCGGCGCGATACTGGCCGCGCGCATGTTCAAGCCCGCCCAGATTGTGATAGATGGAGGCCGTATCCGGGTGGTCGGCTCCCTTCAGAGTTTCAACAATCGAAAGGGCGCGCAGGTAAAGCGGCTGCGCTTCATCAAAGCGACCCAAGTATTTATAGAGTACGGCAAGTTCATTGAGCGCACCGGCGACTTCAAGACGCAGAGCGCCGAAAATCTGTTCCGCGCGCGTGAGGGCGCAAACCAGCAGCGGTTCAGCTTCCCGATAATGCCCTTGAAGGCGAAGCACGCGCCCCAGATTCAACAGCGATTGAATGAGCAGGCTCCCCAAGTCTTCATCCACTTGACCATCGGCGCAGGCTACATTCTCGGCGATTTGGACAGCGCGGCGATAGAGCCGTTCCGCTTCAGAGTAGGCGCAGCGGTCTTCATGAATCGCTCCCATATTGTTGAGCACGGTTCCGAGATCAGGGCAGTCACTCCCTTCGGCTTCTTCAATCAAGCGCAGGCTGCGACGAAACAAAGAGAGCGCTTTGTGCGCCTTCCCTTCTTGATAGCATGCAACTCCCGATTCGTTCAGGTTGCACGCCAACTTCAGTGCATCCCTACTCAGGGTTTCGCCAGCCTTCATAACACCAGCCTCCGCGCAACCGGCTGTAGGAACCAATCCCCTAGCCTTGAGAGCCGCGCTTTCCGAATTCCCGCAGGTTCCATCCGGCGACCATGAGGCCGGAGGCCGTAAAACACTGAACAGCCTCCAGCCTCATGGCAGTCACAAACGAAGTTCGCCGCGTTTAACGCACTGCACGAACGATGGTCTGGTTATGATTGAGGTTCAACGAACCAGCCTTCACGCCGCTCTTGATGCGAATGCTTTTGCGCACTTGCGTCTGGTTATGATTGAGGTTCAATGAACCAGCCTTCACGCCGCTCTTGATGCGAATGGCTTTACGCACCAGTGTCTGGTTGTGATTGATGACGCCGCCAGCTTTCACGCCGCTCTTGATGCGAATGCTTTTGCGCACTTGCGTCTGGTTATGATTGAGGTTCAA
>CAYXVU010000034.1:25106-36917 GCA_964468725.1 uncultured Clostridia bacterium
CGCTCTTGATGCGAATGCTTTTGCGCACTTGCGTCTGGTTATGATTGAGGTTCAACGAACCGGCCTTCACGCCGCTCTTGATGCGAATGCTTTTGTGCGTCTGGTTGTGGTTAGGGGTCAAGGCACCCGCTTTCACATTGGTCTTTACTCTCATTTCGTTCATCCTTTCAGCGAATTTAATAACCGTTTCTTGAGTAGCCAATAAACACGAAGTATCAACCCGCATTTCTTTATGTCTCAAAAAACTGATCACCGTTTGAATACGCCTCTGCACACAGATTATTCCCAACCCGAACAGGAAATTTTTCGCTGCTCGCTGTCTATTTTATTTTGAATGGCACGCCGCGAATCGGCCTCAACCGTGAGCTTCTTTCACGCGTCGCTCCTCTCAATGCGATGACCAACCGGCGCGCGCCGACGATCTGACGAGGCAAGCGTAAGGACGACGAAAAAATCTCTTGAAACAATGTTTCATCTGTGATACAACAGCGTCACCCTGATTGAGCGGGAGGAAAGCGTGATGCTGCAAGAAAGTTTCAGATTGTTCGGTCAGCCGAGTCAGCCTTTAACAAACGGGTTGTTACCTCCATCTGGCGGCAAAATTATTCTTGAGTTATCCGCGTCGCAGCCTATAATGGAGTCGCCTTAAACAGGCAGCACGGTTTAAGCGCCCCTAACACCCATCCACATCAATACCACGTAAACAGAGTTTGAAGAGCAAACTCGGCAGTTGACCTGTGAGGTCATGGGCGACCTTCATTCTCCAAGAGGGCAGTGATGTCTGAAGAGAAAACCTATCTGGAATTATCGGAAGCGAGCGGCAGCGCGCACAAATTTTACGAAGTCACGATCAAGGGCGCGGAGTTAGCCATTCGTTTCGGGCGCATTGGCGATGCCGGGCAGTTGCAGACGAAGACCTTTAGCGATGCCGACAAAGCGCGCGCTGAAGCGCAAAAGAAGATCAACGAAAAGCTCCGCAAAGGCTATGAGCAAGCGGTGCAAGGGATGCGGCAGAAGCGTGCGGTGACCCGGCGTTCGGCAATGCTTGCCCAACTGGTTGCTGCGGCGGGCGGCGCATCACCGGCTCGGTCATCTTCGTCAGCAGCGCGGCGCGGCGTGAGCATGCCTGCCCTACAGCCTGCGCCGGTATTGTGGAAGTTTGAATCGCAAGCCGGATCGTTTGGCATCTTCGTTGATGATGAACTCTGTTGGATGGGCAACGACGAAGGCAAAGTGTTTTCCCTCACTCACGATGGCGAAGTGCGCGGCAAATTCAAATTGCCAGACGGCGTGAAGTGTTTGGTATCGGACGGCGCATGGCTTTATGCCGGATGCGATGATGGCAATGTTTATGATTTAACCGGCAAGCTGCCGCGCATCGCTTATCAGATCACGCCCGATGTAGACATCTTCTGGCTGGACATCGCCGACGGCGTGCTGGCGGTTTCGGATTGCGATGGCAGAATCACGGTCATCAATCACGAAGACGAATCGCAATGGATGAAGAAGAGTTCGGGCGATATGGGCTGGATGGTACGCTGCGATGAAATCGGCGTCTATCACGGCACGACGACCGGCGTGACGATGTACGACTGGGAAGATGGCCGCGTCATCTGGGAGCAGACGACCGAAGGGCCTGTGTTGTTCGGCTGGCAGGAAGAGGCTTTGCTCTTTGCCTGTACGGCCCGTTGCCTTGTGCATTCGCTGACCAAATCCGGCCAGATGGGTACGGCGTATCGTTGCGATGCGATTCTCTTCTCGTGCGCGGCGGCGGACGGCAAGTATGTCTTCGCAGCCGACAATTTAGGCGCGGTCTATTGCTTTGACGCGACAGGCGAGCGCCTGTGGAAACTGGCCACCGGATGCGGCGCGGCATACTCGATGCAATATCACAAGGAGCGGCTCTACATCGTTACCACACACGGCACGCTGGCTTGCATTGATGCCAGTGAAGCGGCAATCAAAGCCGCGCAGCAAGGCACGGTTCCCGAAGCCACAACGATCACCGCGCCCGCCATCGAAGAGGTATCGTCGTCCGCTCTGGAAACGACTGCGGATACGAGCGGCGGCGTGCTGGTCGAATGTTTTCAGGATGGCAGCAAGCTGCGGGTGCGGGTCGTTTCGGCAGGGTATAACCGCGACTGGCATTGCCAGTTCCCAAAAGAGATACGCCAAGCCGGTGCGCGCTATGTCGTAGACGAAGTGCGCGAAGCACGCGGCGGGTTTTATCGCGTGCGCGGCAATATCCGGAGACTGGAATAGACAGATGGAATAATAAAAACTGGCAATCAGGATTCGAGAATTTCAGAGGGGATGCAAACCGATCAATGACTTTCGATTCTCAACAATGAGATTCTGAATTTCTGAATTCTCTATTCCTGAATTCCATCTTTAGCCTTTTCGTTATGAAACTGATTCGACAAAGCCAACTGGTGTTTCAGGAAGGCCGCTCTGACAAGGTCTATGAGATTGACCTCTGCGAAGTCGGCCAAGATCGTTACGTGGTCAACTTTCGCTATGGGCGACGCGGTACGAATCTCAAAGAGGGAACCAAGACAAGCAGCCCCGTTGCGCTAGCCGCAGCCGAAAAAGTATTCAATGGCTTAGTCACCGAAAAGACGAAGAAAGGCTATCGCCAAGCTGGAGACCGGACGGCGCAAAAACCGCCGAAGGCCGCTGTTAGCAAAGAGACGGACGCTGAAGCACGCAAACAGGCGGTGCTGCGTCGCCTTGCGGAGGAGAAGTCAACCGGCATTTTGGCGAAGAAACCTCGCTGGCCGGTGGAGCGCGCCATCTGGCGGGCGGGCGAACTCAAGATCAAAGAGGCCGCCCCTTTGCTCATCCGTCTGCTCGGCAGCGGCAACCCGCTCAGAGATTATTGTCTGTCGTGGGCGCTCGGTTTTTGCGGCGATGAAGAGACGATTCCGGTTTTAAGCCGACTCTATCAAGACGCTCAAACGCCCGATATGGTGCGGCGCATCGCCTGCGAAGCCTTACTCAAACTTGCCGACGAGACTTCGATCACCGAATTCCGCGAGCACCTGCTTCACTCATTGCCACAAGAGTTGACGACCGTTGCGCGCAACGGCTCGGCTGATGCGTTCGAAGCGGCACTCAGCGACTACCTCAACAGCGATGAGGCGGCGCGGTTTGCCGTGCTCGACACGCTCTACTTGATTGATAGCGCGACGGTGCGACCCGCTTTGCTCAACCGCTTGCGCACAGCGCCGCTCAAGCCGCCTTACTTTCAACGCTTGCGCCATATCTTCAAAGCCGCAGAGTATCGCCGCGATGCCGAAGTTTACGGACTACTCGCTTACCGCTTCGAAAAGACCCGCGCTCTTTTCAGTTCGTCCTATCGCAGTCTGGCGGAAGATGGCAGATGGCCGGTTTGGGTCAGCATCGGCGGTGGCTACTCGGCAGAAAATTACGTTCAAGACGCTCGCAAAGAGATTCAAAGTCCGACATCCCGAATCGGTTACAGCACCCGCACACGCCACTATCTGCGCGGACGTGTCTGGCGCACGTTGAACCGGATGGGCAAAATTGGCGACGCCGATTTTGTGAAGATGGCAGTCGGCGTTTTGCTCCCCTTCTCCGACGCCGATGCGCAGCCGCTCAGAGAGACATCCTCATTCAATCCGAGCCGCCGCGACTTTGCGAAGACCCATTGGGATGCGTACGCCGGTTACTGGGCGTTCAATTCCCTGCTCTACAGCAACAGTCCGCGCTATGCGCGCAAGCGCAATTCGCTGTCTTGGCATTGCCAACCGCCGTATCAACCGGGCAACCCCGCACCGGACGCGCGCGAAGAAGCCTTTCCGCAATTGTGGAGCGAGAAACCGCAAGGGTTGCTGCATCTGATTGCCGAAAGCTCTTGCACGCCGGTGTTGGCATTCGCCGTGCGCGCTTTGCAGGAGTGCGCCGCGTTTTGCGCCGCGTTTGATAGCGATACGATTGCCATGATTTTAGAGCGCCCCTATGCCATCACCGCACAATTCGGATTTCAATTGGCCAAAGCTCGCTATAACGCATTGACGCCAGATCGCACATTGGTATTAGCAGTGGCCAATTGTGCGCTCGAAGAAGCGCGGCTTGAGGCGCACAACTGGATTTTCCATGCACGTCAGCGATTCGCTGGCGATCATGAGTTTCTCGCCGCGCTCGTCTTCAGTTCGCAAGCCGATACGCGCGAGTTCGCGCGCCGGTTGTTGGCTGCTTGCCATTTTTCGGAGACGGAGGCGGCCAGACTGGTCAGCCGTTTGATCGAAGAGTTGTGCGGTACGGCGGCAGAGCAATCTGATCGGGCGCGCGATGCGGCAACGACGATCTTGCAATGCTTCGCGCCGCATCTGCGAGCACTCGACTTGAAAGATGTGCTCGCCTTGCTCAATCACCAGATGCTCGAAGCGCAAGAGCTCGGCGGCCACATTCTCTTGCAGCACGAAACTCCTGTGCGCGACTTGCCGGTTGCCATCATCCATTCGCTCATTGCCTCGCCGTATGAATCGTTGCGCGGCATCGGCATCAAACTCTTTGGTCAGACGGATGATGAATCTTTATGGCAACGCGATAACCTGATCGCCGCCTTTGCCATGCATGAAGCGGAAGACATTCGCCAAGCAATTCGTCCGGTGATTCGCCGACTCTGTTTTCCACCTGCGCAGCCCGACCCGCGCAACGAGATCATTCCGACGCCGCCGGTCACCGACCCGCTCACGCCGGAGCAACGCAAAACCTTTGCGCTCAATCTCGCCGCACATCTCTTGCGCGCTTTATTAGAGCCGGAACTGCACGCGGGCGTGCATACGACGCTGGTAAAGATCATGCGCGAAGATGTTGGCATTCATTGGATGAAGCAAGCGACGCGCGGCACAGCGTGGCAACTGCTTGGCAGCGCGTCACAAGCCGCGCAAGAGCTCGGCGGCGTGCTCATCAGTTTCAAAGCGAACGGCGATTATGAATTTACTCAAGGCTTCGACTTCACGGATCTCGTCGAGCTATCGAATCACGAAGTTCGCGAAGTTCGCAACGCCGCTTGCGGGCTGTTTCCGCAAATGCTGCATCGCTTGCAAGCGGTGATGAACCCCGATCATCACTTTGACGAGATGGTGAAGGCCATCAAGTTGCTGGATGCGAAGTGGGACGACTCACGCGAATTCTGGTTCAAAATGTTCGACCTCTATTTCACCGACAAAGATTTTACGCCGGGCTTGCTGGTGAGCATCTGCGATAGCGTGCGCGGCGATGTGCAGGCATTGGGGCGCAAGTTGATTACCCGCTATTTTGCCGAAGCCGACGGGCAAGAGTATCTGCTCAAACTGAGCGAGCATCCGTCGGCAGAGTTGCAGACCTTCGCAACCAACTATCTGGAACGCTATGCGGCAGACTCTCCGGCGCGATTGCGAGATTTGAGATACTACTTCATCAGCGTGTTGTCGCGGGTCAACAAAGCGCGTGTAGCGAAGGATCGCGTACTGGCGTTTTTGACAGCGGAGGCTGAAAAACATGAAGAGGCGGCGCAGTTGGTCGCAGAGGTTTTGACCCGCCAATCGGTCACCCTGGCGATTGGCGATAAGGCTGCTGCCATCGAAGCGATGCTCAAAATCAAGCGAACCTTTCCTCACCTTGCTTTGCCTATCGAAGTCCGTCAGCCGGAGGTGCGCCATGCTCTTTGATTATCGTTACAAAGGCAGCACGGTCATTGAGAGCGCGGTCGAACAAACGGCAATGTCGTTTGCGCCCGACACCAACCGCGAGCCGACCTACTTTTACGGCGAGTTGGCCAAACCGCTCGAATTCCGCGAAGCCATCAGCGCCTTGCATGATGTCGTGGTTTCGGATTTGCGCTTCAAACCGAAAGACAAGACGGCCTACAAAGAATGGGCGGCGCAACAAGAGATGATTGATTGGCAAACCGTTTTGGCCGAACGCTCCAATGTCGGCGACCGCCTCAAAGAGTTGCAAGATGAATTGACCCATTTGCAGCGCCGGAGCCAGCAACGTTTGAAACCGTACTGGGAGGCGCGCAACAAATTTTCGCTCTATGCCTCGTACAAGAATCTGGCCATTCGCGCCCTGTTCGATCCGGTCATCACCGTGCATCCGGATGAAGTCTTCTTTGAATGCTTCAGTCAAGACGAATCGAGCTACGGGCGATTGGGCGCGAGCTACGAAGTCTTCAAAAATGTGGGCGAGTTCGCCTGCGGCACGACCAACGTAGACTATTCGGCTGCGCTCTATGACGAGTTTCAAAAGATTCGCAGCTACAAGACCACACGTTTTCAAGTTGATCCAAGCGGCTTCGATGTCCAGACGACCAATGAAGACGCCTACAAAGAGGTGAAGATTGATCTGCCCGATAGTTGGGTGCGCGGGTTTCTGCAAGTCAGCTCAGCGATGTCGCTGCCTCTGACTTCATTCGAACTGCACCCGATGGACGTTCATAACCTCTGCTTCATCTTGCGGCGTCACAAAGAGAAGACCGGGCCGCGCAGCCTGCGCTATCATCTCAAACCCGGCCAGCCGGTGCGCGTTGTCTTCGAACCCTTCGACATTGAAGTCATTTGCGCGCGCTCAATCTTTACAGGCAGCGACGAAGAAACAATTCGCGTCTGGGGACGCAGGCGATTGCTGACGCTCGAACGCTTGATTCCGTTGGCAAAAAAATTCTCCGTGCATCTATTGGGAACGGGCTTGCCATCATTTTACATCGCTGATCTCGGCGACCTCTCTTTCACGCTCGGCTTGTCGGGCTGGACAGCGAATGACTGGTCGCGGGCGGGCAATTTCGATCTGATGGCTTCGAATACAAACGTTGACGACATCACCAAGCAGCACGTCTTCAACGCGCTCAAAGAGAATTGGGTAGAGACGCCCGATCATCTGGCGATGCGGTTGCAAGTGGATCGCGCCACCGTGCTCGGCGCGCTCGGCGCGTATACGCAGGCGGGACGCGCGATTTACGATCTGAATAAGCGAGTCTTTCGGGTGCGCGAACTCAGCCGCGAACCGTTGCCGATGGAGCAACTCCGGTTTGCCAACGAACGCGAAGCGCAAGCGAGGCACTTGATTAGGCAAAGCCTGGTGTCGCTCAGCAAACGCGAACGCGACGACGTTGGCGTCGTTGCGTTGGCGGGCACGGTGATTGACAACGACAAAACCTTTTCGCCGACGCTGATCGTTGATCGCGATGAACGCATCGCAAAGGCCGATTGCACCTGCAACTGGCACAAACAGAACAAGCTCTATAAAGGGCCTTGTTCGCACATTCTCGCGCTGCGGATGATGCATACCCGAAGCGCGTGAAGGGATGAGGAAATGAATGGAGGAAGAGATGCGCAGATCGGCCGCAAACCGATTTTTTCGGCTCCCAGACTTGCTTTCATCTCCTTGCAGTAAGTTCTTTGAACGTTGAAGCACAGGCGTAGCGCGCAGTCGGTTTGACCTTGCAACCCGGAGGGTGGATCGCCCTCCTTGCGCGCAGTCTTTCCACGCATCACTGGTCGGTTCGTAACTGTGCGGTCCTATCAATTGATGTCGAGTTTGCGGTTGATCTGCCGCGCAGAAAACTTCGACATCAATTGATGTCCCGCTGGAGTTGAACCAGCCCAGTTCTTAGATCATTACGAAGATGCCCGACTGCCGCGCTATGTCTTCTCACGTGCTGAGGGTTGCGAACGGAAGACGGGGAAAACATTATTTGACTCCGTCCTGCGTTCGCAGCCCTCAGCCCTGAACCCTAGTGGCGGCGAGAAGCGCGAAGCCTTGCAACCCGGAGGGTGGATCGCCCTCCTTGCGCGCAGTCTTTCCACGCATCACTGGTCGGTTCGTAACTGTGCGGTCCTATCGCTGGTGCTACCATTTGCGGTCGGTTTTCCGCGAACAAAATACGTAGCACCAGCGATGTCCCGCTGGAGTTGAACCAGCCCAGTCCTGAGAAGCCTACGAAGGCATCTCGCCGCCCTTACAGGTGTCAGGTTTCAGGTGTTCGGTTTTAGCCTTTGTGCGGTTCGGCTGCAAACTTTCAACCCTGAAACCTGATGCCCGACACCTGACGCCTATGCATGAACCGGCACGAACACGCGAAGAGATTTTCGATGCGCTCAAAACCGCATCGCGGGAAGAGGTCATTCTCGAAGAGATGATCCGGCTCGGGTTTTGGCCTGCTGAAGGAACTATCCCGGAAGACCCCGCCGACGAGATTCGACGGCGCGGCGAGTTGCAACGCGAGATCAGCGAGTTGCGTGCGCAGTTTCGCAAACTCGGCGATGAAGAGTACCTGCTCAAACAAGCGCGCAAGAAACGTCTGGAAAAATCCCGGCGCACCCAACAGGAGAACAAAGAGCGCCGCGAACGCGACCGCCAAGCGCGCGCACAAGTGTGGCGCGAAAAGCACTCACAAGAGATCATCTATCTCGGCGCAGGAGTGTCGGGCGGCCTCAACCACACGACTTGCGACGAGGCGCGATTGGCTGGGCACGGCTTGCCGCGTTTCGACTCGGCCAAAGAGATTGCCGAAGCAATGGGCATCAGCGTCGGCGAGTTGCGATTTCTCTCCTTCGCGCGCAAAACTTCGACGGTTTCGCATTACGTGCGCTTCAAAATGGCAAAGAAGACCGGCGGCGAACGCCTGATCTCTGCGCCGATGCCGCGCCTCAAACGCGCTCAACGTTGGATACTCGAAACCGTTCTCGAACGGGTTGAGATGCATGATGCGGCGCACGGTTTTCGACGCGAGCGTTCCATCGTCAGCAACGCCGCGCCACACCTCGGCGCAGAGGTCATCATCAACCTTGACCTCAAAGACTTCTTTCCGACGATCACCTACAAGCGCGTGAAAGGGCTGTTTCGCGCGCTCGGCTATTCGGAAGCGGCGGCGACGATATTTGCCTTGCTGTGCACGGAGCCGGATGTCGAAGAGGTCGCGCTCGACGGGCAGACCTATTTCGTCGCCACCGGCGAACGCCATTTACCGCAAGGCGCGCCGACCAGTCCGGCCATCACCAATCTGCTGTGCCGCAGGCTCGACCGACGCTTGCAGAAGATGGCCGAAGAGGTTGGCTTCACCTATACGCGCTACGCCGACGACTTGACCTTTTCAGCATCGGGCGAAGCGTTGAAAAACATCTGCAACGTGCTGCGCCGAACCGAGTCTATCGTCAGCCACGAAGGCTTCACCATCCGCGCCGATAAGACCCGCGTGCTGCGCCGGTCGCGCCAACAAGAAGTTACTGGCATCGTCGTCAATCAAAAGCTCAACGTCTCGAAGGCGGAATTGAAGCGCTTTCGCGCCGCGCTTTATCAAATCGAGAAGGATGGCGTGGAAGGAAAACGGTGGGGGCAGTCGGGCGATGTACTGGCCTCAATGTTGGGCTTTGCGAACTTCGTGTTTATGGTCAATCCCGAAAAAGGTGCGGAGTTGCAAGCGCGGGTGCGCACGCTGATGGCTAAATACGAATGGCAGCCGCGCCGTGCGCATCGCTCTCCTTCGAAGTCAGTTGCCGAACCGATGCCGACAACAATGGCCAACAACGATATGAGTCAAACAGACTCGACAGCCGAGAAGCGCCCGCCGAAATGGTGGAAGATGTGGTAAGAGAGAGTGAGAGTTAGCGTCTGCGTCTGGCTGAAGAGCGAGCCGCAGGTGCTTTGCCTTTTGAGCGTGAACCTGATTTCACATTACGCCCGCCGGTGCGCGAACGCACGACGCTTTTGCTGGCATACCGACCGGATTTGATCTTCGACTTCGACCCTTGCAAACGTCCGGCACGGGCTTGTACGGGGACGCGAATCGTCTGCCCTTTGCGCAGGGAACCGCGCGCTGACAAGCGATTGAGTCGCGCCAGTTCTTGTACCGACACGCCATAGCGTCGCGCCAGCGATGACAACGTATCGCCGCGACCGACTCGCAGAGAAGCAACCCGCGTTGTGTACGCTGAACGATAGCTGCGGCGCGGCTCGACCGATTCATCGCGCGGCGATTCAATCTTGCGCACGCGCTGATCTTCGGGGAGTTCCGCATAAGCGATCTCGAATTGCTTCTTCATTCCTTTCGGAATCTTGAGGGTATAGCTTTGCCCGGGCGGCGTCACCCCGCGTCGCAGTTCGGGGTTCAACTCTTGCACGCTTTCATAGGGCGTGCCGAGTAGGTCAGCGACGACTTTCAGATCCGTCTGATCGGGAATCTCATAGGTGTCATAGACCAGCGTATGATCGGGTTTGACATCAAAGCCATAGAGCTTCTGATTTTTGCTGATGATCATGATGGCCAGAATGATAGGCACGTAGTTGCGCGTTTCGGAGGGCAACAATCCGCGACGGTGCAACTCCCAAAAATCCGCATAGCCGCATTTGGCAATCGAACTTTCGACGCGGCCCTCGCCCGAATTGTAGGCCGCCATCGCCAGCATCCAATCGCCCGCGAAGTAGTCATGCAGGAAGCGCAAATAACGCGCAGCAGCACGCGTCGAAAGCTCAGGGTGTGAGCGTTGATCCACCCATCCGGTTTGCGACAGTCCGTAGCGCGAACCGGTTCCGGGAATAAATTGCCAGATGCCTTTGGCAGCAGCGTGTGACAGGGCGTTGGGTTTCCAAACCGATTCGGCCTGCGCCAGCCAGATCAAATCGAGCGGCACGCGCTCCTCTTTGAAGATGCGTTCCGCCATTTCGCGGTAGCGCCCTGATCGCCGGAGTCCGACTTCCATCGTCGAGCGCCCGCTGCCGACGGCGAAGTAGTTGAGGTATTGCAAGACCGGCGGCGCAACCGAAAAATCGAAATCATAGGTTCCGTAAATTCGGATGCCCTCCGGAGTGACGGCGGCGAGAGTGGATTCGTCGAGTTTCGATAGATCGTCAATGACGGCCTTTTCGACGACTTCCGGGCGTTCTTCGATGGGCGGTTTTTGCTCTGCCGTTTCGGTTTTGGCTGCGGGTTCGACGGGCGCTTTGGATTCGAATTTATGAATGCGGTTAACCAGCTCTTTGCCGTACTTTTCGAGTTGCGGATATTTGCGCGGGTCGAGCCCCGACATCATTACGGTATCGAGAGCTTGATCGAAGGCTTGTCGGGCAGCTTCGAGTTCGCCTTTCTCAAAGGCCTGCCGACCTTGTTGAAAGAGGGCTTCGGCAGCCTCGATGATCTTTTGGACTTCGGAGGAAGCGGCTGCCGGTTGCGTCGTTTGCGCGAGTGCCGGTAGAGGCGCGACGACTTCGATAAGCAGCAAAGAGATTACCAACACAATCATCACACGGACTGCTTTGCGAGTAAGCGTCATCTTCCATCTGTCCTTTCGATTTGAGTTTGCCTGTCAGACTCTGCGATTGCGACTCACATAAGGGGCTGCTCCGCCTCAGCCGGTTGGGGAGCCGCCTCCCAACCCACCGCTCTGCGGTTTCTGCTGAGTCGGCTGGTTATATCACGCGCTTTTTATGGCCGTCAATCCGTTCGGCCATCGCAAGAAAATCGAAAGATTTACAGGTTATTAGGGTCAAGGAAGAAAACTAATACCGAATTGCTCAACAAAATGAGAAAACACTGTTGAGAGGCGGTCTTTGACCGCCGTTACCGAAGGCCAGGGAGGCGGTCAGAGACCGCCTTTCAACCTTCTCAGATTGATTCGCAACTCGGTATAACCTTGATCACACCGGCTTTCCCTTGCCTCCTGCCTCAACGAATTTAGGCAGAAGGGCGAATCCTCCGTCCACTACCCGATACATGGCACCCCACGCCTGCTCATACCAAGCCGGTCTTGAGGACTTGGCGCACGGATTCGACGAAGACGAACTGCATGTCTTTGAGCACCTCTTTGG
>CAYXVU010000035.1:0-18671 GCA_964468725.1 uncultured Clostridia bacterium
CCGTTGGAAACAAGTGCTCGGCATTCCAAAATAGTTCGCTAAAAAACTGTCCGAGCGCTTTCTATTCAAAGCTGAGAGAGTCGCTTGCAAATTTCTTCTATTCGTTTCCGGCAGGAAAAGTTTTACAGAAATAGTTGCAACTCAATCACTTTGGGTTTAGCATATCGAGTTTAATTCGTACCCTGTAAACCTGTCAGAGGGCCTATGCAACATCGAAGACCGGAACGACTCGCCGAACAGATACGAGAAGAGGTCTCTCTCATACTCGGTGGCGAGGTTGAAGACCCGCGCATTGGGTTTGTCACGGTGACCGATGCAGAAGTCAGTCCTGATTTACGTTACGCCAAAGTATTCGTTTCCGTGCTCGGCGACGCAGCACAGATCAGAGAGTCTATGTCCGCCCTCAACCATGCAGCAGGCTTTATTCGCGTCAAACTCGGTGCTGCTTTACGCATCAAGCGCACACCAGAGTTACGCTTTGTTCACGACGATACAGTGCAATCGGCAGCACGCATCGAAGAGCTATTACATGAGGAGGTAAGCAAAGCGAAGGAGAGAGAGATTAAAGCAGAATTCGAATAACGCAGATTCTCTTCTTTGCCCGTTGAATCAACCATGTTGGGTCAAGTAGTAGAACTCATCGAACAGAAGCAAAGTTTTTTGATAACCTCACACATTCGACCGGACGGCGACGGGTTGGGTTCGGGGCTAGCGCTCTACTGGATGCTACGCCATTTAGAGAAAGAGGTAGAAGTCGTTCTCTGTGACCGCGTGCCGCCGATCTACACGATTTTGCCCGGGTCTGACCACATCTTTGTCCAGCCTGATCTGACAAAGACCTATGATGCCGCCTTTATCATCGAATGTAGTGATGTCGAACGTCCAGGGTTGCCAAGCCTCAAAGATCAATTCGTCGTTAACATCGACCACCACTCCACAACCATCCCCTTCGGCAATATCAATTGGATTGACCCGACGGCGGCGGCGGTCGGGGAGATGGTTTTTAACCTCTGCAAAGCACTCGGCGTTGAAGTGACCAAAGAGATTGCCGAATGCATCTACACAGCACTGCTTACGGACACCGGCAGCTTCCATTTTTCCAATACCACCGAACGCACCTTAAAGATTGCCTCTGAGTTGGTCAGACGAGGGGTCGAACCGGCGCGCATTTCGCAGGCCTTGTTCTACTCCTATCCGTTCGCAAAAATCCGCCTGTTGGGGACGGTTCTTTCTACCATCCAACGTGACGAATCCGGGCGCATCGCTTGGGTCATGATGGATCGGGAGATGATGGAAGAGGTTGGCGCTGAAGAAGAGGATTCCGATGGCATCGTCAACCATGCGCTGTCCATTGCCGAAGTCGAGGCTGTCGCCTTCTTCAAAGAGTTATCGCCGAGTAATTATCGCATTAGCCTTCGATCTAAAGGGAAAGTCAACGTGGCCAAAGTGGCCGAAACCTTTGGCGGCGGCGGCCACCGAAACGCTGCCGGTTGTCGGGTTGTCGGAAATTATTCGGAAGTTCGACGACAAGTCATTGAAGGTTTACAGATGGCTCTCGGCGTCGTACCGGTTCCGGCTTAATAGGGATTTGTAGAGAGGAGCATAGGTCGAGATGCGCTCCTCTCACCGACAAACCGGCATTATAAATTCTGTTTGAGAAATTGGTTTACGCTTGACCAAGCATCGGCTGCTGCCGCTTGATCATACGCTTCCGTTCGCGTGTCATTGAAAAAGGCATGGCCGACTCCGCTATAGACTTTCACTTCGCCAGCTTTATGATGTTTCGCCAGCCCCTCTTTCAACTGATTCATCTTTTCCTGGGTAATCCAGAAATCATTTTCTGCACCGATGAATAACACGGGTGCAGAGAGTCTCTGTAGTTCCTCATCGCTGGGAATATCGCCATAAAACGGCGCAGAGGCCTTAATTCTATCGTTATAGCAAGCCAGCAAGAGTGAATACGATCCTCCCATGCAAAACCCGGTTACCGCAATCTTGTCACTGTCAACATCATCGCGGCTCTTGAGATAGCCTACAGCTCCATTCAACGTCTCTAACGCATAGCTTTTATCAAGCCCTTGCATCAACTGTCCGGCCTCTGAAGGGTCTTTCGTAGCCTTGCCATCGTACAAATCGGGCGCAAGAACGATATAGCCCTCATCGGCAAATCGTCCTGCTACGTCTTTGATGTGGTCATTCAGCCCCCACCATTCATGAATGACGATCAGACCGGGCAATTTGTCGCCTTCGCGTGCGCCAGCAAGATAACCTTTTGCGGTGCGTCCCGCCGCTTGAAATTCAATCATGCTTCCTTTTGCAACCATAATTTTCCTCCGTCAATGATTACTCGTTCGAAACGAATTCTCCCTCAAAACAAAGGGCGGATTGAAGTCCGCCCTTGTCATTCGAATATCGGCCTTTCTTACTTATCACGCGTAGGAGTGCAGTCCCGGCAATAGGTAGCTAACTCCCAACCAAGTGAAGATGACCAGCGCGAATCCGAGCATCGCAAAGTAGGCGCTGCGACGTCCCCGCCATCCATGCGAGATACGCGTGTGTAGAAATCCTGCGTAAGCCATCCATGCGACCAGCGCGCCAGTCTCTTTCGAGTCCCATCCCCAATATCGCCCCCACGATTCATTCGCCCACACAGCGCCCGTGATGAGCAACATCGTCAAGAGCGGAAATGCCACTCCGACCGTGCGATAGAGCAGTGAGTCAATTTTGTTGAGCGATGGCAGCGCAGCCATCACATCTTGACGCCGCCACGAGAATAAGAGGGTCATCAGCAAAACGACAAACAAGCCAATCAGACCGCCTAGTTCGACAGGGTTCGATTTGGTCTTAATCTGCAATTGCCCGGCGTTCATCTGTAGCCATTCGCGCCCGCTCTCGGTAGGATTCGGCGAAGGCGGCATCTCCATCTCCACACGTCTTTCATCCAACCACTTACCGAATTTCACCTCATCTTGCGGCGAGATGAGCGCGGCGTGTTGCTGCGGAACTTTCAGTTGCTCGTTGACCTTACCAATACCAAACCAGATGGCAATCAGGACGATGGCTTGCAGCGCAACCGCCCCTTTCAGAGCCGTCCAGCCCCATTTGCGCGCTTTCTCATCGGTGTTGAGTTTGTCTATAACAAAGAGCGAAAGCGCACCCACAAGAGCAATCAGCGTCAACACCATTAAAGGGCCGACGAATGGTAAACTCGCGCGCACCGGCAAGGCCATTTCGCCCATAAAGATAGCCAATCCGTATTCTTGATGCAGCGGAATATAAAAGATTGACCCCGCATGGCCAATCGTCAAATAGATCAGCAAACCGAAGAAGACTGCCCCGATGGCAACCGACTCTGAACTGATCCCGTCCTTCAGCAAATAGGCGAATGCCAAACCGAAACTCACCAGACAGACGCCATAGCCGATGGTCGCAATCGAAACGTGTATCGGACGCCAGTAGCTATCCAAGACCGGTTGTAAGGTGACGATCTCATTGCCCAAAAAGACGCCGAGCGTGAGGATGACGCTGAGGATGGGCAGCGACATAGCGCCAAGAAAGCGATATTGCGGCTTTCGAATGATAATCAGCGTCGCCAGCCCTGCTCCGGCAACAAAGCCAATCGTCAGAGCGTAAAGGTTATCGAGCGGAAAGTACCGCCACACTCCGTTGATGCCCTCTTTCCAGCCCTCTTTATCACCGGCTTCGATCCAGCGCATCATCCAGCCCGTTAGATTGAAGCAGTATCCCATTGCTGTCGTCAGCAATCCGAGTTTGTATAACACTTCTTCTTTGACAAAGAGGTTGGTGACCAGCAATACCGCCGCGCTGAGATAGCAGATCAGGGCGAGCATAGTGAGCGCGCCTTCATTGAGAAAGACCGTACGCCCCATATTCAACCGCATTAAGTTGAAGACGGCGGCCAGGGCGATGGGAAGAATGACCGGCCAGAACCCCCAAATCTTTTTCGCCAGACTCAGTTCGATCTCCGGTATGGCCAACTCGGCTTGTTTGATTGCTCTACTCATCTTGGTTCCCCTCTCCGGTCACGGATTCGACCAGGGTGTTGAATCGCGTCTCGAACGAGGTGCGATTTCGATTGGTGTTCCCCCCCATATAGACTTTTGCCTGATGATTGTCAGGTTCGATGACAGCCCAGACTCGTTGATGGGACAGAAAGAAAACGAAACAGAGCGCCGCGCATAATAAGGTGAAGCCGACATACACAGGCGTGCGTCCGGGATCGTACTGCACAGCAAGCGTATGACCGAGCGCGACCTTCTCGAACTCTGTCAGAATCGTTTTGTGGCCATTCACCAGCAACAGGTTTTCGCCTTGATTATCCTTCGCGGCCTCCGGCGCTTTATAAAAGTTGTCGGCCTCACGAGGATTGACGGCGAAGACAACTTGCCGCGTGCCATCCGTTTTTGTGATCGTCAATTGTGCGACGGGGTTATTGTAATCGGCGCTGATTGTGCCCGGCTGCCCCTCTTGCATCCTGAAGTCGCAGAAGAAATCGGTGTAATCAACTTTGCCGATTCCCGGAACTTCAGCCGAGCCATTACGCTGGATGGTTGCAGTGATCGGTTCGCCGCCCGCAACCGGTTGAAACGCGACGCGAATAGCACGCGCATTACCAATGGGAGTGAATTGCGACTGAAAGAAGCGATACCCGCCAAGCGTCGTATGAATCACATTGTCAATGGCGCTGGGCACGGAAGTACCCGCAACCGTACTGATGCGCGGTGGTTCCGCTCCCTTAATATCGAAGGGATTATTCATATGAACGAGGGCAGGCGTTTCGCGTCCGCCATCTTTCACCTTGATATAGCTCAACCAGTCAATCGTGTTTTGGGCTTCCAGTCCGCCTTCGGGGCGAATCAGCTTTTGCTGCAAGTCCGTACATTCAACTTGAAAGGGCACGGTCGCTTGCCCCGTGCGCGGCCCGTCGAGCGTCATCTCGAATGTCGTAAAGGCGTTGGTCGTTTCGCCCGGGGTGATCTGCATCATCCCGCCCATGCCATAACGCGCAGTCAGAAAGCCGCCAAAGAAGATAGTCAGCAACGCAACGTGTACGATGTAAGCGCCGAGCCGATTCGTCACATTGCGTTGTGCGAATACGGTGAGCCGATCATTGTCTTCGGTGATTTTTGCTTTGAAGCCATGCTGACGCCATGCCGCTTTGATCTTTTCTGCAACCTCTTTCGGTTTGCCCGCGAGCGCCGTCTCTTTGCTGAAATTCTGCGCGCGAATGAAATTGGGCGAAGCGATGAGCTTAGGGTTTTTGATGTACTGCCAAGCCGTAGGAAAGCGATCAATCGAAGCGAGAATGATATTCAACCCGGTGACGGCCATCAGCAGGTTGAAATACCATGAGTGGTAAATATCGAAGAAGCCAAGATAACCGAAGATCAAACGCTGGGCAGGGGTGATTTCACGATAATACTTTTCAAACCCATCTACATCCTTCTGCATGATGAGCATGCCAATCATGCAACAGATCAGCAAGATGCTGAGCATGACGACACCGAAGCGCGTCGAACTGAGCAGACTGAGGAGTTTATCAAGGATGGAATCGCCCTTCTTTGGCCTGACCTTGACCGCTGCATCACTGGCGGTCTCGGCTTTTCGTTGCACAGATACATCTTGCTCTGAAGTTGCCATATTAGTCCTTAACTTGTTAATCCGGCGTGAGTGAATTGCGCGCCCTAACTTAGGCTCGTCCTGAAACCAGTTGGATTCTAACAATGCCCAAATAGCGTGTCAACGAAGCGATACCAGCCCCTTCTCCCTCCCTCTCCCTACCTTTTTTTCGCCCGAAAATAGAAGAAATATGCCCCAACCCACACCCCCAATCCGACGACACAGAGGAGGCCGACGATAAGAGAAAAGAGGCCATAGCCGCGATAGTAATTGTAGAAGTTGTAAGCCGCGACCAACAATATCAACAGCCCATACTGAAACAACATGCGCATCATCTGGCGATCTTCTTTCTGCATTTTGACTTGCTCTCCTCACCCTCTGTTGACAGGCATGGCTTGCCGATTGATAGTATCACACGCTTGAAAACCGGCAGCGAGAGGATGAAAACAAGTCCATGACAATATGGCAAGCGATTCTATTAGGATTGGTGCAGGGATTGACGGAGTTCATCCCCATCAGCAGTACCGCCCATTTAACCTTGACCGGGAAATTACTCGGTCTCATTCAACCGGAAAACCCGGCAGAGTGGACGGCCTTCATCGCCGTCATTCAACTCGGAACCCTCTTCGCCGTTATTGTTTACTTTTGGTCGGACATCTTCAAGATTACTCATGGCTTCATTGTCACCAACCTTGCCGCGCTGAAAAAGCAGAGTGTAGATGAAGAGGTTCGGTTGCAAGCAAAACTCGGATGGCTGGTGATGATTGGCTCGTTACCGATTGCGATCATCGGTTTAGCCTTAAAAAAGGTGATTGAAGGTGCCTTGACAAAGAATCTGTGGGTCATCAGCTTTGGCTTGATTGCTGTAGCCCTGTTGTTGGCTCTTGCAGAGGTTATCTCTTCGCAACAACGCAATATGTCCCGCCTCAAATTCTCTGACGCCCTATCGGTTGGGATCGCGCAAGTCTTCGCCTTGATTCCCGGTTTTTCCAGATCGGGAACGACCATTACAGCCGGTCTGTTTGTCGGACTAGACCGCCCAACCGCCGCGCGCTTCTCCTTTTTGCTCTCCATTCCAGCCATCGCCGCCAGCGGTATCCTGGAATTGATCGAAGTATTACGGGCACACCATGTGGATTGGCAATCTGTCGCCGTTGCAACCATTGCGGCTGCAATCTCCGGCTATTTCTCCATTGAGTTTCTGCTCCGCTTTCTACAGAAATATTCTTCGTTTCTCTTTGTAAGCTATCGGGTAGTGTTGGGATTGATTCTGATCGGGCTGCTATTGAGTGGGCGAATTACCGCAAACTGATCGGCGGCCTTATTTCTTCGGCCATAACCTCAACCGCCTCAGGGTAGCCTGTAGCCATTGCGTGAAGGTTTCACGCGGCTGATTGAGAGTAACCGACTCCCCGGCACGCTCAATCAGTTCGACCCGACCCAGTACTTTACTGAGAGCCACCGGCGCATCGCTTTGTAAAGCCGCATCGCCTCGTGTGACAACGACCTTCTCCGCCGCCCCTCGTTCAATGCGAACGATGCGATGAATCACCGCCGTTTCAAATCGGGTTTGGATTAATACGATGTCGCCCTGCTTAACGAATTGGTCTTCGATAGGCGAGACAATGATGATGTCGCCATCTTCGATGGTCGGGCGCATACTGCTGCCGCTCATGCGGATTTCAGCGCGCAGCCCTTTGCTCAAAAAATCGCGCGCTTGCTCCAAAAAGTCAGGGGTTTCGAGTTTGACCTCTCGTCCGCGTTCCGCCTTTATACCATCATAGGCGCGCATTGCTGTTTCTCCGCTCGCTCCTGAAGTGAGATGTTGATCGGCACGTTACTCACCGATTGTCAGATGCCAAAACATCTTGCCCCAATCATAACCTAACCAACTCCCAAGGTGAAGATGAAAAGTCATTCAAATGACACGGCCAGAGAAAAAGCCGTCTCGTCACCCGGCCTTGCCTTTCTCGCCACCGCCAAACGTTCTTTGGCGCATCTTCAAGAGCGTCTGCGAAAGATGGCCGTTCGGCTCGTGCCGCTCGTCATACGCAACTCTGATCCATCAGGCGAAAGGCTGATGACATGGCGTTTGATAACCGGCGGATTTTGTGGCTTCCCTTTTGATCGTTGAATTCGTAAAACCAGGATGTCCGTGCCTTCGATGCTAAAATCGCCTGAATCCGTGTGGTCAACCTTGCCATCCAATTTGGACTCTCGCTGAAAGCTCCCATCGGCACGAAACTCAATCAACGTTTCCACTTGGCTGCGAATGATGGTCACTTGCTCTTTTTGCTGCACTTCCGTCAACGCATATTTGCCTAACAAAACGGGAGGGGCGGGGAGTCCCGGCGAGGAAGGCGCGGGCTGGGTATTTGAATTTCCTCCGCTCACAGAAGGAGATGGCGTAGCGGATTGTGCCCCGCTAGTTGACGGGGTCACCGCGTGGCGATTTGCATTGCTCTCAGCGGGAGCCGTTGGTGGTTTGGTGCATCCCGATAGGAAAGTGGCAATCAGGAGGATCAAGGTAATACGATAGCCTATCTCTTTGTTTTTCATTGCGTCTCTCATCTTCAACATTTCAGTTCACAATCTTTTTTCTCGTCCGCGAATTTGACTGATGGACTTCGCCGCTGCGTTTCGCACATCCGCGCTGGTATCCGAATCAGCTACGCGTTCAAGGGTGGTGACAATTTGCGAATCACCGATCTCACCTAACCCTGTAGCAGCAAAGGCGCGAACCTCTTCATTATTGTCTGACAACGCGGTGGCCAGAGCGGCAACTGCGCGGGCATCGGCAAACCGGGACAAGGCGGCAACCGCTCGTTTGCGAACAGCCGTCGAGCCGCGTTGCACAGCAAAGACTAAGACATCTACCGCTACAGGATCACCGATTTTACCGAGCGCTTCAACCGCTTCGCTGCGCGCTCCCGAGGAGTCCGTCCGAATCAATTCGCTTAAGGCGTCAACCGCTTCCTTCGAGCCGATATTGCCTAATGCTTCTGCCGCCATAGCGCGCACCGACGGCGCGCTGTCCTTCAACATCAAAAGCAGGCCGGGCAATGCCTTTCTACCCAATCGAGCCAAGGCGGTCGCGGCTTGTGGTCGCAACGTGCTCGATTCATCACGCACGACCTCAATCAAAGGAGTAACCGCGCGCTCACTACCGCTTTCGCCCAAAGCGCGCACGGCGGCAGAACGCACAAGCGGAGAAGCATCCCCCAATAGTTTGACCAATCGTTCGATGGCACGTTCTGACTGCACGCGCCCGAGGGCGTCAACAGTCGCTTCGCGGATAACGGCATTGGGCGATTCGGTAAGCTGTAACAGCGGCTCGATAGCTGCTTCGCCGATCTGTCCGAGCGCAAGCGCGGCTCGTTGTCGCACACTATTATTCTCATCTTTTAACAACTCTATGAGTGCGCCGACAGCGCGCGCATCCGCAATTACACCGAGAGCCTGCGCTGCGCTGCCACGAGTTGCCGGAGGCGAAGTTCGATCCTGAGTGACCATAAGCAAAGGCTCTATTGCTGGCGAGCCGATGCGTGCCAAGACGCGCATCGCCCGTTCACGCGCTTCTTCCCTATCCGAACGCAACACCCGCACGGTTGCATTTACGGCTTTTGCACCGGCTGCAACCAAAGCTTCAGCAGCATGAAATCGAACAACTGGATCAACATCAAGCAGGGCGTTTGCCAGCGGCGCAATCGTCTGCTCAAGCAGCCCATCGGCAGCAACCCTCGCTAGCGCCTGCGCCGCGCGCGCCCGCACACGCCAATCCGGGTTCGAGAGCGACACAACTAAGGTCTGTGTCGCCTTCACGTCGCGCATCCGCGCGAGAGATTCGGCAGCGGCCAAACTCACTCGCGAATCTTTATCATTCAACAATACTGTCAACGGCGAGACGGCGCGCTGGTCTTTCAGGTGTCCAAGTGAGTTGGCCGACTGAACGCGCACCTCCGAAAAGGCATCTTGCAGAGCGGCAATTAAAGGCTCGACGGCGCGCGGGTCACGGAATTCGCGCAGGGCATGCGCCGCTTCTGCCCGAATACGCGGCTCGCTGTCTTTTAACAAGGCAACGATCAAAGGCACGCCGCTTTGGTCTCCGAGTCGGGTCAGAGTGCCAAGGGCAGCCAGCCGAGTTTGCACATTGGGATTTGACAAATCCCCCGTCAAACGATCAACGGAAATCCCTAATCCGGCAAGCGCACCGAAGGCCGCTTGCCGAACTTCGGGGGACGCATCTCGCGTCGCCGCAAACAGCGTGTCGGTGACGTTGCTATCCCCCAACAGACCGAGAGAGGCAATTGCGGCTGTTTTGAGCTGGGTATCGGAGGCTTCTGCTGCGGTGCGCAAGGCTTCGACGGCGCGCCGATCTTTTAATGTTCCGAGCGCCTGCGCTGCTTTGATTTGGAGTTCCCTTTCCGCAGCTTTCGTTAAGGTTTCAATTAACGCCGGAACGGCTTGCCCATCGCCGAGGCGACTAAGCCGGTCGGCGGCCTGCAAACGTTCCTCCTTGCTCCCACTTTCCAATTGTCGGATTAACCCTTCGGCTGTCACATCAATTGCTGAAAGCGCTTGGAAAACTTGCGGCGCAAGCCTGCCATTTCTTTCAGTTGAATTGAGCAACATCTCGATGACGACTTGCCGATCATAGGCTGCCAATGCCGTCATCAGTGCCGACAAGACGCCCGGCGATTGTTCCCTTTTCAAGAGGCTAACAAAGGCTGTCAGTGCTGACGGAGCAAACGTCCCTCCCCCCTTGGATTGCTCGGCTTGCGCAATGGATGTGATGGCGGCGGCGCGAATATCAAGGGCTGTGTCTTCCAATAACAGAGTGAGCGCAACAAACGCTTCCTGCCCTTTGAATCGAGTGAGCGACTTGGTCAGAGCCAACCGCAAGCCTAATTGCTCCTCTCGGCTGAGTTTTGCTGCCGTTGCCAGAGGTGCAACGGGCGCAGCTTCAATGCCAACCAATCGCAACATTTCGGAGAGGGCGCGGCTATCGGCGGCCTCCAACAACTCGGTGAAGGCTGCAACGCTGTAGTCCGTATACTCGCTCCGCAAGGTTGCGATGACGCGTTCCAGCAAGTTGGTATCGCCCAAGCGATAGAGCGCTGCCGCATACTCCCAGTCGGCTGCGCCGGATTCTTTGTCAGCGGCACGTATCGCATCTGCGGCATTGCGATTGCCGATCTTTCCTAACGCCATGGCAGCCGATTTGCGAACGGCCAGGCTTGGGTCGGCTAGGAGGGGAAGTAAGCTATCTGTCGCCTTATCGGATTTCACCTCGCCGAGCGCATCAGCCGCCCTTCGCCTAACCAGTTCGTTGCCGTCCTTTAACGCCGTAAGGAATGCTTCAAAATGTTGTGCAGCTCCCGAAGTTCCCAGTAAGAAGATGGCCTGTGCGCGGGCGAAAGGGTCGGCTGATTCGAGAAGTTCTGATATCTCCGAGCCGTTTGGCAGCTCTCCCAAAGCAGCCAGCGCCGCCCTAGCAGAATCGCGCACGAACCAATGGTTATCCAATCGCAACTGGCGCAATACAGCAATTGCCGAGTTATCGCGCAACTCCGCCAAGGCCTGAGCTGCGGCTCCACGCACATACCAATCCGCGTCCTTTGAGGCTTCAATCAGTTTGCCGAGTGCTTGCGGGTCACGGCTTTGCGCCATCGCAAAGAGTTTGCGGGCTTTATTCATTCGCGGGTTGTTCTGAGATGGTGATTCCGTGACTTGGGCATGGCTCGAAGCGAGCGGGGAAACGACAAAAGTAAGGCAAAGTATGATGAAGACAGCAGCAAAATAGTGGTGAGAACAGACTCGGAAGTTCAAACCTCAACCCCTTAGTGTTAGCTTCGATGCGGACTCGAAATTCTACCGTTATTCACTACTGCCAGTCGAGGCAAGCGCACACAGAGCGCTGGAATTGATAATCGAGAAGTTGATCGTTTGCTGAAACAACAAATGCCCGACGGAATGAATTCCAATCGGGCATTTGCCAAGGCTATGCGAATTTGGAGATTAGGCTGCAAGCGGATGTCCGCTGCGACTCATCTTCTCTGCAAACACCGGAAAGTGCGCCATAGCGCGTTCGAGCGCTGCCATCGCTTTGGGAACATTGATCTTGAGAAACCGTGCCAGATGGCCAATCTCAGTCGGGGTCATGTCTTCCGTGCTACGACCCGGTATGCCTATCGGGACAAGATAGGCACGCAGATTGACATTGACTCGGCGGGCTTCGGTCTCTAAGGTGCGAATGAACTCGTCGCGTTCCGGCAGACTCATTGCCATCAAACTGTCACGCACCACATCCTTCAAGCTGTTGGCATCCAGCATTGCTTCGCTCTCTTTGAATGTCGTTGTTCTTTTGAATATCTTTTTAGCCATTCTCTACCACCTTTCTGTCACGAATTGACATTGTGACTGCTCAACCTCCAGGACCTGACAACTCGCTACTCGCGGATGCGTGCCGCGAGACTGTCGCTCCGTATAACGCAGGCCTGTTTTCAAGGTTGCAAAATTTCCTTTCGAAGCCGCCAGCAACCAGGGCACTGCTTTGTGCCATTTTTGGCGTCGAGCGTTGCCCGACGCCAAATACCTGCTCCGGTTGAACGCGCGAGCCGGGGCTTTTATTCCCATGCAGCACACGCTATTACATCTTCGTTACAAAAAGCGGCTTGGATTCGAAGGAAATCTGCTTTCAAAGACCTGTGCTATTCAACCATCACTCACAATCGTCCATTGAAACAGCGTCTATCACCAGTACGTTCAATCAGCCCTTCTGTTACTGGCGCTCAGTGACATTTACAGAAATTTTACAACAGCAATTTGCTTGCCATTGCCTACGCGGGTATAGAACGGGGACGCCGCTTTTTCCTTGCAGCGGAATTGTGCAAGAGGCAGCCCGAAGGCGTTGGCTCAGGCTTTATGGCAAGATGGCTCTCGCTCGGCCTGCTGACAAATCCTATTCACTTAAACCGGCTCTAAACCAGCGGCAAACGTTCGATGCGCACTGCTCCCCATGCTATAATCAGCCCGCGCAACCACATATTCCAAGAAAGGAATTTCTCAACCACATGGCAGACGAACGCAATGAAAAGCTTCGTTCCGTTGATAATGCGATTTCCAATATCGAAAAACAGTTTGGTAAAGGCTCGATTATGCGTCTGGGGGAGAAGAAGACCGTAGACGCTCCGGCCATCTCCACAACTTGTCTCAGTCTGGATGCAGCTGTCGGCATTGGCGGCGTGCCGCGCGGACGCATCGTAGAGATTTATGGCCCGGAATCCGGCGGCAAAACCACTTTGGCTCTCCACATCGTTTCGCAAGCACAAAAACACGGAGGCATTGCCGCTTATATAGATGCTGAACATGCACTCGATGCCGAATACGCTGGCAAATTAGGTGTAAAAATTGCCGATCTCTTTGTCTCACAGCCCGATTCAGGAGAGCAGGCATTAGAGATTGCTGAAACACTCGTACGCTCAAACGCCGTCGACGTGCTGGTCATTGACTCGGTTGCGGCGCTGGTCCCGCGCGCCGAAATTGACGGGGATATGGGAGATTCGCTGCCCGGCTTGCAAGCCCGGTTGATGTCGCAAGCGTTGCGAAAACTGACAGCCGTTGTCTCAAGATCAAACACCTGTCTGGTCTTCATCAATCAAGTGCGCGAAAAGATTGGCGTCATGTTCGGCTCACCGGAAACGACAACGGGCGGGCGGGCATTGAAATTTTATGCCTCTATCCGTTTAGATATTCGCCGCATCGCCGCCATTAAAGACGGCGATCAGATAGTCGGCAATCGCACTCGCGTTAAAGTCGCAAAGAACAAGCTTGCGCCCCCTTTCAAAGAGGTCGAATTCGACATCATGTACGGCGAAGGGATTTCGCGCGAAGGCGATCTGCTCGATTTGGCCGTCAATAATAAGATCGTTGAAAAGAGCGGGGCATGGTTCAGTTTTCAGGGTGAACGACTCGGACAAGGGCGCGAAAATGTAAAGAACCTCTTGAAAACCGATGCCTCGATCACCGCACGCATCGAGGAGCAGGTGCGAAATGCTTTAGGGATGCCAGTTGCTACGCCGACGGCAGCAGCCGAAGGGGAATCGGCTCCCCCCACTTCCGGGCGGAAATCCGCCGCGAAAGAGTAAAAGTCCGCACCTCTTTGGTCGGAGCGAAGTGACTTTGTAATCCTTCGCTCCGACCGGCTTTGCAAAGTGCGACTCTTGAAGCCGCCTGTTGAAACAGCACTCCTCTGTTGCGCTCAAGTGGTTCACATTCAACATTTGTGTTGACCGAAAAACGGTCTTTCTGGTAGTATCGCGGTCAACTCGCACGGATGCCCCTACAAAACAGAGGTGAATCCTAAGATGAAATGTCTCAACTGCGGTCATGAGTACTCGCCCACTTTTGCGCGCTGCTCACGCTGTAAGCAAGCAAATCCGGGGAGAGCGCAGTCCAATCTCCTAGCCTTTCGGCAAAAGACCCAACCGCCAGGTGCACAAGAAGTAAAGGATAAGGAGCTTCCCGCTTGGCGTCTGGAAATTAAAAAGCGCGTCAATGAGGCGAAAGCCCGACAAAACGGCGCATCCCTTATCGAGCAGACCTTTCCAGAGACTGCGGCGAAACCGGCAGGCAACTCGTTACCCACCACTGTTTCGCCGATCCCTTCGCCAGCCCTCAGCAGCAAACGCGAAATATCTGTCGCTGCCGTCGCCAGCAATTCTTCTCTCTCTTACTCATTATCCCGAGAGCGTGCAGACAAGACCGCGATTGCGAGACCGACAACTCTGCGCGAGGAAAGATCACATACCCAAGTCAAAGAGGCCGCGTTGGATCGCGTCCGCAAAGCCAGTGAAAACGCCAGCCGCGCTATGCTGCCGCAAATTGGCCTTTCGACGGCAAAATCACCAACCCAATCCCCCATTATGTTAGACAGAGAAGCAACCGCCAGAGCTTTAGAGCCGATTCAGATCAAAGAGACATCTCTACAACCAATGGCAAGTCGGCTCCCGCAGCCAGCCGATCTACCCGAAGATGAACCGATTCGGAAGAGTACCGCTCTTCCTGCTAATGGCGAACTGATTGCAGAGCCATCGGTTTATGCTAGCTATTCATCGTTTGAAGCGGATACCGATTCAGCCGATTTTGATTTTGCTGAGATTGAGCCGCGTGATTATCTGGCCGAAGAGATCAGCAAAGTATCAAACGCACCGGGCAGTCAGATAACTGAAGTTCTATGCCCTTCGCTTATGACCCATGCCACCATCCATGCCATTGATTTGCTCGTTATCGCGCTCAGTTCTACTCCTTTCTATATGGTTATGGCATTTACCCATAACGCTTCGCTGATTACGGGCAATTTGCCCGTCGCCCTTCTCATACCGGTCATGGTTGGTTTCTTCTACCTGCTGCTCTCGCAATCTCTTGCCGGGAGAACCTTCGGTATGATGTTTACGATGACCAAAGTGGTCACTCTCCGAACCTGCGAAGCGCCCACCTTGCTACAGATCATGTTGCGCACTTTGCTCTATTTCTTTTCCGTTGGATTGGCTTTTATCGGAATTTTGTGGACGGCTTTCGAGGGAAAGAGGCGTGGCTGGCATGACATCCTTTCCGGCACGATTATCATTGACGGCAATTGAAGCCGGTAACCCATTCGCCCGCTGAGAACAGCGTATCAGCAATTTGAGAAAGCGGGGGATGAGGGGTTTGCAGACCCCCTTTAGGAGTTGCTCGTCGGCGAACCCGTTGATTCTTTGAATCACAGCGTGACGGTTATTCGCTTGCCCCTCGGTGCCGGTTGATTGTGTCTTCATTCTATCAAGACCGGACATTTTGCTTCATCTGGGCTTCCGCTAGAATCTCCGCGATGAATAATGCATTCCTTTCCGCACTCGTAATCGAGGTGGCTCCGCAGGTCGAAGATCGTGTGCTGGCGAAAATCACGGCGACCGGAACACAATTCTTTTTGGATTTCAGGCTCCCCAATGATGCTGTCCTCATGGTCTCCTTACGCGCAGACTTCCCGGCAGTGCATTTCATCGAACGAACCCAGTCCCCTTCTACTGACCACACAACCCATGCGTTTGCCCTCTGCTTACGAAAATATCTGAAGGGCAGTCGCTTGCTTCATCTCACCAAACTGCCAACCGACCGCATCATCCGGCTTACCTTTGAGCAATATAGTATGGCCGGAGACAAAACAGCCTTTCACCTAATCTTTGCGCTAACCGGAAAGTCTGCAAATGCCTACTTGATGGACAGTAACCATACCATCATGGCGGCGTGGAAAGAGAACATACATCACGAAACGGACTCCCTATTTCATTCTCAAGCAGAGCAAGTTGACTCGTTCAGCAAGTGGCTCACAAGTGAACAACCTGAAGAAGAGGCCGAAATCGCCGAGGGGTTGCTTGATGGCGCTACCTTCGACTCGGTTATGAAGGAAGAATTTCGCGCTCGGTGTACAACTGCCGCTTCAAGTGAGGCATGGCGCTCGCTAATCAAAGACGCATTTATCCATCCGCCTGTACCTCTCATCTACAGCCAGATTCCTTTAGAAGAGATTGGCGAATGCCCGCTCAATCTGAAGTCTGAACTACGCCTATCCCATTTTGACCTTGTACAAGCC
Organism: uncultured Clostridia bacterium; assembly: GCA_964468725.1. Taxonomy (GTDB): domain Bacteria; phylum Acidobacteriota; class Blastocatellia; order UBA7656; family UBA7656; genus CAYXVU01. The sequence continues at coordinate 16,271 of CAYXVU010000035.1, forward strand.
AACCATTTACGACGCTACCAATTCTCTTCTCTCTCTGAAGCTGCCTACCATTACTCCGAGGCGAGGCGACGCGCACAAGCTTGGCAGAGCGTCGTTACCGCTACGCAAAAGTTCATCAAGGGCCAGATAAACCGGTTGGAAGATTTATTAAAGGCACTCGAAAAAGACCGAAAAAAACACGAAAGTCCGGAGCGGTTGAAGCGATATGGCGATCTCCTACTTGCCAACCTAGCGACCGCACAAATCAGTAATGGAGTTGCCAAAGTCGTTGATTTTTTTGATGAACGCCAAGCGGAGATCGAAATCAAACTCGAAAGGGGGCTGTCTATTCAAGACGCCGCAGCCAGTTACTTCGCCCGGTATCAAAAAGCTAATCGCGCGCTGAAGGCAATTGAGGCTCGACAAACTATCGTGCTTTCACAACTCGACCAAATCCGAGCGAACGATGCCTTGCTCGAAGAGATGCCCACCCTGAAGACCTGTTCTCAAGTGCGAAAAACGGTTGAGCAGATTATCGGGAGAAGGCCTGAGCCGAGCGCGAAGAAGACCGACCAGTCGTCAAACAGAAAGGGCAACACAAAAAAGATTGGCCGTTGGTTTCAATCGTCCGACGGCTTTGAAATCGTCGTCGGAAAGAATGACCGCGACAACGATCTGCTCACCTTCCGTCTCGCCCGTTCACAAGACATTTGGATGCATGCAGCAGACTACCCCGGCTCCCATGTCGTTGTTCGCAATCCCGACCGCAAACCTGTACCCCACCGAACCCTGTTCGAAGCGGCGCAAATCGCGGCATTCTACTCGCAGGCCAGGGAACACCCTAAGGCGGCTGTCCATTACACGGAAAAGAAATTCGTCAGCAAACCACCTCGTGCCAAGCCTGGTCTAGTGCGGCTTTCGTCCTTCAAAACCTTATTGGTCGAACCAGCAATTCGAGTTGAAAAAATCGAATGAACTCCCTGCACCGTCAGTTTGCGTTCCAGTAGAAAGTATTATCAGCGCCGGAAGAGAATTTCGATGCATTTGATTATTTTGCTTGAAGCACAACTCCGCAGAGTTACAAACGGGAGATAATCCGCGCAACGATCTCTTCGGCAGAACCGTCTCCCGCCTGTACCGTCAGGTCAGCCAGTTGATAGGTCGGTTTTCGGGTGTTCATCAATTCTTGCATCTCCCCCGGTTTATTGAGAAGAGGTCGGTTCACATCTCCGGCAATTCTTGATAAGCAAACTTCCAGCGGACAGTCTAGCCAGACCGTTCGGCCAATCTCTTGGGCTAGGTTGCGATTCTCTTCTGTAACCAATGCCCCGCCGCCCAGTGCGATAACGGTTTCAATCAATCCTTTGCAGCCTTGTAATGCTCGGCGCTCAAACTCTCTGAATTTAGCTTCGCCCAACTCTTGAAAAATCGCGCAGACTCTCATTCCAACTTGCCGCTCAATCATCTCATCCAAATCAACAAAGGCGTAGTCGAGCCGTGCTGCAAGCACGCGCCCGACCGTTGTCTTGCCCGACCCCATAAAACCAACCAGCAAGATCGCCGTCTTGGTTGCCTTATCGTTCAACCCGTTCATCAATCGTTCCGGCATTGGTGATCGCCTGTATGGTCTCGAAAAACTCAGGGAAGGAGACGCTGGCACAATCCGCATCAACGATTTGAGTTGCTCCGTCCGCAGCCAATCCGGCAATCGCAAACGCCATTGCAATGCGATGATCGCCCGCCGTTTCCACCCGTCCGCCGACCAATCGTTGTGGCCCATCAATCGCAAACCCATCATCAAATTCCTCAAGGCTCCCTCCCATCGCACGGATGCCGTCAACCACTGTGCGAATGCGGTCGCTCTCTTTGACGCGTAATTCTTTGGCTTCGCGCACCGCTACCCGCCCTTCACATTGCGACGCAACGACGGCAAGAATGGGCAATTCATCAATCAGATTGGCAATCATTGCGCCCGATAGCGTCAGGCCGGACTTGGCCGTTGTCAATTGAGAGCTGCGGATCCGCAAGTCACCAACCATTTCGCCATGACGGACATTGACATTAATGAATTCTATGTTCGCACCCAATTCTTGCATAACGTTCAAAAAGCCGGTGCGCGTCGGATTTAGGCCAACGCAACGAATGGTCAAGTCCGAATCGGGTAACAAGCTGGCGGCTGCGATAAAAAAAGCGGCGGACGAAATATCGCCAGGCACAGCATAGTTTTGTCCTTTTAGCTCCTCTCCCCCCTTTACGCAGACACTCCCATCACCCTGGTTTTCAAAGGCCGCATTAAATTCCTGCAGCATCAACTCCGTGTGATTGCGAGAAGCAGCCGGTTCGCTAACCGAGGTCATGCCGTCAGCATACAATCCGGCAAAGAGTAGACAGGATTTTACCTGCGCGCTCGCGGTGCGGCTCG
>CAYXVU010000035.1:18681-36730 GCA_964468725.1 uncultured Clostridia bacterium
GATGCAGATGCGTTCCCCTGATGTTGAGCGGCGGGAAGGTCTGATCGCGCGCGCTGATCTGCGCCCCCATCAAAGATAGCGGCTCAATGATACGTCGCATTGGGCGACGACGCAGGCTAGCATCGCCATCAATAACTGATGAAAACGATTGTGCCGCCAATATCCCGCTCAACATTCGGATGGTAGAACCGGAATTCCCTGCCTCTAAGACTACAGGGCGGATTGTCGGCTGATAGCCGTACAGTCCGCGCCCTTCAATCTTGATAATCGAGGGAGTGCCTTCGACATCAATGCCAAGCCGCCGAATGCAGTCGAGGGTGGTGTGACAATCAAGGCTCGAAGCAAAGCCGCTGATCTCCGAAATCCCCTGTGAAATCGAGGCCAGCATCGCCACGCGATGCGAGATGGATTTGTCTCCCGGCGGCGTAATCTCTCCGTTGACAGTGGTTTTCCCCTTCAGGATGATCGTTCTTGACATGGTAACTTTCGGCATGTTACACAATCACGCGTCTTGTGACTACCTGACTTTGCTTGAGCAGACTGAAGCGCGAAACATTTGAAGAAAGGCTCTACTTTCGCTGATGACGGAAACCATAGAGCTCTCGATTGAAAGTAAACTGGAATTTGTTGAGATGGTCGCTTCCGTTGTAAAAAACGTGACGACCCGCATCGGCTTTGAAGAAGATGATGCCAGTTGGATCGAATTGGCTGTCCACGAAGCCGTCATCAATGCCATTACACATGGGAACAAAAGCGCCGATGACAAACAGGTTGATGTGAAATTCATCATCGAACAGGAAGCCTTGACCGTCATCATTCGCGACCGCGGCGAAGGTTTTGATCTGGCGAAGTTACCCGATCCGCTCGATCCGAACAACCTGTTGAATCCGAGTGGGCGCGGCATTTTTTATATGCGGACATTTATGGATGAAGTGGCGTATTCGAATCACCCCGATGGGGGCAGTGTCGTGCGCTTATCCAAACGGAAAAAATCTGCGGAATCGTAAAATACCTTAAAGGAGATTGAAAATGGCTCAGCTTACAATCAAGGAACGTCGGGCTGGTGATGTGACGGTTTTAGACCTCTCAGGAAAGATCACCATCGGCGAAGGCAGCGTCCAATTGCGCGAGGCCGTGCATAAGCTTTTGGATGCGGATCAAAAAAAGATCCTCCTCAACCTCGGTGACGTTGCCTACGTGGACAGCTCCGGCATCGGTGAATTAGTTAGCTCGTACACCACAACCAGCAACAAAGGGGGGCAGTTGAAACTCCTCAACCTGACCAAAAAGATTCAAGACCTCCTCATGATTACCAAACTGCTCACCGTTTTCGAGACGTTTGACAAGGAAGACGAAGGCATCGCTAGTTTCAACTAGCGCCACCGGTTCGCTAGCCGAAGAGCTATTGAATTCGCCAAGGGCGCAATCCTCTATCTCTGGTAGAGGTTCGCGCCCTTTCTTACTTCGTTTCGTCATCCTGATAGCCATGAACTCTAAGCCGCAATCCCTCCCGGTTTCCTTTTTGATGGCTGCGCTCGGTTTCCTGGCGGCGGTCTTCCCCACATTCTCTCAAACCAAGGCTCCATCCAATACCTTGCAGAAGACTTTCGTTGTAGCCGTCGGGGTTGCACGCTATCCCCAATTGCCTGGCGGTCAGCAATTGCAATTCGCTGATCGTGACGCACAGGTCTTTGTCGAAGCGCTCAAAAAAACCGGTATTGCTCAGGAAAACATCAAACTCCTGATCGGCCAAGAAGCCACCGTCGCCAATATCAAATCGGCGATTGGGAATTGGGTCGCCCGCGCAGCCGGTGAAAATGATACCGTCTACTTCTACTTTTCCGGCCAGGGGATTTACGAAAGCGGCTTCAACGAAGCTTATCTGCTGGCCTACGACTCCAACGCGAGCAACCCCTATGCGACAGCAATCTCTGTTGCGGATCTCCGCAACGCCTTCGTGCAGCGAGTGCGGTCGCATCAAGTTATGCTGATTGCTGATGCGGTGCGGCGCGATTTCTTCGACCCGGATACGGGCGGCGACCTGCTGGCAAGCGCTTTTACCGAATCCTTCGGAAAGTTAGCGGCTTCACGCCCTGGGCTTACAACTCTATTGGCCAGTGGGCCGAAGGAATTTTCACGTGAAGGGCAGCGATGGGGCGGGTACGGAGTATTTACCAAGTTTCTGGTTGATGCGCTCAGCGGCGGCGCAGATCGCAATGCGGACGGAACGATTACGAATGATGAAGTCTTCAACTTTCTCTCGTCGCGCATGGCAAGTGACACGGCCAACAAACAACACCCATGGCGTAGTGACCCGCATCTCGCGGAAATGGCATTTGTCGGGGTGCCTCCTCTTACTCGCCAATCACTGGCGTCAACGACTCAACCTTTGCCTCCGCAATCATCGCCTACGACTGTTGCGAAACCGAATTTGTCCGCGCCGCCACAACCGACTACGAACGCCAATCAAAAATCTGCGTCAAAGTCACTTGAGCCAGCTCCAACTTCACCATCTCAGTCAACCGCGCAAGCCAATCATCAGCCCCCTGCTGCTGCGCCCTCCCAACCAGCGGTGGCGAAACCGCCTATGTCAACCAGTCCCTCTGTAGAAGTGAAATCGGCTCCACCTGTTGTACCGTCAACGAGTACAGGCGTAAACAAGAAGACAGAAGCAACCACGCAGCCGAAAGCCGAATCCGTCACTCCGGCCAAATCCGCAGCGCCAAAACCAAAGCCTACATCACCGCCGTCAACGACTAAGATATCTGCGAATCCTCAGCCGACCTCCACTCCGACGAGCGAAGAGAGTTCAGGTGTCACTCCCACTGCTCTGCCGCCGCCGCCCACACCGCCTATCACGCCGCCTTCGACAACCAACGTCAGTGCGAAGTCCACACCCGCTTCGACTACGCCAACCCCTGCGACGATGCCGGTTATCAATGTAGGCACTGCACCTTCGCCTCTGATCTTACAACTGCAAGCGGCCATTCAGTCAGGCAATCTATTAGAGCCTAGAGGTACAAGTGCATGGGAAGTGTATCAACGGCTAGCGCAAGAGCAGAGCGGCTCGGCAGAGGTAGCAAGGCTGAAGCCTGTGCTGGCAGAAGCATTAATGAATGCGGGTCTATCCCTCGTCGGTCATGATGTGCGCAGTGATAATGTAAACGATAAAGTTGATGAGTTTCGTCGCGCTGGGCAGTTCTTCACGCGCGCGCGTACCCTTAAGCCGGAAGATTCTTCGCTCGCTTCTTTTGAAAAGATTAGCGCCGCACAGGCGCTACTGGCTTTGCAGTTTTATGATGAAGCGGAACGCGCGTTAACTCCTCTGCAAACTCTCCGTTCGGCCATCGTCGAAAATGCGCTCGGACTGGTATATCAGGGCAAACTGGACGATTGGAGAGCCGAACGTGCATTCAAACGGGCGATTGAGTTGGACGGCAAATATGCGGCACCCCATTACAACCTCGCTCTACTCTATCGCACTCAGAAAAGCGAAGCGGCGATTGAGGAACTGGCTCGTGCGTCTGCGCTCGATTCGCAAAACTTGGCGATTCTCACTACCCTCGGCGATGAATACTTTGCCCGCCAACAATGGCAACTGGCTGGCGATACCTTTCGCAAAGCCATTGCCATCAAAGAAGACTCGACTTTACGCACCAAGCTGGCCAACACGCTATATAGTCAAGGTCTGCGCGACGAAGCGAACCGCGAATATCAAAAAGCCAATGAACTCCGAAAGCGAGGACAATAAGTAAATCTCTATCTTCATTAGCTGCATCGGGCTGCAACCATCTCACAAAGATGAAACGCCGCGCAGCAAGCTAGGGAGAACTAGCCCCGCAGCGATTAGAGATTGCTCAATTGGAAGAAACCTTTTCACCGAAAGCTCTAACCCTGATGACTGCCTGGATTCGCAGACAAACCGAGATTGAGAAATAAGAGAGGATCCCACTTGACTCAAACAACATCCAATAAACTATCGCTTGGCTTTCTTCTGCTGATTATCGCTACAGCCATCATTGTTGCGGTCGTTTCAACGCTCGTTCAACGGTTGTTTTTTGGCACTTCGAATGTTGCTATCACAGCGGCGCTTGTTTCGATCACTCTTGTCGGCTTCTGGCGGAGAAAGCAGCGGAAAACGCCATAAGTGGCGGCGCATTCACAAGTACCCCGTTCCCTTTTAGCAGGCAAATCAGCCTGCTGCCTTGCTGGCGGTATCAGCCGATTTGTGCCCAATAGACTGTCTGCAGTTTGAGAGTGGTAGAACTTGCCGCGTACAGAAAATTTTTTTCAAACTTTATGCCAACCTCTGCCGTCAGAAGTATCGGCAGGGTTAGGCTAGTCGTTTCAAACCCGGCCTCGCCATCCCACAAATGATATGGATGAATGAGAATGCGAGGGCATTTCTCTCCTCAATCTCTCTCACCTCGCCGCCCATTCAGGAAAGGGCTGCCCATTTTCTGGCAGTCTCTAAGATGGACAAAGGAGGAACCTGATCTATGGCAACATTTGATTTTGACGCCGCCGCTCACTTGTTAAGGCGTGCAGGATTTGGCGGCCCGCCCGAAGAAATCAAAGACCTCGCCGCACGCGGATTGGATGGTGCAGCCGATTACCTGCTGAATTTCACCGCCATTGATAACAGCGCGTTAACGACATTGCTGAATCAGAGCTTCGATTTCACCAACCCAGAAGACAGCCAACGATTGAATCGCAACGAACTGCGCCGCTACTGGTTCACTCGCATGGTGCACAGCAAACGGCAGTTCGAAGAGAAGGCAACGCTCTTCTGGCACAACTTCTTCGCAACCTCGTTTTCCAAAGTCAACGATCAATTCATGTATGCTCAAAACTTGACGCTTCGAGCCAATGTGCTGGTGCGCTTTGATGACCTGTTGTTGAATGTCGCACAAGACCCGGCGATGCTGATTTGGCTCGATAACATCACCAATGTGTTGGGCAGCCCGAACGAAAACTGGGCGCGTGAACTGCAAGAACTATTTTCGATGGGGCCAAATGATGTGGTCACGGGAACGGCAAATTACACCGAAGAGGATGTCAAAGAGATAGCCCGCGCCTTCACCGGTTGGAAGTTTCGCCGCCAACGTGGAACCGGCGACCGCTTCACCTTCGAATTCTTCATCAACTCTCCGGAACACGATAACGGGCTGAAGACGGTTTACGGACAGACGGCTAATTTCAGCGGCGAAGACATCATCACCATCATTGCCGCTCGCCGTGCGACAGCACGGTTTTTAGTCAAGAAGATCTTCACCTTTTTCGTCTATCCGCTGACTGACTCCGCTGCCGATAAAAATACCATAGATAAATTCGCGGACGTTTACCTGGCGAGCAACCATAACGTGAAAGAACTCTTCCGGGCGATCTTTACCTCCGATGAATTCTTCAGCAGCCGCGCACGCTTTGGCTCCATTAAAAACCCGATTGAAATCGTTGTCGGTGCGATTCGCATGCTCGGCGGCGTGTTCAATCCGGGTACGCCTGATGGGCGGCGCGACAACTCGCTTCATCAATGGTCGGCAAACATGGGGATGGATGCCTTTAACCCGCCCGATGTGTCCGGTTGGGAACTCAATGATGGCTGGATCAACACAGCCAACCTGCTCAATCGCTTCAACTACGCCAACACTTTGATTACGACGCGCGCCAACCGGCCTGATGCCGCAGGTTTCTGGGTGACCAACGACCAATTGGCCAAATACACCAAGACAACGTCCAAAGGCACAGTCAAAGAGTTTCTCAAAGTCCTCGGCCCGCTGGCCGTCGATAAAAAGACGTTGAAGAAGCTCAAGAGCTATCTGACCACAGACGATCAGGGCAACAGCGTCGAGTGGGTCGTCAACGACACAACCATTGACAAGAAGGTTCGCGGGTTGGTTCATCAAATCATGATCCTGCCGGAATTTCAGTTGAATTAGGAGGAGAAGATATGCCAACAAGAAGGACGTTTCTCAAACAGAGTGCGGGGCTGCTGGCAGCCGGGGTAATTCTGCCGAACACGCTGATCTCGCGCGCTCAGGCGCAGACCAACAAGCGCAACATCTTCGTGGATATTCAACTCTCCGGCGGCAATGACGGAGCTAATATGGTCGTTCCCTATACGGATACGCGATATCAGAGTTTGCGCCCGAACCTGCATTTCAAAGAGAGTGAGTTGAAAGATGCCAATGGGAACTCCACGATTCTCACCGGCACACAGGGCTTGCACCCTGCGATGAGCGAAGTCAAAGGGCTTTTCGACGCTGGCAAAGTTGCCATCATTCAAGGCGTCGGGTATCCAAGTCCGAACCTCTCACACTTTGTCTCAACCGACATTTGGCACACGGCAAATCCGATTGGCGGACAAGGATTGGGGTGGCTTGGTAAATATGCGGATTTGAAATTGGTAGGACAAACCGGCTTGCCCGCCGCCTCAGTTGGCGGGTTGCCCGTGAAATCGCTCTTTGCCAATGATGTGGTGATTCCGAATATCTCCAACTTTGAGGCCTATCAATTCGTAACCGACTCTCGTTATCAGAGCGACAGGCTCAACCAACTCAACACGTTCAATTTCACCTACGGTCGCAGCTTCGATACAGGTAGTTTTTCAGAACTCCTAACCAATACCGGGATGAGTGCCGTTTCCGGAGCCGCTCAATTGCAGACCGCCATCGCAGGTTACTCCTCCAGTGTTACCTATCCGACCAATAATCCATTGGCCACCAGTCTGAAGATGATCGCACAACTCATCACCACTATGCCGGAGGCGAACCTGCTCTACGTGCAGATGGGCGGCTTCGATCATCATGCCAGCCAAATCGCGTTGGAGAACGGGCAGCCAAACAAATTGGCAGGCGACCACGCGACATTGCTAACGCGCCTGTCGCAAGGGGTGAAGGCATTTTATGACGACATGGCAGAACACGGTTTGGCCGAAAATGTCTTGATGATGGCGTGGACAGAATTTGGTCGCAGGCCGCAAGAGAATGCCTCGCTCGGCACCGATCACGGAACCGTGACTCCGATTCTCCTGATTGGCGATCCGGTCAACGGCGGATTGCTCGGCAATTCGCCTTCCTTTAATGATCTCGATCAAGCGGGCAATTTCAAATTCAGCACGGATTTTCGCGGGATTTATGCGGAAATTCTCGATAAGTGGTTGGGCGCAGATTCTCAAACCATCCTCGGTTCACGTTTCGATCACATCGGATTCCTCCCATAACGAAAGAGAGTCCCTAGCGGCTCTCTTCGTTCCCTGTTCATCAGCTTTCCTCCGGCTGGTTGCGCGATTAGTAACCAGCCTATTTTTTCTTCTTCTCCTCCTCCGCAGGGATTGAGAGGTTAATAGAGTAGACTTCATTCTCCTCGGGCTTAACCGGATAAGACCCAAAGAAGATGCGATCATTCGTCGCAAAGACAGGCGCAAAGTTGTTGCCTTTGCGGTAGGTCAATTGGGTAACTTCTCTGCTGGCGACATCATACAAAAAAATCTGCTGTCCGGTTTCCACTAATGCCGCAAAGGCGATGCGCTTGCCATCAGGCGATACGGTAGGGCTCCGCATCGCCGCATCCAGGTCACATATCTCCCGCAACTTTCCGCTTTGAAGGTCAAGCAGGTAGATACTCTCTTGCCGTTCGACCTCTTCTTGCGCCCACAAAACGATGAAACCGGCAGCGACGGGAATATACTTCTGAATGCGCGCTAATTTATCCTCCGTCAAATCACGCAGCGGTTTGCCCTCAAAATCATAAAGCCAAAGCGAATGGCGACCGCTCGCTTCACTGACTTTGACGAGGAGTACGCCCTTGCCATCGGGGGCAAAACCAGGAAGGATGGATTGCCCTTCGTCTTCGGTAAACGCTTCGGCTTTGCCACCCGCAACAGGAAACGAAGCGACATGGAGAATCCCAAATGCGGCGTCGGGCAACGGGCTTTCATCAGTCGTAAAAAAGACCCGTTTGCCATCAGGAGAAAAGAGCGGTTGACGGTCGGCAAAGTTATTCGATGTGCGCTGGCGTAGCCGACCGGTTTTCAATTCGAGCGTATAGATTTCCGCGAAACTACCAGTCTCGTTAAATCCGGCAAATGCGACCGCCGTTCCATCCGGCGACCAAGTAGCATCCGCCACCCCCCATTGCATATTGGTCAGCGGTGGCCGAATGGAAAGATCAACCGTATTCATCACGTAGAGATTCGGAGCCGCATCTGGTCTTTTAGCCACCAGCAACAACGATTTGCCATCAGGCGAAGCCGCACCCATAGCATATAGGTTCATGCCTTGCGTGTGGCATTCGATCTTGAAAGGCTCTTTCTTCTTTTTCTCTTCCTTCTGCTTCTCTGACTTCTCATCGGCATGCGAAACGCAGACGCAGATGAAGGCGCTAAAGCAAAGGAGAAAAAACCATCGTAGCCGTTTGGGCATAAACGAAAGAGGGGTCAGCATTCGATGCCAACTGAGAGACGGTCGGAAGGGGGAGACTTCTTTCATATCGCAGATGCTAGCACAGGCAAGAGGAGCCAACAATTCGCAAATCCGTCAGACAACCCAACCGACAAAATCGAATACTAAGAACCCGCGTGACAGACTTGTCAGTGGGAAAACTTGTTTGTACTGTTAATGCGTCTTTTGGCAACTAGTTTGTGAGATTGAGGTAGAGCGACCGATGAGCCGCTTTATGTTCGTCTATCTATCCGGTAGCGAAAAAGGGAAAACCCGAATCTTTTTTCAAGACCACGTCTCGATTGGCGCATCGGACGAATGCGATCTCAAATTGGTCGCCGAAGAGGGCGGGACGCTGCCCAATCACGTATTGGCGCAAATCTACGACGACGATGGAGCCTTTCACCTTGTCCCCAATATCGAACTGGACGAGTTAGAAATCCAAGTCAACGGTGAAGAGGTAGCCCTAACTGCTTCGGCTGCCGGTCATGAGATTCATGATGGTGACACGCTACAATTCGGACACGGGCTCTCAAGTGCCAGCGTGCTCTTTCAGGTAATGCCCGAAAACTTTGCCACCACCGATCTGGTGCGGCGCAATAACCGAGCAATTGCCCAGCCTCAATCGGCACAACCGGTACACCCCCTCACTGCGACTCTCTTTGTTAAGGAACTCACGGCCAGTCTGTGGGCAGAGATTCCGCGAAAGGCGAAGATCACGACGTTGATCGGCTTTGCCTTTGCCTCGGTAGCCGTTCTGGGGCTCCTTTATTTCTTCGTTCTTACCCTTCATCGCAACACCTCCGAAATCGAACGCATGCGCGAGCAGATGGCAGAGGCGGAAAAAGAGCACCGCGACTCGCAAGGCAAAATCCAACAATACCAAAGAGAGCTTGAACAATTGCGCGAGAAGGATGAACAGAATCGCTCTTTCGCACAACGCATCACCGAACAATATAGTCCGGGCGTCTGCCTGATCGTTGGAACCTACACATTCGTCGAGGCCGGAACCGGTAAGACCCTGCGCTATGAGGCCGCCGACGATGAAAACGAAAGCCCGATAGATCAAAATGGCAATCTGCTTGCCTCCGTTGATGGTCAAGGCGAACCCGTGCGCATTGATTACACCGGGACAGGATTCATCATTGACAAAGGCGTTATCGCGACCAATAAACATGTCGTGCGTCCATGGGCGACCGACACCATCGCACAAATCATCATGCAGCAGAGTGTAAAGTTGCGGCCTCGCCTCAATACGCTGATGGCGTTCTTCCCTTCCCTGCAAACTCCCTTCGTCTTGAAAGAGGTGGGCAATTCGCCGCGCTATGATGTCGCGTTGTGTAGTTTCGATCAGGGTGATAGCGCATTGCCGGTGTTGCCCATGACGCAGGAAGCCAGTCAAGCGATGGTTGGTCAGCCGCTCGTTTTGCTCGGCTATCCGACGGGCGTTGATGGGCTACTGCAACGTATTGATGAACGCGAGAGACAAGATATTCTACGCGCCAATTCGGCATCTCCCGAGGCCATCGCTGAAGGATTAGCAGCGAAAGGATACATTCGACCGCTGACTACAACCGGAACGATAAGCGATATGTTACCCGGGCGCATCGTTCACAGTGCGCAAACGATTGAAGGCGGTTCCGGCAGCCCAATGTTTGATCGTGATGGCAAAGTGATCGGCATCAATTCTGCGATTTTGGCCACAATGGACGGGTCACAGAGTTTTGGTGGGTCGAACTTCGGCGTCCCTATCAAAACTGCTTATGAATTGCTGGCTGCCTATAATCAAAACGAAGCGACAAAGAAACAGTCGGCGCAGTAAGTCGCTTGCCCTCCTTCCTTCAGCATCCGCTCGCGGCAATCTCAACGACGTGAAAGCTTAACATTGCCTCTTCATCAATTGGTCGCGGAATGACTTCAAAAGAAACCTGATCAAATTTGCCCTGACCTCTATAGAATGCGGTCTTATACCCGCGTCCATTGGTGAACTCGATCATTTGCACTCCCCACTTACCCAATGCAGCATTGTCCGGGATATGAATGGTAATCGTGATGATTTCTTCGGCATAATAACGCTCTCGCGGGATCAGGATGTCGCCCGCAGCCGTCTTCGATTTATTCCCTTGGGTCAAACCAAAGGGGAAACATTGCACATAGACGCGACTGATACCGGCGGGATCATAGGCGCGCACGCGAAATTCAAAGTTGCCACCGGCCATAATTTGCAAGTCGCCGGAGTCATTTCGAAACGGTTTTGCAGACATGAAAGCACACCTCGTCAAAGGAATCTTGAGTCTGTGAGGGTCAGTGAGGATGCGAGGCAATTTAGTATGAGGATTCTAAACGTTGCTACGGCGAGGATAATAACTTTGCCACTAACCAACGTCAAGGAATTGCTCGCAATGCCGCGACACCCGAGCGGGTTGGTCAGAAAAAAGAACTTCCAACCTCAGCACGGTGGCACAAATTGCAAGCGAGTTCAATAACGGAAGATTCGTCCTTTTCACTTTTGCCCGAAGGGTTTGAGCTTTCCTTCTTGTGCCTCCTTGAATGCGCCGTTGGGGAGGTTGCCCATCGCAATGGCCTTTTCATATTCGGCGATGGCATCGACGCGGAACTCCTGAAAATCCAATATGCGACCAATGAAGACGTGTGACCATTGAATGAGCCAGGCGTCGGTCTCCCTTGATGCATAGTCTATCGCCTGTCGAAAAAGTTTGATGGCCAACTCCAAGCGTTCGTGCTGGCCTTGAATCTTGTCATCTTCATCAGCTTTCGGGTCGCGCTCTGCGGAGCTGGGAATGGAACTCGTAACTTGTGCCATACCATAGAGCGCCCGCGCATTTTTCGGCTCGGCGTTGAGAATCTCTTGCAGCACGTTGCGCGCTTCTTCAAAGTTGCGTTGACGAATCAGGTCATCAGAGATGACCAGCTTTCCGGCAATCGTCGAAGCCAAGGCGTGCGCAATTTCAGCTTCATTACTGGTTCTGGTCTTTCGCGCTTCCATCACCCTCGCCACTGTTGGCTCAAACTCTTTCGCTCGCAGCGCCTCGCGGTCGAATTTTGTAGTGGCCAGCATCTCATCAAAAAACTCTTCGATGCCGATGCCCACTTTTTCTAATCCGATGAGCGATTGATAAAAATGGAATGATAGCACCGCCCCGCGCTGATACGCCTGTGCCAAATCATAAACTGCATCATCTTCACTATAGCCGCCGCGCCCCTCACGGGTTTGTAACCGACGCATCCGAGCTTCGACGGCTTGCGCCAGCGATTCGCGCAGCACCAGATAAACGCTTGAACTGAACTCTTTTTGCGCGCCCGGAACCGCCGCCGTCAGTTGGGTAATTTGGTCTTTGTACTCCAATGATTTTCGCAAGTGTCGTTCGATCATCGGCTCGATAATAAAGCGAATCAAAACCTGACGCGACGCATCGAGATTCGGCAGGCGTGACGGCCCGATAATGACGACATAATCGTCGCCCACCCGGCGGAACAGGAGATCGTCTTTTTGGTTGAGAATATCATCCCGCACAAAGGATGAACCGATAGCCGCAAAGGGATCCGGCACAATGAAGACTTGGCGCGTGCGAGTCCGTGCGACGGTGCTCGACTTGCTCTTCTTATCTTTTGATTTGCCCTCGTCTGCGCCGATTACCAGCGGCCTCAGGCTGACAGTGGTCTCCGGCTGCAACTTTAAATACTCAACCGTTTGATAGATCAACTCGCCAATGGGCTGACGATAGGCTGTCGCATAAGCCTGCCCGACGGCCAGATACTTCGACAGCACGTCTTTAATTTTACTCTTCACATAAAACTCGGACGCGAGACGTGAAAATTCGACCAGCGGGCGGAGATCAACTGGCGTGCTACGCGCGCTGCGGATACCTTCTTCATCGCTTTCGAAGATCGTAAAAGCCGGGGGTTGCGTCATCAGGAGACTGAGCGCAGCATAACGCGAAGCATCCAATCCCTCGTCAACCCCGGCGCGGCGGTTGGCTTTGTAAAACTTTGCCAGTCGGTCTTTCAACACCGGGTCGAGCGCGGCAAGGTCGCGCCGCAATTCGGCACGCGCAGGCGATAAGGGTTGTCCTCCGGTTTCATAATCGAACCCGGCAAGGTTGATCGCCGCCATCACCACCAATGTCCGAACGTCGGCTTCGACGCGAACATTGACATCGGCAGGTGGAATAAAACCGGAGGCCGTACGAACAACGGGCGGCTGCTTTGCCGGTGGCGTTTGATTAGAGGGTTGCTGCCCGAAAGAAAAGGTCGGAAGTAACAAAACGACGATAAGAGTAAAACAGGTATTCCGCATAAAAACCCCGCACAACCAATGCAAAATCACTCAGCCTCAAAAGGTCAGAGCCACTTGAATGCTAAAAGAATGAATCAGGAGGCGCTCCTTGCCAATTTGCTATAGCTATTCCATAAAGGGATCAGCGGAGTGTCACCGATTCCTGCATCGCAACGCATTATTGTCCCCTACAGCTTCTCCGAGACGGTCTTGGCTTGTGAGAACAGCATCAAGTAGTCACGGCCACCCGCTTTTGAATCGGTGCCGGACATATTGAAACCACCGAAGGGGTGAACATCAACCAAAGCTCCCGTGCACTTGCGATTCAAATAGAGGTTGCCGACATGAAAATCTCGTCTTGCCTGTTCCAATCGCTGGCGTTCATTTGAATACAAAGCGCCCGTCAACCCGAACTCCGTATTGTTTGCAATATCGAGAGCTTCATCGAAATTCCTCGCTTTGAAGGCAGCAAGAACCGGGCCGAAAATCTCTTCCAGCGAAATCCGCGCTTGCGGGTCAACTTCGCTAATCACCGTTGGTTGAATGAACCAGCCTTGCTGATCTTCGGACAGAGTGCCGCCGCCGGTTCGTACAGCCCCCTCGCCTTTGCCGATTTGGATGTAATTCATGATGGACTCAAAAGCGCTCTTGCTTGCCACTGGCCCCATCCAGTTGCTTTGCTCTTTGGTCGGTCCCACTTTAATTTTTCCAGCGCGTTCGGCCACGCGGCTGACAACTTCCTCGTACACATCTTCGACGACGATAAGGCGAGAGCAGGCTGAACACTTTTGCCCTGAAAATCCGAAAGCTGCTGCCACCGTGCCCTCAACAACGGCGTCCAAATCAGCCGTCTCGTCAACCACGATGGTATCTTTGCCGCCCATCTCGGCGACGACTCGCTTGATCCACAGTTGGCCTTCGGCGGTCTTGGCGGCCAGTTCATTGATGTGTAGACCAACATCTTTTGAACCGGTGAAAGCAATAAAGCGAGTTCGGGGGTTGCCGACCAAATAATCGCCGATCTTTCCGCCGCTGCCGGGAACAAAGTTGACGACGCCGGGTGGCAGCGAAGCTTCCTCCAGCAGTTCAACAAACTTTGCCGCAATCACAGGACTATCACTTGAGGGCTTTAAGACCACCGTATTACCCGTCACGACAGAAGCCAAGGTCATGCCTGCCATAATGGCCAACGGAAAATTCCAAGGGGGAATCACCACACCAACGCCAAGCGGAATGTAATAGAGTTCATTTTGTTCACCTGCCGAGGGGGTCAGGTCATGCTCGCGGTTGTAACGAACCATCTCGCGCCCATAGAACTCAGCAAAGTCAATCGCTTCGGCCACATCAGCGTCAGCCTCAGCCCATGACTTGCCAACTTCAAGCACACAGAGCGCCGTGAATTCGGCTTTCCGTTTTCTCAGTAGGGCGGCGACTTTGAAGAGGTAGCGTGCCCGCACGATGGGATCAACCTTCCTCCACTCTTTGAAAGTATCCGTCGCCGTCTCGATGGCTTTATCCGCCAGCTCAACCGTCGCTTTGTGCACCAAGCCAATGACTTCATTGAAATTCGACGGATTGGGAGAGGCAAGCATATCCCCTGTCTCATAGCGTTTGCCGCCGATTATGATGGGGTAGTCGCGCCCGAATTGAGCTTCAACGTTGGCAATCGCTTCGCGCAATGCTGCGGCGTGGCGTTCATCGGAAAAATCCAGAAATGGCTCATTGGTGAATGGAGGTAGCATGCTGAGTTCCTTTCCTCATAGTGTTGTGATTGCTAAAGCTATTGAAACTATCAATCCACATCGGCTAGCGTCAACTGTACGGGCGAGCTTTCTATAATCGAAAACAGGCTCTACGGGTTTGTGTTCCAGCTTATCCGTATCTTCATTACCCGTTTGACTCACTGCCGATCAATCAAGATAATGGGCGTCGTCTAAACGACAGGGCTTCATATTCAACAACCCATCAAAATGAAGGAGCGAAAAGGTAAAATGAGACAGCAAGGCTTTGGCAATCCGGCGAAGGGTTCGGAAACTCGTTTGACACTTTTGTTACTGGCATTCGGCTTATTGCTGAGTAGCGTCGGCTGCGGGGTTCACAGCATGGCGGGCAGCCCTGTAGCGCAATTCCCCGATGGTGCGGTTACCTCTTCGGATGTAGAGAAGCTTCTCAAGTACGATGCGCGGGTCAAAGATTTTTCGATGAACGGCAATAAGCTGGTCGTCGAGGTGAATTCGTCATGGATGACCTCACCGCCCGGCATTCAAGAGCGCGTAACCGGACAGTGGTATGGCCAGTGGCAAGCGGCCAACGGCGGCACAGCCAAGTCACCGAAAAAAGATGTTAGCGTGTTGATTACCAATGAAGGCGCAGACATCGCGCAATGGACGACGGATGGGTTCAAACCCGTTGCTAAAATCAAAGCCCAAGAAGAAGCGGCAAAAGCCGCCGAAGGAGAATAACCACCCTATTCTTCGCACCATTATCCGAATAACCGACCATGCGCCATCGCGTTGCTAATCGCAAACCGCCATGGCGCATTTTTTTACCCTCTGCACCCTCTACCTTCTCTCCATCCGTATGGGTCATCAGAGCGATTCGCTTACTTCATCAGCAATCTGTCAGGCAGGATGATTCATCGGCGACGCAAGCGGAGCGAATGATGATAAAGCGCCAATCAGATCATCTACTACCCTCTACTCCAAACGGTCGTAGGGGAATCATCCCTGCCGTTTTGTTATCGCTAGCGATGGCCATCGGCATCAATGCTGCAATCTTCAGCGATTGGCAACGCCTAATCCTTCGCCCCTCATGGCTACAAACCGTCGAAAACGATGCTGGAGAATCTGAGATTCAAGAAGGAGAAGCGCAACCTCTCCTCTTCCGACAAGCCTTCATCAGTGCCTACGGCTTCACGACAGACCGCGCAAGACTTGTTCGTCGTAATCGCAAATAAGACGTTCGGGGTCTTGTTCGTCGAGGGCTTCTTGATTGAGCCAGATTTTGATTCGCCCGTTTTCACGCAGGCAGATGATCTCATCAAAATGCACGTAATTGCCGGTCAGTTGTCCGTACTCGTTGAAGGTGTAGGGCGGGATTAGGTGGCGAATTTCAGCAAAGTCAATGACCACAGCAACTCTCCTCCTCGAATTTTTACGGCAGAGATTGATTGAGCGAGCGGCTATGCAAACGGGTTTGCCTCTTATCCTTTTCCTTCAGCCATCTCAATAGCCTGCAACATTGCCCGCGCTTTGTTGACCGTTTCAAAGTATTCCGTTTCCGGCACGGAATCAGCAACAATACCGGCTCCAACCTGAACATACGCCTTCCCCTCTTTCACGACGATAGTGCGGATGGCGATACAAGAATCGAGATTGCCCGAATAATCCAAATACATTGCCGCGCCTGCATAGACACCGCGCCGGGTTGGTTCCAGTTTGTCAATGATCTCCATAGCACGCACTTTGGGCGCACCGCTCACCGTGCCTGCGGGAAAGCAGGCGGCCAGGGCATCAAAGCGATCTTTGCCTTGCCGCAACCGCGCCTTGATGCCAGATACCAAATGCATGACATGCGAATAACGCTCAATAACGAGAAGGTCTGTGACTTCGACCGAACCGTAATCAGCAACTCTCCCTAAGTCGTTTCTCCCCAAATCCACCAACATGACATGTTCGGCCACTTCCTTTTCATCGGCTCGCATCTCTTCGCCGAGTAGCAAATCTTCAGTCTCGGTTTCGCCGCGCGGACGAGTTCCGGCAATCGGGCGATAATCAAGCCGCCTCCCGGTTGCGCGCACCAACATCTCCGGAGATGCGCCGATAATCGCGTGATCGTTGAGATGAAGATAAAACATGTAAGGTGAAGGATTCACAACCCGCAGGGCGCGATAGACTTCAAACGGGTGAGAAGTGAGGCCGATACTGAAGCGCTGGGATAACACGACCTGAAAAATATCGCCTGCGGCAATAAACTCTTTGGCTTTCTCAACGGCACGTTCATAGCCGTCTTTGGTCATATTGGAACGCAATTTATCTTTGGTGATTGCTAATTTGGGTAAGGCTTCAATGGGGTCATTCAGTCGCGCTTCGAGGATAGCAATCTCGGCAAGCGCCTTTTGATATTCGTCTTCCAACCCTGCGGTTTGGCCGTTGGTAAACACGTTGGCAATGATATGAATCTGCTGTTTGACATGATCGAAAGCGAGCAACCGAGAGAAGAACATCATCACGGCATCATCAAGGTTGAGCGCATCGGGGTTTTTATCGGGAATCTTTTCAAACCAACGCACCGCATCATAACTGAAGTATCCGACAGCGCCGCAGACAAAGGGCGGAATATCCGGCTGGCGTACAGGAATATGCTGTCCGGTCAGCCGACGTAGAACGGCAAGCAGGGGTTCGTCCGTCTCTTCTACTCCGGTTGCCGTCTCGATCTTTACTTTTCCCTGATGGCTGCGGACGATCATCTGCGGGTCGAACCCGAGAAAGGAGTAGCGCGCGACCTTTTCTCCCCCCTCAATGGATTCGAGCAAGAAGGAATAGGAACTCAAGCGTTGGAGTTTGAGGTAGGCGGCAACCGGAGTCAATAAATCGGCAATGACACATTTGATGACCGGCACAACAGTACCTTCTTGCGCGAGTCGCAAGAAATCTTCATAGCTGGCTGGTGCAAGGGTCTTCATAGGTTACCATTCCGCCATCGCTTACGGTTCAGCCGTTATTCTGACCATTGTGCTCTAGGCTGAAGCGTACTGATTCATCTGCGCCTCATTTCTTCTGCGATTGCGGAGTGCGTCCGGCGCGATTGGCCAACTCCGCATCAATCTCTTTTAGCCAAATCCCACGCTCGACCATCAGAACCAGCAAGTGATAGAACAGATCGGCCAGTTCAGCAACCGTTTGGCGAGGTGAATCGTTTTTCGCTGCGATAATGACTTCACCCGATTCTTCGGCAATCTTTTTCAAAATCTTATCCAACCCGCTGTTGAATAGATATGTCGTATAGGAGCCCTCCGGTCGTTTATCTTTTCGGTCGGGAAAAAAAATGTTCAGTTAATTGATTTTAAAACCAAAAAACACAAAGCCCCCAAAAACCAGCGAAAAGGTGTAATCAGAGGCATCGTCAGGCAACTGAATCTTACATAGCAAACTCTCGCCTCGTGCTGCCTGCGGCTCGGCTTCGCGCGATGTCACCAATACAGTCAACGATCTTCCGTCGGCATTCACACGCAGGTCTAATAGGTTTTCAGCGTAAACAGAGTCTGAAGTTTGCAGATGGGAGACCTGCCCGGTCTGTAAAGTTTTCAGCA
>CAYXVU010000036.1:0-29191 GCA_964468725.1 uncultured Clostridia bacterium
CTTGGCGCGGACGTTCATGATGTGGCGCGCGGCATGGGGATGGACAACCGCATCGGCGCAAAGTTCTTACATCCGGGGCCGGGGTTCGGCGGCAGTTGTTTTCCCAAAGATGTGAAGGCACTTGCGGCATTGGCACGCCGCGCCGGGTATGAGATGCGCCTGACCGATGCTGTATTGGAAGTCAACGAGCGGCAGATCGCCTCTTCGATTGATCGCATTCGTCGCGCCTTGCCCGATCTGCAAGAGAAGACCATCGCCCTGCTTGGGCTCTCCTTCAAACCTGAAACCGACGATCTGCGCGAAGCCCCGGCGTTACGCATTATTCAAGACTTGCTGACGGCAGGGGCACAGGTGCGCGTCTATGACCCCATTGTCAAAGAGAGTGCCCATACGTTATTTCACTCGGTGACCTTCTGCGAAGACGAATATGAGGCGGCGCGCAGCAGTGATGCGCTGGTGATTGTGACCGAATGGAATCAATTTCGTGGTTTGAACCTCGACCGCTTGAAGTCCGCGATGCGCGCTTTCAACATCGTAGACCTGCGCAATGTGTACGAACCCGAAGCGATTCGCAAAGCGGGTTTTCACTACGTCGGTATGGGGCGAGTATAGAGGTGACCGGATGAGCAAAACGCACGAAACCCGTGACTCACTGAGGATCGAAACTCCCATTCCCTTGCGCCGCTTTACGGTCGAAGAGTATCACCGCATGGCAGAGGCGGGCATCTTCCAACCCAACGACCGCGTGGAGTTATTGGAAGGGAGGATTATCGAAATGAGTCCAAAAGGAACCGGCCATTCTGCTGGTACGACACAGTCAGCCGTGACCTTTATCCGGCAAATCGGCGACCGCGCAATTGTGAGAATTCAAGAACCCATTTGTCTGAGCGATTCTTCTGAGCCTGAGCCTGATCTGGTTTTGGCTCGCCCGATGGAAAAGAAGTACGCCAATCATCACCCGACTCCGCAGGAAGTCTTATTTGTACTCGAAGTCTCCGATACCACTCTGCAACAAGATCGCGCCGTGAAGGGGCTGCTGTATGCGCGTGCCGGAATACCGCAGTATGGCATTCTCAACCTCAAAGCGCGGGAATTGGAAGATTACCGCGGCCCCGATCAACAGGGGTATCGCAGCAAACAGACCTACCGCGCCGACCAGCAATTCTCCCTCGCCGCCTTTCCCGACGTGTGGGTTACCATCGCCGATTTGCTCCCGCCGGAATGAGTCATTCCGCAAGGGCGGCGCGTTTGATCGTGCGGTAACATGCATCAACGAGCTCGACCGATTTGTAGCCGTCAAGGGCTGTCACCGGCGGCGGGATGTCATAAAGAATCGCATCTACGAAAGCTTTGTCTTCTTGCGCGTATCCCCACTTCTCTTCTTTGGCCAACTGATGAGTCGAATGCATGGTGTAATGGCCTTCGATGTTGGTGCTAATCGAAAGACTCTCCATCTCGCAGGTAACCAGCGTTTGATGATGCCCATAGACTTCGACGCGTTCGAAAGGGAAGTGCCAACTGGCGTCAGAAGAAGAAGAGAGCGTTGCATGCATGCCATTTTCAAAACCGAGCAACACCGAGAAATCATCGGTCTCCGGGTATTCGTGCGAAGAGCCTATGGCCATTAACTTCGCCACTTCGCCGAAGAGGAACCGAGCCATATCGAACATATGAATCGTTGTTTCGTAGAGAAAGCCGCCGGTAACCTCCGGGTCGGCTACCCAAACGGGATTGAGCAGTTCGCCGCGATTCATCTTGAGACTTGCCGAATGGGGCTTTAGCCCGTCCGTCACCATCTGTTTGAGCGTGGCATAGACCGGAGCAAAACGACGATTGTGGCCGACTTGGAAGATAACCCGACTTGCTTTGACGGCCTTCAAAATGGCTTGCGCGTCGTCGAGGTCTGTCGCCATCGGCTTTTCGCAAAAGACGTGCTTACCAGCAGCGATTGCCGTCAAGGCAAAGACCGTGTGTTTCGTGTTGGGCGTTGTAACAAAGACCGCATCCGCCTGGTCAATCAACTCGTCGGCGTCTGTGTAAACGGTTGCCCCGGTCGAGTGCGCCAACTTCTCCGCTCGTTCCACCAAGACATCGCAGATGCCGACCAGGCGGACGCGCTCATCTCGCAATAGGATTCCCGCGTGCAGGCTGCCGATGTAGCCTGCGCCGATGATCCCAACTTTTAATCCGTCCATGCTCGTTCCTTATTTAGCTGCCTCGATGATGCGCGCGGCGGCGGCGTACGCATCGCGCGCTAGGGTAAGCGCCTCACGTTGCCAGTATTCGGGTCGAAAAATTTCGATGCTGGCAACACCCTCATAACCGATTTTTTTCAGAGCCCCGACGATCTCCGCCAGCGGCAGAATGCCCAATCCGGGCAGCAAGCGATGGCGGTCTTCAAGCTGTGGGCGCGGTAAATCTTCTGCATCATTGATATGAAAGATGTAGAGCTTTTCCGGCTTAACAGCGTAAATATCATCAAGCGTCGAACCGCCTGCATAAAAATGGAAGCTGTCAAGGACAAGCCCGACATTGGGCTTGTCAACTTGACGAATGATTTCATTGGCCAACCCCAATGTCGGCACGCTGCAACCCGGTTGGCCGAGAAATTCAAAAGCCAATGAAACGCTGTGAAATTGAGCAATGCCTGCAATGTCGCGAAGCGTGCGGACGCTCTCTTCGATGACTTCTTCCTGATCGGCCTCGTAGGGCAAGGGGCTGGGGACGACAACGACGTAAGGGCAACCGATCTGTTCGGCAATCGCGCACATCTCTTCGCATTCGTCGCTCAACTGTGCGAACCCTTCGCTGTCTCGAAAGGTGATGTGTTCAATCGAATTGATACTGTAAGGGGTGACCTGATATTGATCGAACAACTCATTGAGATCGGAAGGGGTATAGGTTCGCAAAAACTCTTTGAGCTTCGCCGACCAGATTTCCAGCCATGCGAAACCGGCATCGTTTGCGATGCGAATATCGCTGACCAGATCGGCTTGCATCGTCGTCGCGCCATTAAGAGCTAGCTGCATGGATTGCTCCCGGATGCCTGTTTTGTTCGTTGCCGCTTTCTCGCACACGCATATATAGTACGTCGAATCGAAATGTACAACCGGGTATCCCATAATTCCATAATCGATTGCAAAGGAGATGAAAAATGCGAGCCATCGAGATTCAGAATCAGTTTGGACTTGATTCTTTGACTCTGACAGAAAGGCCAGACCCGCAACCGCAAACTGGGCAAGTGGTCATCAAATTATTGGCAGCCTCGCTCAACTATCGCGATTTGATGATGGTGCGCGGGCAGTACAATCCGCGCCAACCGTTGCCCCTCATTCCTCTCTCCGATGGCGTTGGCGAGGTGGTTGCTATCGGCGAAGGCGTGACGCGCGTCAAAGTTGGTGACCGCGTAGCCGGTAACTTTACGCAACGATGGGTTTCAGGCGAACCGACGCGCGATAAACTGACCTCCTCACTCGGCGGCCCTCTCGATGGGATGCTCGCCGAATTTGCCGGGCTTAGAGAAGAGGGCGTTGTGCCGATTCCGAGTTATCTTACGGATGAAGAGGCTGCCGCCTTGCCGTGCGCGGCGGTGACGGCTTGGCACGCGTTGATCGAACGCGGCGGGTTGAAGGCCGGTGAAACCGTTTTGGTTCAAGGCACAGGTGGCGTTTCGATCTTTGCTTTACAATTTGCCAAGATGGCGGGCGCAGAAGTCATCATCACTTCCAGTTCGAATGACAAACTTGAACATGCCCGCGAACTCGGCGCGACCTATTGCATCAACTACAACGAAACGCCGGAGTGGGATAAGAGGGTTAAGCAGATCACCGGCGGGGTCGGCGTTGATCATGTCATCGAAGTCGGCGGCGCAGGCACGATTGCCAAATCGTTGCGCGCCGTTCGCGTCGGCGGGCATATTGCCGTAATTGGAGTCCTATCGGGCAACAGCTTGGACTTTAATTTGATCCCGCTGCTCATGCAAAACCTGCGTGTGCAAGGGGTGCTGGTTGGTAATCGTGAGATGTTTGAAGCGATGTTACGAGCGATGGATTTGCATAATCTGAAACCGATAATTGATCGCGTCTTCCCCTTTGTTGAAGCACGCGCGGCCTTCGATTATATGGCCAGCGGCGAGCACTTCGGCAAAATCTGCATACGGTTTTGAGGCGATCAGTTTGACGATAGGCAGGTGACGAAAGAGGGGTGAGAGAATGTCGAAAGGATGAATTTCGATTGCTATGACCTTCGTCAATCTTCGGTTTTTGCTACCGAGTCACGGGTTACCTCAATCGCTAGTTGGATGCCTTCGACAAGCGTAGTAAGAGAGAGGCTTGGCATGTCTTCGCGTTTGTTGACAGCTTGCTCATGCATTCGCGGCAGATGAATGAAACCGGCGCGCACGGGCAATGATTGAGTTGCAATGGCATGCATTACGCAATAGAAGAGCCGATTGCAGAGATAGGTTCCCGCGCTGTTGGAGATTTTGGCGGGAATGTTGGCGACGATGAGCCGATTCACGATAGCGCGAATGGGTAGCGTAGACAAATAGCCTGCCGGAGCGTCTGCAAGAATCGGTTCATCAACCGGCTGGTTGCCCGCATTATCCGGGATGCGATAGTCGTCAACGTTGATGGCAATACGCTCCGGCGTGATGCGGAAACGGTCGTGCGCTTCGCCAAGCATCATGACGATGTCGGGTGACAGATGACGAATCTCTGTAAGCGCCCGATCAATCGCGCGTTCTCGATCAACTGGAAGCTGAAGAACGGTCAGCCGCAGATCGTTGAAGGTCAACTCGCCAATTCTTTTGGAGACTTCGAATGACGGGTTGAGGGGTTCGTTGTCGAACGGTTCGAATGCGGTTAGCAGGATGGATTTCATCGCGGCTCACTTTTTCGAGAGTTTCGACCACAGTTGCTCACGCTCCAATTTGCGCACAACTTCAATGGCGCGCAGGAGGTTCTCTTTGGTCTCCACCCAATCGGGATAGGTTTGGGTATCGAGCGCGATTTCCACTTCGACTTTTGCGCTGTGCAAAATCTCCCGCAGCTTGTTGAGGTCATTTTTATCGGCCATGTCTGATCCCTTAGCGGCTTCCGGCCTTATGATACCACGCATTGCAAATGCCCAGAGGCTTCGAAACGCACTTGCTTGCGAAAACAGACCCCAGATGATAATAACTTCCCTTACTGTAACCGCGAAGAGAGGCTTCCAGTACCGAGCGAAAGGACAAGCGTACATGCGAAAGTATTTGGCACTCATTCTGCTGATAGTGGCGACGTTCATCGGCTGTGATAATCCTTCCAATAACAATACGGCTAACTCTAACAGTGCGCCGCCCGATGCCACGAACACGAACAGCACGGGTATCGCTGTGATTCCCCCCATCAGGCCGAAGAATTCTCCTGATGCCAACTTCAAATCCTGTAATCCCTATATGCCGCTGGTTCCCGGTTCGATGGCCAGTTACACGCTCAAATATCCAGCGGGTTTGGTTGCCGATGTGGATGTCGTGGTGGATTTGGAGACCGAAAACGGACAATCTGTTTTTGTCGAGCGCACACGAATTCATGACAAACTCGGCGGCAGTCAAAAATCCCAACTCGAAACCCGCAAATATGCTTGCGACGGCAACCGAGTGAAGATTCTCGATTATGACGGGCAGAATTACGTCGAAGGAAAATTGACAGCCACCAAGTGGGAGATGCGAAACGACCCGATTGCCATGATTGACCCCGCAGCACTGGCGCGCAAAGGAACGGCGTGGTCCTACAGCTTTTATTACACGATCTCAGCGCCTGACCGCGAGCCGGTGCGGACTGAAGACCCGCTCTTCGTCCAATTCGAATCGCTCGGAGCCGAATCCGTAACCGTACCAGCAGGGACGTTTTCGGCCATCAAAGTGAAGCGCAAGGTTGGGCAGAATGAAGTGTTGGAATACTGGGTGCGCGGCATGGGTTTGGTCAAACGGCAGATGGTCGCTGATGGGACAAGCTGGGAATTGAAAGAGTACAGCGGCATCAAACCAACCGATACCCCGTAACCCGTCGGCTCAATTGGTTAGAGCTGAGGGAAGAAATAGAGGATAGGATGCAAGCAGAAACGATCAACCCGACAGGTTGGGCGAGTCCGCGAGGCTATAGTAATGGCGTTCTGGCGGAAGGTAGCAAAGTGCTGTTCATTGCGGGACAAATCGCTTGGGATGCCGAGCAACGATTGGTCAGCGATGAATTTGCCGTCCAGTTCGGGCAAGCCATTCACAATGTCGTTGCCATCGTCCAAGCAGCCGGTGGCGAAGCTGCCAACATCACGCGCTTGTTGATCTTTGTTACCGACAAACGCGAATATCTGGCGCACGTGCGCGAGGTTGGCGCAGCTTATCGGGAAGCGATGGGGAAACATTTTCCTGCGATGTCTTTGATTGAAGTGAAAGCGTTGCTGGAAGACCGCGCCAAAGTCGAAATCGAAGCTACAGCCGTTTTATAAAGGGAGGAGTCGAGAATTCGGAAATTCAAAATTCCAAGAAGAGCATGAAGAGAGGGCTGTCGAAAATAGCTGCTTAGCCTGAACCTCTGAATCCCGGCATTTTGAATTCTCGTTTCCGACAACCGAAGAGTTATGTCATTTGGATTGCCACTGCGACCGGACGAGCCGCTACTCACATATGGCGGATATTTGAAGATCAACGAGTTGTTGAGTCTGCAACATCTCCTTTCCGATCCGCTGCAACATGATGAAACGTTGTTTATCATCATCCATCAGGTTTACGAATTGTGGTTCAAGCAACTACTCCATGAACTGGATACCATCGCGGAATTGTTGCAAAAAGATGAGCCACTTTCGGTGCATCGCTTGCTCCGTCGTTGCATCGAGATTCAGCGCGTCCTAATCAGTCAAATCAGCATCCTTGAAACCATGACGCCGATGGACTTTCTCGCCTTCCGCGATCATTTGAATCCAGCCAGCGGGTTTCAATCGGCGCAGTTTCGTGAGTTGGAATACCTCGCCGGATTGAAGAATCGAAGTTATCTGCGAAATTATCGAGAAGATTCGCCCGAATATGCGCGCTTGCTGCGACGGTTGGAAGAGCCGACGTTGGGCGACCACTTTTATAATCTGCTGCGTCGTCGCGGGTTCGACCTGCCCTTTGATGAGGAAGGCAAAGAGTCAGCGAGTCGCCGCATAAAATCGTTGATGCGCATTTATGAAGAATCAAATCGCCATTTCGATCTCTACCTGCTCATTGAGACGATGCTCGAATTTGATGAGAACTTTGCTTTATGGCGCATGCGGCATGTGAAGATGGTTGAGCGTATGATCGGCAGTAAAACGGGCACAGGCGGCAGTGAAGGTGCCGCCTACTTGCAAAAGACGGTAGAGAAGAAATTCTTCCCGGAGTTTTGGGAGATGCGAACCTATCTGAGCAATCAGGCCCCCGGCTATGATGTGAAGTAAGATGAAATGCTGTCGCTTGCGGCAGCGGCTGGAGAGATTATTTGGAAGTTTGGAGGGAGGATGATGGATAACTTACTGGCATGGCGAAAAGAGTTTCCAATACTGGAAAACACCACCTATATGATCTCTCATTCGCTCGGCGCAATGCCGCAGCGGACGAAAGATCGGTTACAACAATATGCAGACCAATGGGCAACGCGCGGGATTCGCGCCTGGGAAGAGGGCTGGTGGGAGATGCCGCGCTCGGTCGGCGACCTGATCGGAAAGATCATCGGTGCGGGAGCGGGCGAAGTTGTCATGCACCAAAATGTCTCCGTCTGTCAGGCCATCATCAACTCCTGTTTCGACTGGCGCGGCAAACGCAACAAAGTAGTCTCCGAAAATCTGAACTTCACGACCAACCTCTATCTCTATCATGCTTTGGAGCGCGAAGGCGCGCGGCTGGTGACGGTTGACTCTGAAGATGGCATAACGATTCCGCTTGACCGGATGTTGAAGGCGATTGATGAAGAGACGCAACTGGTATCGGTTTCCCACGTCATCTTTCGCAGCTCGTTCATTCAAGACCTCAAAGCCATTACCGAGCGCGCCCATGCGGTCGGAGCAATGGTGGTTGCCGACATCTATCAATCGGCGGGGACGGTGCCGCTAAACGTTCGGGATTTGAATGTTGATTTCGCCACTGGCGGCTCGGTCAAGTGGTTATGTGGCGGCCCGGGCGCGGGGTATCTGTATGTCCGGCGCGATCTATGGCCGCAACTGGAACCGCGATTGACAGGCTGGGTCGCGCAAAAACACCCGTTTGCCTTCGAGATTGGCCCTTCCGATTATGCGGATGACATCTATCGCTTCACTCATGGCTCTCCGGCAATTCCCGCGATGTTTGCTGCGATGAGCGGCTACGAAATCATCAATGAAGTCGGTGTAGAAAAAATCCGTGAGAAATCTGTGCGACAAACGACGAAGCTCGTCGAGTCCGCTCAAGCGGCGGGTTTTCGCATCAATTCGCCGCTGGATGTGAGCGCACGCGGCGGCACGGTTGTTATTGACGTGCCGCATGGTCAGGAGGTGACCAAAGAGTTGGCGCAGCGTGATGTATTGGTTGATTTCCGACCCGGCGCAGGAATACGCGTCGCTCCGCACTTCTACACCACAGATGAAGAAGTCGAACATACCGTTGCGGAGATCAAAAACATCCTCGATACCAAAGCGTATGAAAAGCAGAGCACGGCACAAGCATAGATCGAGTGCCTAATGGAAAGATAAGGCGGCGTAGGTATGTCCTAGCCGCCTGGCTCTTTTCAGGGAGCAAATTATTCCGTCCAGTAGGGCAAAGGCAGGGAGAGAATCGGATAACGATTCCGAAGTTGTTCAACGTGGCGGGCGTATTCGGAAAGCGGGATCAACCCGGCACGCTGCCGCTCGCGGAGCCTCCGAATTTCGAAGAGGTAAAGCTCATTGACATACTCGCGCACCCATTCCGGCGCGGCGTCGCCATCTGGCGCAATGCCGTGACGTGCGAGTTCAGCCATCACGCTCTCGCGGTATTTGAAAGCCATAAAAAACGGGGGAGAGGAAGACAGAATTGAGAATCTCAAACTCGGCATTCAGTATTCAGAATGAAGACCGAAGCAGGAGGGCAACCCCCTCAGGCTTACTGACCAGAGATTCCCAAACTCTGAATTCTATATCCTTCACTTCTGCATCAGCCGATGGGCACGCGGGATAGTTTCTCGATGCCGGTTTTGATGATGGATGTGATGTTCTCAGTTTGTTCTCTGGCGTCGCGCCCGGAGAAAGTCAGATTCACTTTGCGCCTACCTTTCACCAGCGTGATGAAGGCACGGTCGCTGGCGTCATCATAAAAGGTACGTAAGATCATTACCTCTTTGTCGGTGTCTTTCACTGCTTTGTCAACTAAAGCGACGATTCGATTGCGAAGGTTTTTCATTCTTTCCCTCTGCCTGAAGTGGTATAGTGCAACCGTTCCACAAAGACTGACGATAATTGCAGGGGTATTCTACAAAGCAACTCGTAGGGATTCAACGAATCAGCCCTTGCTGGTTGTGACCGAGCCATTCGGCTAATCCTACGGATGCGAGAGATCGTATGGCAGAGAATCATCAACTACGCGATTGGGTTCGCTTGAGTTTGATTACCGGGGTCGGCTCACGCCTTGCCGGACGGTTGCTCGATCACTTCGGTTCGCCCGCCGCTTGCTTTGCCGCCGAGCCTTCCAAACTCGAAGCCCTCGGCCTCAAACGTGACTCGATTGAGGCATTGAAAGGTGCGGAAGCCAGCGAGCGAGCTGAGAGCGAAATCGAGGCAATACAACGGCTCGGAGGCCAGATTATTACGCTTGACTGTGCAGACTATCCTTCCTTGCTGCAAGAGACATACGATCCGCCCATTGTCCTCTATGCGCTCGGCGATTTTGCTCGTGCCCTGCGACAACCGGCTATTGCAATGGTTGGATCGCGGCGTTGTTCGACTTATGGTAGAAATGCTGCGGAGATGCTGGCTCGTCAGCTCGCCGAACGCGGTATTACTATCGTTTCGGGTTTAGCGCGTGGCATTGATACGGCTGCTCATCGCGGAACTTTAGACGGGCAAGGTTTGACTATTGCCGTAACCGGAACGGGATTGGATGGGGTATACCCGAAAGAGAACCGCAAGCTGGCCGAACGGATTCAAGAGCAGGGCGCAATCTTGACGGAGTTTCCGCTTCGCACTCCGCCGTTGCCGCAAAACTTCCCCTTTCGAAATCGCGTCATCAGCGGCATGGCTTTCGGGGTGATGGTTGTCGAAGGCGCTGAACGCAGCGGGTCGCTCATCACAGCACGGCTAGCTTATGAACAGGGGCGCGAAGTCTTTGCGGTTCCCGGCAATATCACCTCGGCCAATAGCTTTGGCCCGAATTATTTGATAAAGGATGGCGCCAAACTGGTGCAAACTTGGCGGGACGTTGTCGAAGAGTTGCCGATGGAGGTGAAAGCGAGGATTTTGGCAGGCGAACGCGCGACAAAAGCCAGCGAACAATTATCGCTTGATGAGGTCGCGCTTTCCGAAGCCGAGAAAAAAGTATTCGGCCTGCTCACATTTGATGGCGCGGTTCACGTTGATCAACTGATGAGCCAAGCGGGGCTGAGCGCTGGCCAGTTGATGAGCGCATTGTTGACCTTAGAGATGACGGAACGCATACGCCAATTGCCGGGAAAAAATTTTGTGCGGAAATTATGAAGCAAACGGCTGATGTTGAGGGGGCGAAAATTTGTCATGCTTGACACGAAAAGAGCGGCAAAGCTAAAGTCGGAAATTTCGAGACCGCATCGGAACGATAACTGACGGTCGGGCGTGAGAGATTCTAAAAGGAAAGTTATGGCAAAAGCATTAGTCGTTGTTGAATCACCATCGAAAGCAAAAACCATCAACAAATATCTCGGCCGGGATTATAAAGTCTTAGCCTCTGTCGGCCATATCAAAGACTTGCCGAAAAAAGGGATTGGGATCGATTTTGGCAACGATTTCGAACCGACATATGAAACCATCCCCGGCAAAGAGAAGGTCATTCGTGAATTGAAAGCCGCAGCCAAAGAGGTCGAAACCATCTTTGTCGCTACTGACCCCGACCGCGAAGGCGAAGCCATCGGCTGGCACATCAAAGAAGAGTTAGAAGGGCGCGGTAAAAATCGCAAAACTGTGCAGCGCGTGATGTTTAACGAGATCACCAAGTCGGCGATTCAAGAGGCTTTCAAGCATCCGACGGCGATTGATCAACATTTGGTTGACGCCCAACAGGCGCGACGCTTGTTAGACCGCATCGTTGGCTATCAGGTTAGCCCTCTATTGTGGGACAAAGTGCGACGCGGGCTGTCGGCGGGTCGCGTACAGACTGTTGCCGTGCGGCTAGTGGTCGAGCGCGAACGCGATATTTTGGCTTTCGTATCAACCGAATACTGGACGATCACCGCTAACCTTGCGGCAAGTCTGCCTCCGAATTTCGATGCTCGCTTACTTCGCATCAATGACAAAACCGTAAAGACGACGGATTTCGGAGAAGACGTAAAGAAATCCGAAATTCACATCAAAGAAGAGCAACAAGCGCAAGACTTGGTCAACGACATAAAGCAACAGCTTTTTATTGTCTCTTCGGTAACCACGAAAGAGAAGAAGCGCAATCCGGTGCCGCCTTTTATTACTTCGAAATTGCAACAGGAGGCGTCGCGCAAATTGCGCTTCTCAGTGAAGAAGACCATGCAGGTGGCGCAACGCCTCTATGAAGGCGTTGAAATCGGGGATGAAGGGTTGGTCGGATTGATTACCTACATGCGAACCGATTCGACGCGGGTTGCGGACTCGGCGCTCGATGAAGTGCGCGGTTTTATCGCCCAAGAATACGGCCCAAACTATCTGCCCGGAAAGCCGAATTACTATCGTTCGAAAAAAGATGCGCAGGACGCGCACGAAGCCATTCGCCCAACGTCCGCGCAGCGCACGCCAGATGCCCTGGCGCGTTATCTTGGTAAAGATGAACTTGCACTCTACAAATTGATCTGGCAGCGATTCCTCGCATCGCAAATGATGCCCGCCATTCTCGATCAGACAACCATTGACATCAATGCAGGCGAACGCTTCCTGTTTCGCGCGACCGGTTCGGTCATCAAATTTAACGGCTTCCTCGCCGTCTATGAAGAAGGAAAAGATGAGAAAGACGAAGAGGACGATGAAGCTGCGCGGAAGTTACCGAAAGTCGAAAAGGGGGAAACGCTGAAACTCAACGACCTCATGCCCGAACAACATTTCACCGAGCCGCCGCCGCGCTACACCGAAGCGACGCTGGTAAAGGCGCTCGAAGAGAAGGGTATCGGGCGACCTTCGACCTATGCTTCGATCATGACGGTGATTCAAGACCGCGAATATGTCGAACGCGTTGAAGGCCGGTTTCGCCCGACCGATTTGGGAATGATCGTCAACGATCTGTTGGTGGAGAGTTTTGAAGATATCTTCAACGTGCAGTACACGGCGCGAATGGAAGAGGAGTTGGACGAAATCGAAGATGGCAAGATGAAATGGACGGCGGCGCTAGCGGAGTTTTATGAGAAGTTCCTGAAAGACTTGGAGAACGCCAAAGTTCATATGCGCGACGTTAAGCGGCAGGAGATTATTACTGACGAAGAGTGTGAAAAATGTGGTTCGAAGATGGCGAAAAAGTTTGGGCGCTACGGCGAGTTTTTAGCCTGTACGAATTACCCTGAATGCAAGACGACCCGCGATATTCGGAAACCGAGTGACGCGGCTTCGGAGGAAGCAAAAGGGGAAGGGGAAGAGGAGATTTGCGAAAATTGCGGGCGTGCAATGGCGCTCAAACGCGGGCGTTTCGGCTCTTTTTACGCTTGTACGGGCTATCCGGATTGCAAGACAACGAAAAAGATTCAAAAGGGTGGCAAGGTGTCCGCTGCCCCCATTGTGTTGGAAGATTTGTGCCCGCAGTGCGGAAAACATCTGGTGCAGCGCGAAGGGCGATTCGGCCCCTTCGTTGCTTGTTCAAATTACCCGGAGTGCAAATACGTCAAGCAGGAGGCGACTGGTGTTGCCTGCCCTGATTGCGGCGGCGAGATCGTCGTCAAACGAGGCCGCAAAGTCTTCTACGGTTGCTCCAATTATCCGAAATGCAAATTTGCTTTGTGGGATAAGCCAGTAGCGCGCGGTTGCCCTGAATGTGGCGCACGCTTTTTAGTTGAGAAAGTGAAGAAAGAGGGCAACCGCGAATTACAATGCCGCGAATGCAAATTCAAAGAGGCATTGCCGGACGCAGGCATCAACGGGCAAGAGGCCGAGTCTCCGCACCTGACCGCATAGGGGAAACGATCTAACGCGTTCCCCAAGCTGTTTTCATTGTTGCGGCGCGATTCATCACAGGGGGCGAACCGGCCTGCGAGTGGATGCATGTGCTGGCTTTTCGCTAGTGGGTCAAAGAAAAGTTTCAAAACCCTTCCCGCGCCGAGTACAATCCGCAATCTCCAAAGGACTCATCCGCTTATGGTCAAAAAGCGCGTAACCCTCATCTTTCTGCTGGTTCTTGCGGCGCTCGCTTTGATCATGTGCTTCATCTTATTTAACCCGTTCATCCGCCCCTTGATCTCGGCCATTGTCATCGCCGTTGTCTTCTATCCGGTGCAATCGCGGATGCTCCGCTTCGTGCGCAGTCCGAGTTTATCCGCCTTGCTGTCTACCGTCGTTGTCGTATTGGTGATTATCATCCCAGCGATTTTGATTGGAGTAGCAATTTCCAGAGAGGTCTCCCACCTGATTGACTACTTACAGGAGCGCAGTTCGGAGAGCGGCGGTTTGAGTCCCTATCTCCAAGAGGTTCTCGAAACGCCGTTGGCTTTTGTTGGTCGCTACGTTGACCTATCCCAATTCAGCCCCCGCGAATGGTTGCTGGGGCGATTGCAGCAGATCAGTTCTTTTTTGTTTGCCGAAGTCCGCACAGTGATAGGCAATCTCGCCACCTTCCTTATCAATAGCGTGATTGCTCTCTTTACGCTCTTCTTTCTCTTTCGTGAGGGACGATCATTTCGGCGTCGCGCGACCGCCGCTTTGCCGCTCAGTCCGGCGCAGATTGATGAGTTGCTCAAAGGGATTGAGAACACCATCTTTGCGACCGTATATGGAGGGTTGATTGTTGCCGCCGTACAGGGTCTGCTGACCGGCCTAGCATTGGCTGTATTTGGCATCCCTTCGCCGGTGTTGTGGGGCGTGATTGCCACGATCTTCGCTTTAATTCCATTGGTTGGCACGGCTGCTGTATGGCTACCGGCATCGTTGTACTTGATCTTGAGCGGGCATTGGATTCAGGGGGTGGTCTTGATCGGTTGGGGAGCGGGAGTGGTCGGAACAGTGGACAATTTCTTGCGCCCCTACTTGATGAGCGGACGCGTTAGCTTGCATCCGTTATTCGTCTTTCTTTCGGTCTTTGGCGGGGTGCAGGCGTTCGGCATTTTGGGACTGTTTGTTGGCCCGGTCGTTTTGGCGGTAACAATCTCTGTGTTTCGCATGATCTGGGCGGAGACTGCCGAATGGCGTTTGCGTTGGCGTTCGCAGAGTACGCAAAATCAACTCGATAGCGCCAAGGCGACTACTCAACAGATCGCCAAAGAAGAGCCGAAAGAATAACTCTTCAATAGTTGGGGTCTAACAGGTCAAGAAACTCTCTGCCGTTCAGGGATGGCTTTTAACGATGACAATAGTTTGTCATTCGCACTCTGTTCGCTCACTCGCTATACTAATGCCCGAATGTGTTCCTAAACGAAAAGAAAACTCAAGGAGGAAAGTAGTGAAACAATTCGTTGTTCTCGCGCTTCTCGTATTCACCACCATTGTCAGCGCATCGTTTTTCACGGCAAGCAACAAACAGGAGGCCGCCAGCGTCGCGGTCACGGGGAATTCATCTATGTCCATTTATGATTTCACGATGAAGGATGTTGACGGTAAAGACATCAAATTAGAACAGTACAAAGGCAAGGTTTTGCTGCTCGTCAATGTCGCCAGCAAATGCGGTTACACCCCGCAATACGAAGGCTTGCAGGCGATCTACGCGAAATATAAAGACCGGGGCTTTGTCATTCTCGGCTTTCCGGCCAATAACTTTTTGGGGCAAGAACCGGGAAGCAATGAAGAGATCAAACAATTCTGCACCCTCACCTACGGCGTCAGTTTCCCGATCTTCTCAAAAATCTCTGTCAAAGGGGATGACAAGCACCCGCTTTATAAGTACCTGACGGAGAAAGATACCAACCCGCAATTCGGCGGTGAGATCAAGTGGAATTTCAATAAGTTTTTGGTAGACCGACAAGGCAAAATCATTGCTCGTTTCGAGTCGAAAGATAAGCCGGAGAGCGAAGTTGTCACCCAAGCCATCGAACAGGCGCTCAACTAGAGGTCAGCCAACCGAATCTCTTACCCGCCGTGCTTTTCGCTGAGGGCGAGCACCACCCCTTGAGGAAAGGCGCGGCGTGCAGAGGCATCATACTTGACAATCACAAAGCGGGTTCGATACCTTCGTGGGTCGCTTTGGCGGAGAAATTTTTACCAATCATTACCATTACGGAATTGCTTATCGGAGGGTTTGAAACATGGGAATCAAAGTAGGGATCAACGGCTTTGGCCGCATCGGGCGCAATGTCTTACGCGCTGCTTTGGGCAACAGCGATTTTGACTTTGTGGCCGTCAATGACATCACCAACACGAAAACGCTTGCACACCTCCTCAAATATGATTCGGTGCTTGGCAACCTCGATGCTGACATTCGAGCGGGCGAAAATAGCATCATCGTCAACGGCGATGAGTTCAAAGTCTTTGCCGAACGCGATCCGGCAAAGATTGATTGGGAATCGGTCGGCGCAGAGATCGTCATCGAATCCACCGGTCTGTTCACTAAAAAAGATGATGCGGCCAAACACCTACACGGTTCGGTGAAGAAGGTCATCATTTCCGCGCCTGCTAAAGGCGAAGATATTACTCTGGTATTGGGCGTCAACGACGAAAGCTATGATGCGAAATCGCATCACGTCATTTCAAATGCATCGTGTACGACCAATTGTCTGGCTCCCATTGCGAAAGTTCTGCACGATCATTTCACCATCAAAAAAGGGTTGATGACGACTGTGCACTCGTATACCAACGATCAAAAATTATTAGACCTTCCCCATAGCGATCTGCGCCGTGCGCGGGCGGCAGCCATGTCAATCATCCCGACTTCGACGGGAGCCGCCAAAGCGATTGGCTTGGTGTTGCCAGAACTCAAGGGCAAACTGGACGGCCTCGCGTTGCGCGTGCCAACACCGAATGTTTCGATTGTGGATTTGGTTGCCGAAGTCGAAAAGCCCGCAACCAAAGAGGCGATCAATGCGGCCATGAAAGAGGCTGCCGAAGGGCGCATGAAAGGCATTCTTCAGTATTCGGATGAACCGTTGGTTTCGATTGATTTCCGCCGCAACTCCCATTCGTCCATCCTCGATGCCGAATACACCAACGTTCTCGAAGGGAATATGGTCAAACTCCTCTCGTGGTATGACAATGAGTGGGGTTATTCCTGTCGCGTCGTTGACCTGATGCGCTTTATCGCAGAGAAAGGACTGTGAAATTCATAACGAGTGACAAGTGACAAAGTAGAAGCCGGGTGTTCTGTTCGTGTTTTCTCGATCTCAAGGGCAAGAAAACTATCCTCGGAAAGCAAAGAACCGGCAACGAAACCCGTTTCATTTCACTTATCACTTGTTACTCGTCTCGGGTCACTCTCGTTATGGCAAAGCTTTCGATTACTGATCTCGATTTGCAGGGCAAGCGCGTTTTGATGCGTGTGGATTTCAACGTTCCGATTGGTGATGACGGCAAGGTCGGTGACGATACGCGCATTCGCGCTGCGCTGCCGAGTATCCGATATGCAATTGAGCATGGGGCGCGATTGGTGCTGGCTTCTCATTTGGGCAGGCCGAAGGGTAAACCCGATCCGAAGTATTCGCTTGCTCCTGCGGCTGCACGCTTATCCGAGTTGTTAGGTAAACCGGTCACCCTGGCGCCGGATTCGGTAGGCGACGTGGTGCAGGGGATGGTGGACGCGCTTGAGCCGGGTGCGGTGCTGATGCTGGAAAATGTGCGCTTTTACGCGGGCGAAGAGAAGAATGATCCGGAGTTTGGCAAACAACTCGGTGCGCTTGCCGACCTATACGTCAATGATGCCTTTGGCACGGCGCACCGCGCACACGCCTCTACGGAAGGCGTTACTCACTACGTTGACCAAGCGGCAGCCGGTTTCTTGATGCAGAAGGAGCTTGAATACTTAGGCAAAGCTCTTGATAACCCCGAACGCCCCTTCGTCGTGATCTTGGGCGGCGCAAAAGTCTCTGACAAGATTGCTGTGATTGAGAACCTGCTACTATCTGCCGACTCCATCCTTATTGGCGGCGCGATGGCCTACACATTTTTGAAGGCGCAAGGGATTGAGACCGGACGCTCGCTGGTCGAAGATGACAAACTCGATCTGGCGCGTGATCTTCTAAGGCGCGCAGGTGAGAGCGGCGTTGATTTTGTTTTGCCAACCGATCACGTCGTTGTAGATAAAGCTCAATGGGATGCCGATGCACAATCTGCGCCGACGCGCATCTGTGCGGTCATGGAAACAGCAGCCAACGAAGCCGGTTTCGATATTGGCCCACAATCAATCGAAGCATTTGCTCAGCGCGTGCGCGATGCGCACACGATTGTTTGGAACGGCCCGATGGGAATGTTCGAGCGACCGCCGTTTGATCGAGCGACCCGCGCACTGGCGGAAGCGGTTGCCGCATCGCAGGCAACAAGCATTGTTGGAGGCGGCGATTCGGTTGCGGCTGTGAGTGAAGCTGGCGTCGCAGATCGAATCTCTCATGTTTCAACGGGCGGCGGCGCTTCACTCGAATTTCTGGCAGGCGACATGCTGCCGGGAGTGGCCGCGCTCAGTGAAAAAGTAAGTAGGTAACAATTCTGTTTTTTAGAAGGTAGGTATGAAAGTTACGGCGTTGATGATTCTGATTTTGATGTTGGTCGGGCTTGCAGGCTGTAAAAAGCCTGCCTATAGCGATATGAAAGTGGATGAGAAAGGGCGGGAGGCCAAACAGGATAACGAACCGACTTCAAATCCATCCGCAACAAGCGCTGCTGAAACTCCGACAAACCCATCTCCCACGCCCTCTGCCGACCCGTCAGCGCCGCTGACTCCAACTGTGCCTGCGCCAATCGAGTCGGCACAAGCGCCAACGCCGGTGCCAATGCCGTCGTTTTTCGACACTACGAAAGGGCAGATCAAAGACTTGCCTACCTATCCCGAATCGGTAGTTCGCAACATGCAAGTCGGCCCGTTGAATGGTGTCGCCTCAACGTTGATTCTGCTCGATGCGCGCGGCCCGATGGAAAAGATCGCCAAGTTTTATGACGCAGCGGTGAAGAGCAAAGGTTGGACGGTGGTCGTTCGTATTGATGACCCTGAGATTTACAAACTCGAATTGAAAAAAGGCGATCTGAATGAAGCACTTGTGCAAGTCAATCAAGATAAGCAGAGCGGCAGAATCACCATTATGCTATCGCGCGCCGAACAGCCTCCGCCTGCTAAACCATAGTCGGATTCTCTATCAAGTTCGCGTTGAAATTTATGCGTAGACCTGTCATAGCCGGAAACTGGAAGATGTATAAGACGATCTCCGAAGCGGTAGACTTCGTACAGTCAGTGAAGCCGTTGGTGGTGGCGGCGACGCATTGCGACATTGTTGTAGCGCCACCTTTCACGGCTCTGCGCGCCGTTGCCGACCGACTGGAAGGATCAAATGTCGCCATCGCCTCACAGGATATTGCCGCTGAAGCAGGGAGCGGGGCTTTCACCGGCGAAGTATCTGCAACGATGATCCGCGATGCGGGCGCGCGTTTCGCCATCATCGGCCACTCTGAACGGCGTCAGTATTACGGCGAAACGGATGAGAGCGTTAATAAAAAGATCGGGCAAGCCTTGCAATCCGAACTTCTCCCCATCGTATGTGTGGGCGAGCGTTTGGCAGACCGAGACACCAATCAAGCGGAGTCTGTGGTTGGTGCGCAACTGAGCGGCGGGTTGCGAAACTTGACACTGCAAGAGGCCATCCGTATCATCATCGCTTACGAGCCGGTATGGGCAATCGGCACAGGGCGCACCGCAACACCCGAAACCGCCCAGCAGATGCACGCCTTCATCAGGTCCCGAATCCGCGAACTATTCGGAGATGAAGTAGCCGCTGGCACACGGATTTTGTATGGCGGCAGCGTCAAGCCTGACAACATCGCGGCTTTGATGACAGAGCCGGATGTTGATGGCGCACTGGTTGGCGGGGCGAGCCTCGAAGCCAGTTCCTTTGCCGAGATTGTCAACTATCAATAAAAGGTAGGTACGGAAGTTGTATTACTTATTGATGACTCTATATATCATTGCCTGCGTGTTGCTCATCCTCTTCGTGTTGTTGCAACCGGGGAAATCGGATGCCGCAGCCGTCTTCGGCGGCGGAGCCAATTCGTCAGCCTTTGGCCCGCGCGGCACGCAGACCGTAATGGCGAAGATCACCATCACGGCGGCAATCGTCTTTTTCATCACTGCATTTCTGTTCTCGATACCGGGACTCTTCAGCCCTGGATCTGTGGGCGAATCGGTGACCACCGATTCGAACTCGGTCGCTCCGGTTGTGCCAGAGCCGACCGTTCCTGCGCCGACCGATTCGACTTCGCCGCAAGGGCAAGCTCCGGCAGTTGTGACGCCGCAGTCGGGAACTAGCACTGGGAACGCAAATGTTGCGACTCCCTCTGCACAGCCGTCAAAGCCGGAAGCTAAGAAAGAGGAGCCGAAAAAAGGCAACTCCAAGTAGTTTGCTTTTTGAAAGGGCAGTCGTTGAACCCTGATAATTGCCGTGAGAGTCTGCATTGCTTTGCCCAGAGGGCCATAACCAAACGCCGACTTTCGGCAGTCGTTTGAGATTGACCGATGTGGTGACCAGAGGGTCAAGAGCTAGTTACGAGCGGCAAAAACACAAGCTCGGTATCGGTCATCCTGAGCAGTTGTTATTTGATAGAGCAAGTTTGTGGGGACGTGGTGGAACTGGTAGACACGTACGTTTGAGGGGCGTATGGGGCAACCCATGAGAGTTCGATTCTCTCCGTCCCCACCAAATCACTTTGCTCAGGTTCGAATTCATCATTCGGTCTGGAAAGACTCGATTCCCACCCTTTTCTATTCGCTTAATTGAACCCTCGTATCTCTTTCATCGGCGCATCTTCTCTGCTAAGCCAATCTGAATTGCTGTAATCGCTATGAATGATCTACAGTTGGCAGGCCGCGAATTCCTTCGCTGTCGCTGGAAGGAGGTTCATGACAAACCGGCAACCTAACGATCCGAAGGCAGGTGCCCTATCTGTGTCTGAGTCGCTAAAGGTATTGTGGATTACCGCCGGGTTGGGCTGTGACGGAGAATCGGTTGCCTTAACGTCCGCGACGCCGCCGAGTATGGAAGACATCGTACTCGGCGCCCTACCTTGGCTGCCGCCCGTAAAGCTCTACAACCCTTTTTACTGCTGCAATGTAGAACTATCCGGCAGGTCGAGCAGCCGCCGTCATCGGCGAAGTTACCGGCACTCCTGCAGGAATGGCCGCCCTCAACACCAGATTTGGCAGCGGGCGCTTCGTTGATCGCTTAATTGGCGAACAGTTGCCGCGAATTTGCTCAGGAGACAGCTTGTCGAACCGGAAAAAAGGGTTGGGTTATTGGGCGGCCTCGGTTTGAAAGTAGGGCACGAAGAAACACGGAAGTAGCGGCGTATTGCGGAACAATGGGGAGAGTCCGTGAAAAACCGTTCCTCCGTGTTTCTTCGTGCCCTAGCTCTCTGGCGCAGCCTGATAAACTTTCGGCTAAGACGCTTCGGTGATATGATTGGCCACTCGTTTACCGAG
The DNA here is from genome assembly GCA_964468725.1 of uncultured Clostridia bacterium. Lineage (GTDB taxonomy): Bacteria > Acidobacteriota > Blastocatellia > UBA7656 > UBA7656 > CAYXVU01. The sequence goes on from CAYXVU010000036.1 coordinate 20,954, forward strand.
CGTGTTACCGATTTACCTCATCATTAGAAAGTAATACCGATTGGTTTTCTTATGAACGATCAACCAATATCAGAACTGAAAATCGCGCACTTGCGCTATACGGGCGACGAATCGTTTGTTGCCATATCGCCGAGCGGGCATGCCATCCTTACGGGATTTGCAACCGTTGAAGAACTCACCTCACCCACGCCGATGGAATTGCTTCTCATATCCCTAGGCGGTTGTACGGGTGCGGATGTTAGTTCGATTTTGCAAAAGAAACGGCAGCGCGTGACCGGCTATGAAATCGAAGTGCGCGGCAATCGCCGGGGCGAACATCCGCGCATCTACACCCATATTGAAGTCATTCACCGGGTGCGCGGCTACGCGATTGATGAGAGAGCGGTGGCGCGCGCCATTGAACTTTCCGAAGAGAAGTATTGCAGCGTATCGGCCATGCTCAAAGCCGCTACGCCGATTACAACCCGATTTGAAATCATTGAAGAGTCGCATTGACTTCCGGTCAGATGCCCAGTCTCAGGTGTATGGGTAGCCGGATGCTCTTCCTCCAGTGGACTTGTCAAACAGATTTGGAATAGGAGGCGTTATGAAAATTCGCGTGCTGCTTTTCGCCGTCTTCTTCACCCTCTTCGGTTTTGCCCAAGCGCAGACCGTAACCGAATACAAACAACCTCCGGCAGACATCGTTACGATGCTCGATGCCGCGCCGCTCCCGCAATCTTCCTTCAGCCCGGATGATCGCTGGATGCTGTTGTTGCACCGACCGGCGATGCCGACGATTGCCGATCTCGCGCAGCCCATGTACAGGCTGGCCGGAACTCGCATCAATCCGCGCAGCAACAGCGCGTTTACGGCGTTGGGCATCAACCGCATTGTCGTTGTCGAAATCGCCACCGGGCGTGCGAAGGAGTTGCGCTTGCCTGCTAATGCCAAGATTGCTTCCCTCAGTTGGTCACCGAATGGTCGCTACTTCGCCTTTACCAATGGCGTGCAAAACGGATTGGAACTATGGGTTGCCGACCCCACTGCGAATAAAGCGAACAAAGTCGGCACAGCGATGTTGAACTCGACGACAGGAACTCCTATTCACTGGTTGCCCGATAGCAGCGGCTTGATCTGTACGCTGGTCGTCGCTCGCGGCGCGGAGCCGAAAGAGGCCGAAGTTCCGACCGGCCCTAAGGTTCAAGAGTCAACCGGTGAAATCGCTCCGGTGCCGACCTTTCAGGATTTATTGCAAAACGCACACGATGAGAAGCTCTTCAAACACTATTTCACTTCGCAACTGGCGCGCATTGACCTCAACGGCGTCGTGAAACCGATTGGCTCGCCAGCCATCTTTGATGACGTGGATGTTTCGCCGGATGGCAAATATATCTACGTTGCGCGCGTTGTCGAGCCGTTCAGTTATTATGTGCCCTTCAGCGGCTTCGCTCAGGAATTGGAAGTTTGGGATGGGCGCGGAGCGATAGTGAAGAAAATCGCTTCCTTGCCGCTTGCCGAAAAGACGCCGACCGGCGGTGTGCGAACCGGGGCTCGTTCCGTGCGCTGGCAATCCGACACCGGCGCGACATTGGTCTATGCGGAAGCCCTTGATGGCGGTGACCCGAAAAAGAAAGTCCCCCATCGAGATCGCATCATGGTGATGGCTGCGCCGTTTACAGCCGAACCGCGCGAGCTATTCAAAACGGAATTACGTTTCGGCCAATTGCAATGGACGGAGCGCGGCGATTTCGCTATCTGGTCGGAGTTTGATCGCCCGACGCGCAAATCGCGCACCTATATTCAGGATTTGAAACAGGCCGGAGCCAGACCGCGACTCGCCTTCGATTTGCAAAGCGAAGACCGCTACAACAATCCCGGCCAGTTTGAACAGACGACCAACAAAACCGGGCAGCGCGTCGTCGCACAATCGAGCGATGGTCAACATCTCTATTTGACGGGACAGGGAGCGACACCGCAAGGTGATCGCCCGTTTCTCAGACGCTTGAATGTCAGCACCTTGCAAATTTCTGAAGTCTTTCGTTCGCAAGACCCGTATTACGAAACCGTAATCGAAGTGTTGGACGCGGACGCCAAGCGGTTTGTCACCAGCAAAGAGTCGGTCACCGAACCTCCGAATTTTGTCCTTCACGATAGCGCACAAAACCGCACGCAAGCCCTGACAACATTCAGCGACCCGCAACCGGCATTTCGCCAGGTGAAAAAAGAGTTGGTCAAATATAAAAGGAGCGACGGCATTGAACTGTCCGGCACGCTCTATCTACCGCCCGATTACAAGGCGGGTGAAAAGCGACCGACATTTCTTTGGGCGTACCCGAATGAGTTCGCCTCTGCTGCTGCGGCCAGCCAAGTGACCGGCTCTCCCAATCGCTTCACGCGCGTTGGCGGCGCTTCACACCTATTTTTAGCTTTGCAAGGTTACGTGGTGTTGGATAATGCGGCGATGCCGATTCTCGGCGGCGATCAGGCAAATGACAAATTCGTCGAGCAACTGGTGATGAACGCCGAAGCGGCAATCAATTTTCTGGTCGAGCGCGGCGTCACCGACCGTGATCGGGTTGGAGTTGGCGGCCATTCTTATGGTGCGTTTATGACGGCGAATTTGCTGGCTCACTGCGATCTGTTTCGCGCAGGGATTGCGCGCAGCGGTGCGTATAATCGCACCCTGACCCCCTTCTCGTTTCAGAGTGAGCGGCGCAGCATTTGGGAGGTTCCTGAAGTCTATTTGAAGATGTCGCCGTTTATGCACGCCAACAAAGTCAACGAGCCGATCTTGTTGCTTCACGGCGAAGCCGATAACAACTCCGGCACCTTCCCAATTCAGTCTGAGCGGTTCTACCACGCGCTGAAAGGGTTGGGTAAACAGGCTCGCTATGTGACCTTGCCGCTGGAAGCGCATGGCTATGCGGCACGCGAATCGGTTCTGCATACGATCTATGAGATGCTGAGTTGGATGGACAGATATGTGAAGAATCCGGCGCGCGGTTCGCAAGCCCGTCAGTAGGCGGTAACGATCAGAACGGCTGTGATTGGCAGTCAATCTGCCAATGCCGATGGCTTGCCATCACATCCGTTCTGAGCCGATTGCGAAGGTCACGCTTTGACCTCGAAGGTGGCTGAAGTGCTCGGCGTTTCCCAGACGCGAACTTTGTAAACCTTTACGCGTTCGTCATTGACCTCTTCTGCGACCTTGTGAAGGATGAACCCGGCAAGGTGTTCGGAGGAAGGGTTGAGCTCTTCATCAAAAGGCTTCAGTTCGTTTAGGTTTTGATGATCGAGATATTTCATCACTTGTCGAACGACCGCTTTTAAGTGGGTGAAGTCAACCAACATACCGATAGCGTCGAGTCTCTCCCCTCTGACATAGACCTCGACTTTCCAGTTGTGACCGTGCAGATTTTCGCATTTGCCCTTGTATCCGCGCAGCGCGTGAGCGGCGGAAAATTCTTCTTCGATCATGACTTCGTACATAGATTCGCTCCCTTACCTCCCCAGTTTGGTCGTGATATTCGACTGGCTGCAAGCCTAGAAGACGGCTCAGACAATTGTCAATGAAGGGAAGGGCGCGCGGGATTCTTGTCTATCGGCGATGCCGTCTAGTAGTATTAACGCCTTGTAAACAGAGATCGTAAATCGTTATAGGAGAACCGATTGGATGAAGCATAAGGTCACCTTGATTCCCGGCGACGGCATTGGCCCGGAGGTCACGGGCGCGGCCATTTCGGTCTTACGCGCCACCGGAGTTCAGTTCGAATGGGAATCGTTTGTCGTTGGCTCGGAAGCCCTGACCAAGTATGGCGATCCGTTGCCGAAAGACCTGATCGAATCAATTCGCAGAACCAAAGTGGCGCTCAAAGGCCCGGTCATTACGCCCATCGGCACGGGGTTCGTCAGTTCGAATGTGCGCTTGCGGAAAGAGCTTGATCTCTATGCCAACCTGCGTCCGGTGAAGTCGCTGCATGGTGTGCATTCGCGCTATGAAGATGTGGATTTGATCGTTGTCCGGGAAAACACTGAGGATTTGTATTCGGGACTTGAGCATGAAGTTGTGCCCGGCGTTGTCGAATCTTTGAAGATCATCACGGCTCGCGCCTCAACCCGTATCGCCGAATTCGCCTTTGAATATGCCCGCCGGGAAGGTCGTAAAAAGGTCACTGCCATTCATAAAGCGAACATCATGAAGTTGTCCGACGGGCTGTTTCTAAACTGTTTTCGTGAGGTGGCCAAAGCCTATCCCGAAATCACCGCCGACGATTTGATCGTTGACAATGCCTGTATGCAATTGGTAATTGACCCGCATCAATTCGATGTGTTGCTGTTAGAGAATCTCTATGGCGACATTGTGTCCGATTTGGGGGCGGGATTGGTTGGCGGATTGGGCATCGTTCCCGGCGCAAACATTGGCGATGACGTTGCCGTCTTTGAAGCCGTACATGGTTCGGCTCCGAATATCGCCGGACGTGGTATTGCCAATCCTACAGCATTGATTCAGACCTCAGTTTTGATGTTGCAATATCTCAATGAACGAGAAGCGGCAGAGCGGATACAAAAAGCATTAGAGAAAGTTTTAGCCGAGCGCCATATCTTAACTCGTGATCTTGGCGGTCAAGCAACCACGCTGGAATATACCAACGCCATCATCAGTGCATTGGATACCGTGTAGTTCAAGTCAACCGGATTCGTGGTAGCTCTCGCAGCTCGCATCCCGTTTGCCTCTGGTTGTGGCCGGAGGCACCGGAGCTTCACAGCTTCTGTTTTTTCGCGCCGCACATCTGTAACCGGAAAATAGGAGGGCTGACGCCTATGGAAATTACTGTCAGTGATAAACCGCTTACTGCCGTCACCGATGACGTGATTCTTCTGCCTGTCTATGAATCGCAATCACCTGCCGAAGGTCTACTGGCAGAGATGAATCATCTGACGAACGGCGCGGTTGGACAAGCCTTTGAAAGCGGTGAGATGACCGGCAAACCACATCGTTGGGTCTCTCTTTACCTCAAGGGGGCGAGAGCGACACAGCGAGTGCTTCTGTATGGCGCTGGACAAGAGGAGAAGCTTTCCCCTCTCCAACAACAACGATGGGCGGGTTCGGCGCTACGAACCCTGGCATCCCGCAGCGCCCAATCGGTCGCGGTGGTTATGAACGGAAGTTGCGCGGGGGTAACGAGCGCTCGCGCCATTGTGGAAGGCGCATTGCTCGGATTGGTTGAAAGCAATGTTTACGCGACCGAAAAAGAGGCGCGAGCAGAAATCACTCGTCTGACCTTGATTGGCGAGGTCAGCGCCGAAGCTCATGAGGGCGTGCGGGTCGGAACCCTAATGGCAGAAGCGACGAATTTTGCCCGCACATTGGCACACGAACCGGGCAACCTGATGACGCCTACGAAACTGGCAGAAGAGGCGGCGGCGATGGCTATGCGCGAAGGGCTGAGTTGTCAGGTGCTCAATGAAGACGAAATGAAGCGGATAGGAATGGGGGCATTATTGGCCGTGTCTCGAGGCAGCGCCGAACCGGCGACCCTGACGGTTTTAGATTACTGCCCCTCAACCGAATCGAACCATCAAGAGGTGATTGCGCTTATTGGCAAAGGCATCACGTTCGATTCCGGCGGCATTTCGCTCAAGCCTGCCGACCGCATGGAGGAGATGAAATACGATATGGGCGGGGGAGCGGCTGTGATCGGCGCAATGCAAGCCATCGCCCGTCTTCGCCCGCAGGTACGGGTGCTCGGGCTGATTCCGGCATCAGAGAATCTCCCTTCCGGTCGAGCCGTCAAACCCGGTGATGTGGTCAGAAGTTTGAGCGGAAAGACCATTGAAGTCGTCAATACCGATGCGGAAGGCCGTTTGGTGTTAGCCGACGCCATTACTTATGCTATCCGCCTGGGTGCAACCCGCATTGTTGATGCAGCGACGCTAACGGGCGCGTGCGTGATCGCGCTTGGCGAAGTGCGCGCAGGCTTGATGTGCAATCATCAAGGGCTGGCCGATGAGTTGGTTGCCGCCGGAGATTTCAGTGGCGACCGCGTTTGGCAGTTGCCGCTTGATCGAGAGTATGGCCAACTGATACGTAGCGAGATTGCCGATATGAAAAACATCGGCAATCGCACGGCTGGCGCGATTACCGGCGCAATGTTTATCAAGAACTTCGTCGGCGACATTCCTTGGGCGCATCTGGATATCGCGGGGACGGCCTGGTTGGATAAAGAGAAGCCCTATTTGGCGAAAGGGGCAACGGGATTTGGCGTTCGGTTACTGGCGGAATTTGTTTCCCGCTGCGGAGGATAGGCTGTGGGAATAAGCCGCCACCTTTGCGGCTTTACAGCTTTAGTATACTGCCATTAGAACTGAGGAAGAGAAACGGAGGAATCTATGCAGGAAGTATATGACATGTTGATTGTGGGAGCGGGGCCTGCCGGACTGACTGCCGGACTGTACGGATCGCGCTCGAATCTGAAGACGGTGATTATTGAGAAAGGGATCATCGGCGGAGAACTGTTGAATACGGAAGCGATTGAAGATTACATCGGTTTTGAGCACATCAAAGGGGTTGATCTGGCAAAGCTGATGGAAGACCACGCTCGCAAATTCGGCGTCGAGATTCGCACTCACGAAGAGGTGAAAGCGGTTCGAAGAGTTGGCGATCTGTTTGAAGTGACGACCGATGCAAAGACCTATCTGGCAACTACCATCATCGCGACGGCAGGCGGTACGCCTTCCAAACTGGGCGTTCCCGGCGAAGAGGCATTAAGCGGGCGCGGCGTCAGCTATTGTGCGGTCTGTGACGGCGCTTTTTTCAATGGACAGGTGATTACCGTCATTGGAGGAGGCGATGCGGCAGTCGAAGAAGCCAATTATTTGACGCGCTTCGGCAGCAAAGTCTATGTCGTTCACCGTCGCAGTGAGTTTCGCGCGCAGAAGATTCTACAGGACCAGCTCTTGCGCAGTCCGAAAGTGGAGGTGATCTATGACACGGTCGTCGAAGAGATCAAAGGCAGCCGAGAGGTTGAGCATCTAGTACTTCGCAATGTGAAGACCAGCGAGCGTTGGGAGCATCCGACGCAAGGGGTCTTCATCTTCATCGGGTTTAAGCCGAACACCTACTTTTTGGACGATCATCCGGCGCATGACGAGAGCGGCCACATTTTGACCAACGACAGAATGGAGACCAACGTTCCGGGACTATACGCGGCGGGCGACTTGCGCTCACAACTGGTCAGACAGATTACCAACGCCGTCGGCGATGCGACGGTCGCGGCTTTAGCGGCAGAGAAGTACATCACGCACCTACAGCACCAAAAGGCTGAAGCCAGCGCGCAAAGCTAAGTTGAAGGAGTTTCGATGGCCATCAGCGCAACGAAGTTAGAGGGCATTGAAGAAAAGGCCGAGGCAGGCGTGAGCAAAGCCACTCTCACGCTCGCTTTTCTTGAATCTCTGTTGTTGTCCGTTTGGCTCGGTTCGATGATGTTTTTCAGTTTTGCCGTCGCGCCGAGCGCTTTCGCTGTTTTGCCGACGCGCCATCTGGCAGGCCAGATGGTGCAGAGCACCCTTGCCAAAGTGGAAGTGCTCGGTCTGGTCATTGGCCTTTTACTGATGCTCATTCAGCTTGCCGGTTGGCGGCAACGCCGACACAATCGTGCGCGGTGGCTGCGTTTTGGGCTGCTCGGATTGATGGTCGGAGCAACTGCCTTGTCGCGGTTTTGGGTATCTCCTGCATTGAATCTGCTGAGAGGCCAAATGGGTGGCGTTATTGATGATGTGGCGGCCACCGACCCGCTGCGCCTGCAATTCAATGATCTACATCAGTATTCGGTTTGGCTGATGGGAACGGCAATGCTTGCCGGTATCGCACTGATTTTCTTTACTCTGCGCGCATGGATGAAGCGACCCATATAACAACCTGTTTGTGCCCGCTCTGCGGCAACGAATTGGATGTGCAGGAAGCGGGTGAGCGCGTTTCTGCACAGTCGCAAGACGTGTTGGTTTGGCGTAAAGATTGGGCGGCGATTGCTGCTGCCTTCACCGCGCAACGATCTCTCTCAAAAGCCGCCCTTCAGCTTGCCATGCCAGAAGAAGAGATGTTGCAAGTGTTGAACTTTTTATGTCTGGAAGTGTGTGGCTGCCGCACCGTCACCTGTCCTCCCTGCCTGGATGATTACCGGAGCGTCCTGTGAAACTGATGGGTAACAAAATCCCATAAGCCAAGCCCTTCGTGAATCGGATACCTCCGTCTGAAGG
>CAYXVU010000036.1:29201-35495 GCA_964468725.1 uncultured Clostridia bacterium
GACGATGACGGCGGCACGTGTTCGATATGACCAACCAGTGGTAACCGTCATTGCCGTTTGAGTCTGGCTAACGAGTAGAGCTTATCAACATCGAGGCGAAGGCCGATGTTGAAGCGATTCTCCTTTTTCATACTGGTTTCGGTAGCGGAAGCAAAGGTGTAGGCAACGGGAATACTAAAGCCGGTTGCGACCGGGATTTCCACACGGAATTGCACATTGGCAATGTCAGGTTTTTTCCCCATCATCCCTTCATTCTCTTTCATGCGTTGATAGGCTCCGCTGAAGGAATAGGTAATTTTGCTGAGGTCTTCGAGTTGCACGAAGGGGTTGCGGGTTTCGCCTTCGAAGGAGAGCGCAAAGTTGTAATCGCGCACGCGCTCTTGATTCATCATTCGGTTGGGATTGTTGTAGAGGGTGATACCGGCATTGAAGATCAGATTCATCGGCGCTTGTTTCATCTGATAGAGGAGCTTGATTTCAGAGAAGTCCGAGCCGGTCTCAACGCGATGATTGGTGTATTCAAGTGTGCTGAGCTGTTTGCCTTCTAAGGTTTTGGTAAAGGCATCATACTGCGCCTTCACCTCGTCAAGTGCTTTCTGTGCTGAAGCAATTCTCGGCAAGATGTTGGCGGCGATCTCCTGTTTGACGGCTTCCAGTTGCGCCTCGGTTAAGATTTCATGGTTTTTGATCGGGTCATAGACTTTCTCTTTTATGTAACAGAGGATCAGGCTCTTTATCCCTTCCGCATCGTCCGGGTTGTCATTTAGATAGGCCTGCACACGGTTCTTTAAGGGGTTCGGAACCGGGGATGTCGTAGTGCTGTTCAATTGCAAGCTTAGCCCTTCCAGTTTTTGCTTTGCCGCCTGCAAGTCCGGTTGTGAGGGGGACGCATCGGGTTCGAACAACGTGTTGTCGACCGAAGATTGAGCAGCCAGCCGCTTTTGCAAGAGAGGGGCAACCGTCTTTACCCAGAATCTGCGAAATTCCGGGGAGCGGGAACTACGATCTCCGGTCAGTCGAAGTCGAACCGACCATTCCGATAATTGCTTTCTAGAAGCATTGGCAAGAATTTGCTCCTGATCCGAGATATTGAAAGAAGCGGAAACTCCGAGCCGATTCAGAAATCCGACATTCTGATAAAGGGAAGAGGTGTCGCGGCGGTTGATCAATGCCGCAAAGGCATAAGGCGTTGTGCTGAGGGTTAGGGTTGTATCATTGATGCTCTGTTTGATGGCTCCATGCTCTAAAGCGAACCCCAATAATTGGGCGTACCCCGGCTTTTCAGCCAGACTCGTTGAGCCGCTGGACTTTGAAGAGGTTCCAATCTGCTTATCCGTTCGGGCGGTTTCCCCAAAATGTTGGAAATCGAGAAACGAAACAACCGGCGCTTGAGGGAGAGTGATGTCAGTGAGGACGTAGAAGATCAAATCTTCCCAAAAGCCATCTACGAGGCTGGCTTGTTTATCCTTTACAATTTGCGACCCCAATCCTTCTGCTATGACAACCACATTGCTTTTATCATTGGGATAGCAATTCGATGAATCTTGTGGCGAGCGACCAAAAGTCATGTGCACATTGAGGGCGCTGATGATTAACAGAGTTGACGCACAGATTTTTCTGAGCAGGTGGCTGATCCTCATGGTTGATCTCCTCTTTGGGAACGGGTTTAGCACAAACAGGAAACCGCTACCTCCATCGGTTTCTCCTGCCGGTTGTTCGAAGCGGTTTCGGACAGGCTGATCTTAATCTTCTACTTCAAACAGGATTCGCAGCGCGTGAAAGGAGTCCGATTTCTTAATGACTGGCCCGGTGAAGACGCTGCCTCCCGCAGAGCCTTGTAAAAGAAAGGTGCAGGATGGCTCTGCAATCTCTATGTCACCATTTCCGGCATCGGGGAAATTGCACATCACACGGACACGTACGCTGCGAGCGAGACCATTCCCGATGGTAAAAGAGAATCGAGGATCGCCGTTCGGGTCGGTATTGAGATTGGGCAATACTTGTCCGGCCTTTGCCGCCGATACATTTTCACTGGCAACGCCATCAGGCTCGGCGACGATGGTGATGACTTCGCCGCGCACAACCTGAAAGGTAGAGGGATTACTTGGATCCGGTTGTTGCATTGAAAACTCCTTTTCGGGTTGGAAACGAAATCCAACGATGATCTGAGGCTAATGGAACTGCCGTTTATAATCTGTTTCGCGTGGCGTTACGCCCAAGCGCTGAAGCGTACAGGTCTACGAATCGGATATCTGAATGAGCAACGAATTCGCCGGGTGCGTTCGTTTGCTAAACCGGACAGCCAGAGAAACTGGAATAAGATTGCCGCAATCCCGCTTCTCTGACTCTATATGTATGGTTTCGGAAAATATCACAGAAAAATCTCTTGGCGGGAAAATTTTTTCAACCGGCGGGAGTCGGAGTGTAAGAGGAGCGAAGTGATAGATGAGGGAACCCCTCTCCTGACTTGACGATTCAGACAGCGAAATATAAATTGCCGTCACTTGTGGAGACGCAAACGCAAAAGCCAACTCCGCCTTCGTCGGAAGGCAAAACGCTCACCTTGCAGCGTCGCCTCGGATTGCTCAGCGCCATTGCCGTGTTGATCGGCTCGACCATCGGTACGGGCATCTTTCGATCCCCCGGCGGAGCCGAAGGTGTTGCGGCTCGCGTTCCGAGTGAACCGCTCTATCTGTTTATGTGGGTGCTCGGCGGTTTCTTCACTCTCTGCGGAGCGCTCACCCTTGCCGAATTGGCGGGCGCATTTCCCCATACCGGCGGCATCTACGTCTATCTGCGCGAAGGCTGGGGAAGACTCCCGGCCTTTTTATTTGGATGGTCGCAACTCATCATCATTCGAGCTTCGGCTCTCGGCGCAATCGCCACCGTCTTTGCGGAATACCTGTTGCGCTTTTTGAACATCGAAAGCGATCTGACTGTCCGCCTGGTTGCGGCGGCAGCGATTGTGAGCGTCGCAATTTTCAACTTCTTTGGCGTCAGTCTCGGCGCTTTGGTGCAAAACCTGACGACCGGCGCGAAGTATCTGGCGCTGGTGATTCTCGTCCTCGCCGTCTTTATCTTCGGTGCCGTTTATCCCGCGCCTGAACGACTGCAAGTCATCGAAACGCAAACGACGATTTCATGGGGGCTGGTCGGGCTGGCGTTCATTTCCATGCTATGGGCTTATGATGGATGGGCGGATGTGACCTATGTGAGCGGCGAGATCAAGCAACCGGAACGTGCCTTGCCGCTGGCGCTCATCGTTGGCACGATTGCCGTGATTGTCATCTACCTTCTATCGAATTTTGCTTATCTCCACCTCTTCAGCATTCATCAAATCCCGAAATCGCCGCTCATCGCCGCCGACACCGCCTTTCGAGTCTTCGGAGCAGGCGGCGAAAAATTTATTGCTATCGCCGTGATGATTTCCGCATTTGGGACGCTCAATGGTTCGATGATGACCGGCTCGCGCATTCTCTTTGCCCTTGCCGATGACAAGCTGTTCTTCAAACAGATTGCTGCTGTCCACCCGCGTTACCATACACCGTATATAGCGATCTTGTTGGCCACCGTCATCGCCATTGTCTTTGTGATGGTGAGTGGGTTTCAAGCGTTAGCCGATCTGTTTGTGCTCGGTGTTTGGCCGTTTTATGCAGGCGGTGTTGCGGCTGTCTATACGCTCAGGCGCAAACGCGCTGAATTGCCTCGCCCCTATCGCACGCTCGGCTATCCGGTCACTCCAGCGCTCTTTATTCTCGCCGTTATCGTGTTACTGGGGAATGCTCTGGTTCAAGATATTCGGTATTGCGCAAGCTGGTTCACGGCTGCTACAACAACCGCCTCGCAGAGCGGCGCGTTACTGGTCTTAGCCATCATCCTTGCGGGAGTTCCCGTGTTTTACATCTGGCAAAAGAAGGGGCGCACAAGTTGATGAAGGGGTTGTGAGGGAGATAGAGGTGAGCGGGTCATCAACAGACGGTCTACAAATGACTGCCGACGAAAGACAACCGTACTGATGAGAGGAAATGGTTATGACAGAATCAACACATAGTTTTTTCGGTGAAGTGGTGCAAAACTTTGATCGTGCAGCGGCCTTTACCAGCCATCCGAAAGGGCTGCTCGATCAAATCAAGAACTGCAATAGTGTCTATGGCTTTGAATTTCCTTTGCGCCATCCGGATGGCAGCATCGAAGTTATCAAAGCCTGGCGCGTTGAACATAGTCAGCATAAGTTGCCGGTTAAAGGCGGCATTCGCTACAGCCTCAGCGTTAATGAGGATGAAGTCAAAGCCTTAGCTGCATTGATGACCTACAAATGTGCGATTGTGGATGTGCCCTTTGGCGGCGCAAAGGGCGGCATTCAAATTGAACCGGCTCGATATACGCTCGCGCAACTGGAGCGCATAACCCGCCGATACACTCACGAACTGGCGAAGAAGAATTTCATCGGGCCGGGGATTGATGTTCCCGCTCCCGATTACGGAACCGGCGAACGCGAGATGGCCTGGATTGCCGATACCTACATCGCGCTCAATCCGGGGTCGCTCGACGGTTTGGGGTGTGTCACCGGAAAGCCGGTGACGCAAGGCGGGATTCGCGGTCGCAAAGAGGCGACCGGACTGGGTCTGTTCTATGCCTTGAAAGAGGCCTGCTCGCACGCCGAAGATTTGAACAAACTCGGACTCACGACCGGCATTGCCGGTAAGCGCGTCGTCGTACAAGGTCTTGGCAACGTCGGTTATCACGCTGCCAAATTCTGTCGGGAGGGCGGCGCAATTGTGATCGCAATTGCCGAGCGCGAAGGCGCAATCTTCAACCCGGATGGCCTCGATGAAGATAAGGTCTTTCTGCACCGTAAAGAGAGCGGCTCGATTCTCGATTTTCACGGCGCTACCAACTTGGCCGATAGCCGCGAAGCCCTTGAGTTGGAGTGCGAAGTGCTCATTCCGGCTGCCTTAGAGAATCAGGTTACAAGAGAGAATGCTCCTCGCGTACAAGCGAAGATTATTTTAGAAGGCGCAAATGGTCCGGTGACTGCCGAAGCCGACGAAGTCCTTAACCAACGTGGCGTGATGGTTATTCCCGATATGTATGCGAATGCCGGTGGGGTGACCGTCTCCTACTTCGAATGGTTGAAGAACCTTTCCCATGTACGCTTTGGTCGCATGGGGAAACGGTATGAAGAGGCGGCAGACCGTCGTATGCTGCGAGCCATTGAACGCGCCACCGGGCGGCAGTTCAGCGAAGAGGATTTGATCGGGTTGGTGCAAGGCGCAGATGAAGTTGATCTCGTGCGGTCTGGGTTGGAGGAGACCATGGCGGTTGCCTACCAGCAGATTATCGAGATTTTCAGGCGGCGACCGGAAGTGGGTAACCTGCGTACGGCTGCCTTTTTGAATGCCATCGAAAAGATTGCGCTCTCTTATGCTGAATTAGGTATCTTCCCATAAGCCGAGCAAACCGGGCATTTTATTTTGACTTGCAACGGGCTGACGGCATACTCTGCTTCTATAGCGAATTGTGCATATGATGAGCCGATGTCCACAATGCCACGCAGAGTTTCACGATACCGCGCCCTATTGCCCGTTATGCGGAACGAAGGTTGAGTGGGTCGAAGAGCGCGACTTTTCGACCTCCTCGCAATCGCAGGTTCCGACCAACCCCTTGACGACCTCCTCGTTCGAGACGGTTAAAACGGAGCTGGCAGAGATGCGCTGCCCAACCTGTCAGACAGGTTTTCATGCCGAGGCGAAGTTCTGTCACCGAGACGGAACCAAGCTAAACCCGGTATTGAAACTTTCCGATGAGGTGCTCGAATCCTTACCGGTAGAAGAGCCTCTGCCCGCTGACGACGACGTAAAGCCGAGTGCGCCGCTGGATGTTGATTCACTGCTGGGCCGCACAATTGCCAATCATTACCGATTAGTGAAAAAGATCGGACAAGGCGGCATGGGAGTGGTTTTCAAAGCCGAACATATTCGCATCAGTCGTCCGGCTGCCATTAAAATTCTCAACCCCGACATTGCTAATGATCCGGAGGTTGTGGCTCGCTTTGAACGCGAAGCCGAAATGGCCAGCCGTCTGACCCATCCCAATGCCGTCGCCGTTTATGATGTCGGCGAGGAGCCGGATGGCCTTGTCTATATCGCAATGGAATATGTCGACGGCGAACAGTTGTCGAAGATCATTCGACGTGAGGGAGCCTTGCCCCTCGAACGGGTGGTGCGAATTACCAACCAGGTCGCCGATGCGCTGCACACGGCCCATGAGTTGAATATCGTTCACCGCGATTTG
>CAYXVU010000037.1:0-35143 GCA_964468725.1 uncultured Clostridia bacterium
AAGTTTCGCTTTGGTTCCAACCGCTTGCGGCGGCTGTGCGCCCAGAGCGCCATCCGCCATCCCAATCAATAAAAGAACTCCGAGAAAAATCGTCAAGCATCGTTGTACAGCCATAATTCCTCCTATTCGCACCCATTTACTTGCTTGGCAAGCGACGGTTAGCGAACGCCCCATTCCCATAAACCGAAAGCGATCTTGTTACTCGCACGATGGCCGGAGAGCCTCAAGGCCAACATGATCTGTCCCCTGTGATGCGATTCGTGCGAAATCAAATAGCCGAGAAACGCCCAAACGTGGGGTTTGAATCCCTTGACTCTGCCGCCCGCCGAAAGACTCTTTTTGAGCAAGGATTCCACTCCCCGCGCCGAATCAGCGAGCGCTTCGGCTAATCGCTTTGCGTCTGCGGCCTCCGTTTTCTCGATCTTGTTCATCCCCTCAAGAAATTCCGGCGCGGCTTGTTTCAGCCACATCAACCGAACGTTGTGCAGATGAGCAAACTGTTCGGCCACGCTGCGCCCCTTCGCACCCGGCGGCACAGCCGCGAGAGATGCTGCATCGAGAGCGTCAAGCAGGTACAGATTGATGCGATTATGAATTCTCCACGTATCCAGTAACGGTTCATCCACAAAACACCCTCCTAATGGATTCTTATGCGTCCGGCCTGCCGCTCAAAATGACGCCACGCGGATTGGCTCGGTAGGCGCATTGAGGTATCACCCCGGCTGAGTCTCTATTCCCAACTCCCTTGTCTCTGAGAACCGATGCAGCCGCCTATCCTCTTAACAACAGCCCAATCTTTATTGGTTATGTTGCTTCTGCAAAAAGCGGATCGCGGCATCGAGAATTTCATCGCGGTTCTCGATGATGCTGCGAATCGTCGGTTCGACGCGAATATGCGGCTGAATGCCGACTCGTTGTAACTGCCTGCCGTCGGCGTGACGCACATCATGGCCGGTAAAGCCGACCACAATGTTACCGGGCAAAACGGTTGCCGTCACATCACCATTCGCCCCAGCGGTCGGTGTGCCAATAAAGGTCACATCGGTTGCCGCTTCAAAAAACAAGCAGGTGTGTTCGGCCTGACTGACGGCATCTTCATTGATAAGCACCACCACTTTGCCTTTGTACACTTCGCCGTTCAGGTTCGGCGGCAAGGTTTGTGAAAAAGTGAATTGCGTGCGGTAGGAGAGGTGGAAATAGGCTAATCCACTTTCCCCATAGAGCGGACGCGAGAAGAGCGCGGCTACCGGCATCGCTTTGTCGGTTAAACGCGGCGCGATGAGCCAAGCTGTGCCGTTCGGGTAGCCGCGCATATCGAAGATCGTCGCGGGCGTCTTCATAATCGTATCGAACATCTTATCCACTTCATTGCGCTGTAGGCGCGCCAGATCAACGTAACCGAAGCCGCTCGGCAGCACCCCGAAGACCGAAAGCTTGCGCTCGGCGGCTAAGGCTTTCTGGCGTTTGGGATCGCTATTTGCCAGCGTGCGCGTAATCGTAATCTGGCGGGTTTGTCCGTCCGCACCGCGCACTGTCAGGTTCAGTTGGCTATCCTTTTGTCCACGTAAGAGAACCGCGTCCAGACTGCGATGCCAGGCTTGCGGCGTTGAAGCGGCAACGTAGATGCCGAAACGTTCGCGGCGTTTTGCTACCGGCTCATCATCCATTGTGACGATCACATCGCCGACTTGCAGACTGGGGTTCGCTTCGAACACCTCGGTTATCACCGTCTGTTTTTCGATGAGCTTGACCACAACGGGCGGATAAAAATCGCCCAACCGCTCGGAGCTCTTTCGGTTTGGGCTGCGGAAACCGCCATGCGAATCCTGAATCTCGGCGACCATCTCGCGCACGGTTAATTGATAATCCGCCGCATCTTGATTGGCCTCAAATTTCGGGATGTAGCGCGGCAAGATGTTGTCCCACGACTCGTCAATCAAATTTTTGTAGGGGAAGAAATAATGGATGATGTTCCAAAATCGAAAGAGCGCCAGCAAGCGATACTCGGTTGTCGGAAAGTCCATCTCCGCATAAGGCTTCTCTCGGTCACTTTGCAGCGCGTCGCTGGCTGCGCCCTTGCTGCGCGGGCGGCTCAAGCCGTTAGCGCGCAAGTTTTTGAAAGCCTCTTCCATAGCCGCATCCTGCGCCCCGCTCTTTGCGACTACAATATCGGGTTCGAGTCCGATGCGGCCATCGGAGTTTACCAATTCGGATGTGCGGATGTTGACCAACAGACCTTCCGATAAACCGATGGGATAAGGAGACGCGCCGTACCCTTCTTCGGGCATTCCTTCTTGAATCAGCAAGGCGCGGTTGGCCGTTTGCAGACCGCTCAAAATTTGCGCGAGGTCAGGCGTTTTATCATTCAATAAAAAGACCATTGGCAAGGAGGGCGTTTTGCTCTGTCCGGTCAATAAGGCGGGCGCTGTCATCGCCAATCCCGCCGAATACCCGCCCGACGAGGTGCCGACTTGCGAGGGGTATCCGCTGTAGGTGCGATAGCGCGAGGTTGCCAGCATGATGTTCGTATCCAGCAATCGCGGCAATGCCATTTGCAGCCAATTAGCAAAGGTTGTTGTATATAAAGAGAGACGGCTGACTGGATAGTTCTGGCGACAATCCCAAATCAACCCTTTGGCCTGCGCGAGCGCTTGCTGTATTGCTGTCAGGCTTTGATTGAGCGGGGCTTGCGAGTTTTCCTGCATCACCGACTCGATGATCTTCGCCGCTTCGATAATCAGCATGCCCTCTTGCAAACGGACGAAACTCTGCTCTCTGCCGGTTGCCGGTTTCGAAGTTGTTGCGGCGGCGGGCGGCGGTTGCTTTTCTCTATCGGCGTAGGTGCTTTTATCCCGCAAAACGGCGAGCATCCCATTGAGCGCGGCCTTAAATTCTTCCGAAGTTCTCGCAGCGTTGACCTTGGGAATGGTTACAATCAGAGCTTGATCCCAATCAATTTCGCGGGTGGCCAGGTAAGGATGAAAGAACTTCACAGCGCCCCAAACTTTGGCAAGCTCTGTGAGCCGGTTGATACGCGTCTGTTCCAAAGTTTGCGGGGCATTGCCGCTTTGCGCAAAGCTGGTCGCCGCAAAACAGAGCAGAAAGATAACTACCATCACGGGTTTGGTCAGTTTGCTCCGCATGAATTTTTCCTCTCAACCCCAGCGTGTATCTCTTCATGGCCAACCGGTGTTGGTCTTCTTTCGGTTCCTGATCGGAGACGGATTTTCATCGCGCGCCCTTCCGTTAAAGTGCGGGCTACCGTTTTGTTACTTGGCAATGTTCAACTCAATCGTTGCGTATCCCGCATCGCCAATATCATCGTTCCACAATGCATTCGCCCCGACCGAGCCGATTACATTTACTCTTCTCAGATTCGCATCAATGTCGGTGCGCTTCACCCCCAAGTAGTACGTGTTTCCTACGCTATCGTAATAAAAGGTGATGACCCCCTTCTTCACATTGATCCAATTTTGCGTGCGGATTCCCTGCTCATCGGTGATGCCGTTGTAGCCGCTGTATTTCTCGCCCTGTCTTTGCAGCGGCCCAACGGAGAGCATCTTTTCCAACTTGAATTGTCGGTTGCTGCCATACCAATTCACGCCGTTGCTCTGATCGGCATCCATATCAATTGAGACGCTGACGGCAGGGGTTTCCGTATTGATGGCGTTATACAGATCAAGCCGGAACCAGAGCATGTCGGCAGGTTGATCGTAAAAGTAATGGAACGCTTTGCCATCAGCAGAGGTCTTTCGCCTACCGTCATCAGCCGGGTCTTCAGCCAATTTGACCCAAGCAAATTGTTTGACCTTTTCCGGGACGGGCAGCACGTCAAAGGTAGACAGGGATTGGTTCTGAACGACCGGCGTTGCTGTGGCAGGGCGCAAACTACTCTGGTGTGTAGCCACAAGCCTCCACTGCCCATGCTGCTTGTTGCAGAGCAGTGAGATACGCAGCGGGTTAGTCAAGCTCTGCCCGTTGGCGGATAGCTTCCAGGTGAGACGCGCCAGAATGACAGCACTGTCTCCATAACTACGAATGTTGATCTCGTCGGCATCAATCGCCAGCACGTCTACGCCGCTGCCCGACTGTGCCTGTCGCATTTTATAGAGGTTCATCACTTGTTCTTTGGACATGACGGCTGCCGTTGCTGAAACTTCGACATAATCATCAGCAAACATTTGATTCAAAGCCACCAGATCATTCCGCTTTAACGCTTCGCAATACTCACGCAGTAAAGCCGTGAGCGCTTGCTGAGTTCGTTCGGTTTCAGAGGCTTGCCTTCCTCTCGCTTCGACCAGTACACCGGCTGCCAAAGCTACGATAAATATGCCGACCAGATATCTGTGCATTCCCGACCCCCTTTGAAATTAGCCGCGCAATCCGCCAGCAAGCCCCAGTCGAGTAGCCCTGACAATTCCTGGCAAACTGCCTCCATCGCTTCAGCCCTCAGTTTCCGGCGCAGATTTGCGTGTCGTTTCTGATGTCGCGGTCTGTAATGCTGCATTTCGTAGTTCCATGCAGGAGTTGTAAGGAAGCTTTGCCCGTAAAGGTCGAACGACTGATCGAAGCGCTCAAGCGCCACGCTGCGGTGCTGTGTTCCACTGTGATGTCACAACCTCGCGTTCGCAAAATTGCTTTGCCGGTGTAGACCGCGCCGAGGCAGCAAAAACGGTAATCACCGGTCGTCGAATTTACCAACAGCACCACGCCGGAATTGCTATCGTCTTGGAGACGGATGTCAAAAACGCTGACGGTAAAACTGCACATGCTGCTGTTGCTCATCGCATCCGTTGCCGTACAGATAACGGTCGTCACGCCGAGCGCAAAGCAACTTCCCGAAGGCGGCAGACAATTGACCACCGGGTCGCCTCCCGAACAATCGGTGGCTGTCGGGGTTGCATAATTCACGGCACCGCAGGGTGCTGCACCGGCGCAGCCCGCACCCGATATCACGGTCGTCAGGTTAGCGGGGCAGACGATGATGGGGCCTTGCGTGTCATTAACGGTTACGGTGAATGAACAATTGGCGCTGAGACCAGCCGCATCTGTCACCGTACAGGCAACGGTGGTTGCGCCGATGGGGAAGAAGCTCCCCGAAGCCGGAGAGCAATTGACGGCGTTGGCAGGCAAGCTGCAATTATCGCTGGCCATCGGCACAGGATAGGCCACCACTGCGCCGCACTGATCGGCATCGTTGTTTACGCTTTGATTGGCCGGACAAGTGATTGTTGGACTTTGCGCATCATTGACCGTCACCGTAAAGCTGCACATCGCGTTCGGCAGGTTGCCATTGGTTGCCATGCAATTGACATCGGTTGTGCCCACCGGAAAGGTATGCGGCGAAGCGATGACCAGACTCCCGATTTTGCATTCGACACTCGGAGGCGGCCCGCCGCTGGCGGTGATGGCGAAGGGTACGGAGGCTGCGCACTGATTGAGGCCGGTGCTCGTAATGATATTCGCCGGGCAGGTGATCGAAGGCGGAGAGCTGCTGCTGACAAAGATGTAGGCTGCGCCTTTGCCCATAGCGTTGCCGGATGCGCCAAGGATGACTGTTGCCGACTGGATTGCCACGCTAATGCCGAACTGGTCACCCATTGCGCCGTCACTGGCCGTGAGTTTCTGAACCTCGCCCCAGTTATTCGTGCCGCCTTGATTGCGATCAAAGTTATAGGCTGACCCTTTTTCTGCATCATCCGCACGCGCGCCAACCATGACCGTATCGCCGCTGATGGCGGAAGCGAGGCCGAAGAAATCACCGGCTCCGCCATCGCTGGCCGTCAGTTTCTTGACCTCCCCCCAATTATTCGCGCCGCCTTGATTGCGCTCAAAGACATAGGCCGCGCCTTGACCGGAGTTTTTCCCGAAGGCTCCCGCAACGGCCACATCTCCATTGAGGGCGGCAGATGAACCGAAGTTGTCGCCGCCTGCGGTATCGCTGCCGGTCAGTTTCTTGACCTGTCCCCAGTTATTCGCGCCCCCTTGATTGCGCTCAAAGATGTAGGCGGCACCGGCAAATGAATTGACGTTGGATGCGCCGACGATAATCGAATCGAGGTGAACGGATACTGAGCGTCCGAACAGGTCTCCGCTTGCCCCATCGCTTGCCGTGAGCTTTTTGACTTCGCCCCAATTATTCGCACCGCCCTGATTGCGCTCAAAGACAAAGGCTGCTCCCTTGCCTGCATTCCCGCCTGCACCGACCACTACGCTGTCACCGCTGATCGAGACAGCCCCGCCAAAGCTATCGGATGTAGTGCTGTCGCTGCCGGTCAGTTTCTTGACCTGCCCCCAGTTAGTGACGCCTCCTTGATTGCGCTCGAAGACGAAGGCGGAGCCCTGATCGCCATCATCGCGGTTAGACCCGACAATGATCGTGTCACCGCTGATGGCAACGGCGTTGCCGAATCTATCGAAAGCCGCGCCGTCGCTTGCGGTAAGCTTTTTGACTTCGCCCCAATTATTCGCACCGCCTTGATTGCGCTCGAAGATATAGACAGCTCCCTTTTGCGAATCATCAAAAGCCGCTGCCGCTACGGCAGTATCCCCGCTCACGGCTACAGACTCGCCAAGTTGATCGCCTGGAACGAGTCCCATAGTCCCCATGCCATCGCTGGCAACCAGCTTTTTGGCCTCCATTAAACTCACGAGAGCCGCCACCGGCCAAGCTGAGAGTATCAGCCAGCCGCAAAAGACAATCAGTCCGAAGCGGCGTGACCCCAAAGAAAATCGCCCCATCCGGTTGTTGTCCCCTGACGGGCGGGCGTCCCTGTTTTGAGTTCGTTGTGCAGCTTGCATGGTTTCCTTCCTATCCCTTTCCTCTCGGCGGCGCAGGCAAAGCGCTATCGCTGAAGGTAAGATGGTTGTGGCATCCTTTGCTCGACCGTCTTCTTCGCATGGTTAGGCGTACCTCATCTCTTCAGACCGAGGGGCTGAGGTCATTTGGCGATTTCAGACCTCCTTCATCAGGGCTTGCGGATGCCGCGCCAAGTGCCTTTGAAGTCTTGGTTCTGCCAATTCCCTGAATTGGCTCCGCTGATCGTTTTGCCATCTTCGCTCAGGGTTCCAACAAAGGTGTTTTTCAGGTTCGGCACATTCGTGTAGGTCCAAGTGAGTTGCCGCCCTTCGCGTTTCCAAGTGCCGGAGTGCCCGTTTTGGTCAACAAAAGTGCCTTGGGTCTCCGAACCAGAGAAGGTCACAGCCGTTTTCGCAGGAGTTTGCGGCGGCACGCTGATCTCCAATTCCCAGGTGCCTAGTAGCGATGACTTGCGAAGGTAGGTCAGGTCGAAGGTTGTCGCCCAGGTCTTACCGCCGTCGGTTGAAGATTCGCCGAGCTGGCGCACACGCTCCGGGCTGAGGTTGACGAAAGTCAGGCGATTGATGGCAGGTTTGTCACTGACCGTCGCTTTCTCATCGTAAAAGGTCAGACGATTATCTTTGTACTCGCCGTTGCGAAGCTCCATCACCGCGCCCCGGCTGTCTACCCAGGTCTGTTGCCATTTGCCTGTCGCTTTGTTAAAGACATTGAAGCTTTTGCCGCTCGCTCCGGCAGTCGGCGTCCAGTTTTCGAAAATGACACATTCCCCCAAAATCAGTTGCACGCTGCTGTTTCCGGCAAGCTGCCCTTGCGGGTCGCGCACTTCCCATTCGCCGATCCAGAAATCGAACTGGCGAGCTTCGGGCAACACAGAACAGGGCTGTGCATTGCCCTTGACTTTGCGGGTCACGGCCTGAAACCGCGCATCATCGCGCAGGGCTGTGAGGTCTTCATCTTTCGCTAATACTTCGAACTGTTGAAAACCGTTCTGTGCGGCTTTGTCGAGCCAGATAAAGGCGCGGTCTTTGTCCTTGAGCTTGGCATAGGCACAAGCGAGGTTATACATGGCCTCCGAATTGCCGAGTTCGGCAGCGCGTTGAAAGGCTGTCAAACTGCGTTCGGCCTCGCCTTGGTGAGACAAGGCGATCCCCAACAGATTCCAAGCGCGCGCGTTTTGCGGCTCTCTTTCGGCAATCGAAGTATAGGCTTTGACAGCGTTCGCCCAATCTTTGGCTTGCAGGAGCCTTGCGGCTTGTCGTCTCTCTTCCGGGGTTACGGCAGACGAACTTTGCGGCTGTGCCCAAGCGGTCAAGGCGAACCAACCGAGAATCAGTGTGAAGATGATTGTCAGAGAAGCAATTACCCTTTTCATCGTGATATTCCTTCCGGATAAAAATTCAGAGGCGGATTTCGCACTTCTTAATTTTGCTATGCAGTGTTGTGTGCTGGAGTCCGAGTCTCAGTGCAGCTTTGCGTTGATTGCTGCCTGCCAGTTTGAGAGCGGTTTCAATGAGTGCCTGTTCATAAGCTTGAATCTCATAGACTTCTCATCCGTTTCTTTTCCGCCTCACAACATAAGTAAATTCATTGGTTGGAGCGTCTGATGGCGTCCTCACCTCCCTAAAAACCCTTCTCTGTGGGGCACCTCTGAAAGATACTCTGGGGGTCGCAGCATCCGAATTATCGGATATTTTCACAACTTTTTAACAAGGCATTCGATATAAGGTCTGGTAAGCTGGAGCGGAAGCTTGACTCACCATTGCCGTGCTTCGCGGCTCTGCCTACCAGACCGAGCCTCAGACCGTATCGAACCTTTAACGATCCATATCGTTGTGGGATAATGCGGCGGGTCACCCTTAAATGTCTTTTTTCAGGGGCTTAAAAATCTTTAAATTGGTGGCAAAGCGGTATGCAGGGCGTAAAAGACAGAATCTATGAGTTTGGACCGTTCTCTTTGGATATGGTTAGGCGCACCTTATCGCGTGATGGTGTGCCGTTACAACTTTCCCAAAAAGCCTTCGATACGCTGGTTGTGCTGATCGAAAATCGCGGTCGCGTCGTCGAAAAAGGCGAGTTACTCAACCGGATATGGCCGG
Organism: uncultured Clostridia bacterium; assembly: GCA_964468725.1. Classification (GTDB taxonomy): domain Bacteria; phylum Acidobacteriota; class Blastocatellia; order UBA7656; family UBA7656; genus CAYXVU01. The sequence goes on from CAYXVU010000037.1 coordinate 8,917, forward strand.
ATAGCTTCGTTGAAGAGATCAATCTCAATGTGCAAGTCTCTACGCTCAGAAAAACGCTGGGAGAAAGCCCAACCGAACATCGTTACATTGTTACGGTTCCCAAAAGAGGCTACAGCTTTGTAGCCCCCATACAGGAAACCCTTGAGCCCGTCCTTACGACGCGCCAGCGTCTCACAAATGGTCAACCTGCTGACCCGCCACTCTTGCCAAGCAAGAGTGGCGTCTCGAAGACGAGTTTTACGTTGACGGCGATCTCCGTTGACGACCCGTCTGTATCTTCCTCGCCGGTGCCGCGCCGTAAAAGGTTTCAGCGCTCGCACCTCTTTCTTTTGGGGCTAATCCTGTTTGCGCTCGGCGTTGCAACCACTCTCTTGGTCATCAAACGGTTCCGCCTCTCCCCTGAGCGACCGATCAAAACGATGGCCGTCCTGCCCTTTAAATCCGTCAATGCCGAGGGCGATAAATCGTTAGAGCTTGGCATGGCGGATGCCTTGATTACCAAGCTCAATCAGTTACCGACTATCGTCGTGCGACCGACAAGCGCGATCTTTCGCTATGCGGAGCAAGATGTTGAAACGTTGGCAGCCGGACGCGCGCTTGAAGTGGATGCCGTTCTTGAAGGCACGATCCAACAGTCAGCCAATCGTGTGCGTATTACGACGCGATTGATTGAGTTGACCGAAGGCAAAACGATTTGGGCAGACAGTTTTGAAGAGCGACTGGGGAACCTGTTTGGCGTGCAGGATTCCATCTCCGAGCGCGTGGCACAAGCTTTGGTTGTGAAGTTGACGGATGAGCAAAAGCAGCAACTGGCAAAGCGGCAAACTGAAGACTGGCGCGCCTTTCAACTCTATTCGCTGGGCTATAACTACCGGCGCAAAGGATATCCTGAGGATCTGCAGAAGAGTATCGAATACTACAAACAAGCCATCGCGCTTGACCCCGGTTTCGCCAGAGCTCATGCCGCACTAGCCGAAGTCAAAGTGTCGTTGTGGGGAGCGCAGATTCCCGATAAAGAGCCATATTTTCTGGAGACCGAGACAGCGGCATCCACAGCTTTGGCGTTGGATGAGACGCTAGCGGAAGCGCAGGTCGCTTTCGGTTTTTTCAAAGCCAAAATGTGTGGTGACAAACAGTCCGCAAAAGACCATTACCAACGCGCCCTGGAACTGGATCCGAACAACGCGTCGGCTTACCACAAGTATGCTCAACTGATTTTGATTGAACAGCCCGACCGTGCGGTTGAGATGATGCAGCAAGCGGCCAAGCTGGATCCGCTCTCACCGGCAATCAATGGCTTGCTGGGTCGCTATCTGTTCTTTGTCGGGCAGTACGGCAGAGCCATCGAGCAATGTAACAAGATCGCAGAGATGCTGCCGGACGCCGCTTGGAATTATGTAACCAAGGGAATTGCTCACGAACAGATGGGGCAATATAAAGAGGCGATTGAGTGGCTCCAAAAAGCCAAAGCTCTTTCCAAAGAAGAGTCGGGAGAGATTGCTGCATCGCTCGCTCATGCCTATGCCCAAGCGGGGCGGCAAGCGGAGGCTTTGCACATATTGAACAACCTGAAAAAAGACGAAAAGATGTTGCCCGACTGCGCACTCGTTTACTTGGGATTGGGTGAACAAGATCAAGCTCTGGCCGCCATCAACAAAGCCTTAGCCCAACAGATATCCGTCTCTTATGCGCTCAGGTTAGACCCGAGATTTGAACCTTTACGACAAGATACGCGGTTCAAGGCGTTGATGGCCGCAAGAAACTAACGGCACAGTCTTCCGGCAACCCCCATGACCTGTTTGCCTGAGCCGAGCGGTTGCCCCGGCTGCACAAAGATGGAACGCTTAAAAGATTATGGCATCTGATCAGCATCTTCCGGCCCTCGCAGCCGACCGACAAATTACCGCCGCCGCGCATGACCGCAACCGCGAATTGCTGCGGCTCTATCAACATCAACTCATCGAGTTGGAGCCGAAGTTCATGGTGCAGATGGCGCACCTGACCACACCGGCGACAGTCTGGAAATACATCGAAGGTGCAATCACCAAATCGGTCGCCAGCCTCGTGATGCTCGATTTGGAAGATTCGATCCCGCGCAACAATCAAGCGCTGCTCGATCAAGGGCGCGCCCATGTCATTCGCGCCTTCAAGGAGTTGGATTGGGGCACGAAGTTACGCTTCTTTCGTCCGCGCGGACTTGAACTCGACCCCGCTCATGAAGACATCGCCATCATCGTCGCCGCCGCAGGCGCGCATCTGGACGGACTCATCTATCCGAAGATCGAGAGCGCCGACGAAGTGCGCTCGATTGATGAAACGCTCACGGCGCTGGAAAACCAAAATGGGTTAGCAGCAGGAAAGATCAAGATCGAAGCTCTTATTGAATCAGCCGCCGCCGAAGAGCAGGTTTATGAAATCGCGCGGGCTTCCCGGCGGTTGGTCGGGTTGGTCTTCGGCTCGTTCGATTACTGGGCATCGCTCGGTTTGTTTAGCGAAACCTACCGCCCGGATCATCCGTTGATCGCCGGAGCGCGCAGTCGCGTTGTCAAAGCAGCGGCAACTGTCGGCATCCCGGCCATCGCCGAGATGACCACCAACTACCCCACCCGCGATAAGAGCGAAGAGGAACGCCATGCGGCTATCGAAGAGTTTCGCCGCGATGCTCTGCTGGCGCGCGACTTCGGCTTTGCGGGCAAGTGGACCGGCATCCCCGAACAGACCGCGATGGCAGTAGAGATTTTTCAAATCCCGGATGCGGAGATTGCTCGCGCCATCGGGGAAGCGCAACTGTTTTTAGCCGCTGAAGCGGAAGGGCGCGGCGCAACCATGATTGGCGGCAAGATGGCCGACCGCGCGACGGATCGCGTCAATCGCAATACGCTGAAGATCGCCTATGCTCTCGGTCGCCTTGAGGAGGCGGTCGCGCGCGAACTTGGACTCATCACTGGCTGAGCCAAAACGAAGAGCAAGAGTTTGATCCGCGAAGCAACCTTCATCAACGCGCCTGCGAGTTATCGCTCTGCTCATTCATCTATGAGCGTCATCTTTGTTGGGATTCGCGTCGCTTTGCCAACAGCCCCTTGATTCGGAGAAAGCCTGATGAGCAAAACCGTCCAACAACCGCGCGTGTGGCAACCGAAATACGGTCGCCTGCTTGATGATTTTCAAGTCGGCGCCGTCTACCATCACCCGTGGGAAGTGACAATGGATGATGGAATGTTGGCATTCTTTGCGGCTTCGTTTTTAGATGCCAACCCGCTCTATTCCAGTCAACGCTTCGCGCGCGCCTTAGGGTTTCGCGGGCGCGTCGTGCATCCGCTGGTGCTGCTCAATCTGGCGCTCAGCTTTACGGTTCATGATATTTCCGAGCAAGCGATTGCGCACCTCGCTTATCTCGATCTGCGCTTTCCGAAGGCCGCCTACGCGGGCGATACCTTGTCAGTCTTTTCGGAGATCATCGGTACGCGGGTGTCAGATTCGAAGCCGGATCGCGGCGTCGTTCACTTACGAACGACCGGCGTCAATCAAGAGGATGAGGTCGTCGTCTGCTTCGAGCGCAAAGCCTTGATCCCGACCGGCAAACTGGCAGACCGCGCTCACCCGGACGCCTTTGCCAGCCGCGATGACCTGCCTGCTTCCGAGCCTCTCGCCGCATCCAACGCCTTTCTGCCGCCGGAACTCACGCGCGCCATCCTCGCGCCCATGTGGCGCGGCAGACCGCGCGGCAGATTCGAAGATTTCGAGGCTGGTGAGGTGATTTTACATGACTGGGGACGCACCATCGGCAGCAGCGAACATATGCAATTGACCATGCTGACGCGCAACTCGCACCCTCTACATTTTGACGAACTCTATTCGCGCGAGCGCAGCTTTGCCAAGACGCGAGTGGTTGAAGGCGGATTGGTCTTTGCGTGGGTGTGCGCGCTGGCCAGCCGCGACACGACGGCCAACGCTTTATGGGAATGTGGATTTGATCGAGGCTCACACCCTGCGCCGGTGCTGACAGGCGACACTCTTTATGCGGCTTCGCGGGTGATCGAGACGCGCGACCACAGCGCGGAAGCCGGGTTGGTACGCTTTCACCTGATCGGCGTCAAGAATGCCAAGCCCGTTGACTTGCTCGACGCAGGCGTAGAGTTATTCGATGGGAAGTTCGCGGAAAAAGTCTTCGAGATCGAGCGCACAGTGCTGTTGCCGAAAAGCTGAAGCGGTGACTAACCGGCTTATCCTCTTCACCGTAACATCCAGGATGAATCGGAGGCCGTCGCGACCTCATCGTAGCGTTGCAAATGGTCGCACACGACTCTCACGGTGACCATCGTCAGAAAGCGTCTCATCTGTTCATCGTTTCTACATCGTGCGGCTCTGAGTTCCCGGCACTGCTCTTCAATCAATCGCTGGTAAACTGAATCGGTCATCTGAACAATCAGCGAGTGGAAGGCATCGGGTGAGAAAGCGAATTCTGCAATCCTTAATTCAAGGGTTTTGTGCGCGCTGGCTTGAATGAGCGGATGATAGCGTCGGACAAACTCTTGCCAGGCTTGCTCATCAACCGGGCGCTGACAACAGCGTTTGAGCAGGTCGAAGATGGAGGAGGCTCTTGTCATGTGACGAATTAGGTCTGCTATCGGACGAGCCGCTTTTATGGCACGCAGGATTGCACTGCCATTGGTGTGCCTGACATCCGCGTCGCAGTCGGTTCAAGAACCAATTGGTTGCGTACCCATCGCGCCCCGCTTGGTCAGCAGCCGTTGGAGCGCGCGCTGTTCAATTGGTCACGCGCGAGAAACGTAAAATCTCTTCAAATTGGCGGGCGAGTTGCGCAATGCGATCCGCCTTGTCGAGGCCGTTGATGATTTTGCGCGCGTTGAAATAGTCCGGCGGGCTGCCATCTTTGATGAAGTTGTCCAATTTCTTGCCGGTAAACCAACCATCCTTCATCCCTTGAACGGCGATGTCATAAGCCAGATCGGGTTCAAGCGCGCGGTCAGGTTCGGTAAGCAGCGGCACGCCGGTCAGCTTGGCCGCTTTCCCATAATTGGTTCTGCCCGTCAGTTGCACAAATCCGCGACCGTGAAAGAGCGCGCCATCGCCCGCTTTGGTATTGCCGAGAGTTTTGCCGACCTTTGTCTGCGGCCCGTATCGCTTGTTGAAGTAGGCCGTCGAGCCGAATTCGTGAATCGGCAAAAAGGTGCGGGCAGTCTCCCAATTGAAAGTAGCCAGCGCATAGGCCAGTTGCCGCAGATCATTATCGCTGCCCGTCCAGCGGGCATCGCTTTCGATCTTCGTCAACAGCGTATTCAGCGCGTCAACCAGCGTTTGCGTCAGCGGGCCAAACAATTCCCGATAATGGTCAAAGAACGATTTACGATCAAAAGTAAACACGGATTTCCTCCCAAAGTGTGGTTTGGTTGATGCGATCCCGTTTCTCAAACCGGCGCCTTAGAACGGTTGTCAAATGAGTATCCGTGTCCAAAGAGAAATTTGCCAGCCCCTTTGGTCGCATCACCCCTCAGATGAAAACCGCTCTAAGGTACCTTCCAGTTGTAACCTGTTCTTTTCTATCTCTATATGACGAAATTGAAAAAACATTACACCGAACGCGGCAGCGCCGAAGCCCAGCAACGCGGGAGCCTCTCCCTCCTGTTCATCCTTTGCCTACTTACGCTGCACGCGCAGAGGATACTCCCCAATGACTTTCGTTTCACCGAAGACTTCCGCGGTGAGCGGCTCGGCCAGGCGTTTGCGATTGGCAATCTTGGCGCTCTCTTCGCCTGTGTAATAGTCCAAGATTATCCGTTGAGATTCCAGCGGCAACTGAGCCACGCACGTTTCCAGACCGGCCAAGCGGTTCTCCAATCCGACTCTCATTTGGGTTCCTTGTGATGACCTTCTACAGGATGTCGAAACGGAGGAAGTTGACTCAAACCCATTACCACGCTATGCGGGTCGCGCAGATATTCGCGCGACACATTACGAGCCACACCATAAAAATATCCAAGCAGTGCCTTCGGTTGAATGGTTTCGCCTTTGGCAATCCGTCGCGCCACGCGATTGACCGCTTCATCCGCTAAGTCTTCCGCCCGCGCACAACCGCGACCATGAAAAAAGAGGATGAGTTGCGCGCGCATCTGCTCATACTCTGCTCCGGCACGTTCAAAGTCTGCATCAAAATGCGTCAACAATTTGTTTAACGCCTCCTCGGTGAGAATTCAATTTCTTGCCAAAGCAGTCGCATAATCTCACTATCGGCGCAGTCGAGTCAACGTATCCGACCTTACTCGTTGAGCGGTTCTTACTTTCAATCGCCCTACGGCATGAAAGCAATCCAATAATAGGGTGACCGCCCTGCGATAACATCGTCGGTTGAGTTGTGCGCAGGGCAGCGGTAGGCGGCAATCCTTCGCCATACATCTTGGCGTACAAGGTCTTCATCCATTCGGCAGTCGCTGGGTCATTGACGCTCCATAAGCTGACGACGACGCGAGCGCAGGCAGATATGCGGGGGAGGATGAAAATTGTGCACTTCTTCGCTCGCGGCCAACCCCAGAAGGCGACAACGGACGCCCTTATCCGTATGGCGGAGCGAGCAGCGTGAGGTTTCCAAATAGCGTTGCAGGAATTTCACCCACGCTTTCGGCTCTGCCTTGCCCATCGCCTTTTTTACCCATTCGAAAAATTGCAACTGGCAATAGCGCGGCAAAATCTCTTCTGTCCAGGAAAAGTGAAGTGACAGCCCAGGCGAATGCTGAAAAGCAAAGCTGCTGTAGCAGGACTTCACAACCTCAAGTAAGGATGCCGTGCATAGCTGCGTCTTCGGCACCCTCTTCACTCGTGTGGCGTTGGTCTACATAGGCTGCCGCTATGGTTTCGCCAATGACCTCCTGCGCTTGCTCGCATACTGGACTGACTTACTCCTGACCCTGCTCATTGGCCGCTGTGACACCAAGCGCAAGCAGATGGCCGAGTCTGTCAACAACTAAATGCACCTGGCTGCCTTTGCAATGCTTCGCGCCGTCGCAACCAGCGCGCGACCCGCTTTCAGGCGAAGATTGCAGCATCGGGCTATCAAGTAGGGCAGCCGAAGGCCCTTCGTTTTGCCTTGTGCGATGCGCAGGGCAGCGTGCATACCGTGAGCGAGGCTTTCAAAGACGCTCTTGCACGAACCAACCGGCACAAGCCGTAGAAGACTTCACACAAGGGATAATCAGGTTGTGGAGCATCTTCGTTGGTGTCGCTGCTTGAGTCCTACCCGAAAGCCCCGCCTCTCACCGGGAATTACCGGCGAATCAGCAGACCGCTTGTCACCAGATGGAGTTTGGTATAACATCTCGGCTGCATCAGTCGAGATGCCTATCTTGAGTTTTTGAAATCAATTCACTCGTCCGTGAGGCGAGGTTGTACAAAGAGATTTTCATCTGCCAGTTTGCAATCAACTCGTGCATCGAAGCCCGTAGCTTCGGCGCGTGAACACCAAAGCGTGAAAGCTGCTAACCTGAAATTGTCGTCTCCCTTGGCCTGTCCGGTTGCCCGCAGGGTGCGCGGAAACTCTTTCACGCCAACCAGTCCTTTTTGAACGAGCAGTGGTATGGCGCGTGAGCATAAAAGCCGTCGGGAAGTCCTTGACGCAATCAAAACCGTCTCTTCGATGAGCGACCTGCTCGCCATGCACGATGGCCATTTTGAATACGAACTCGACCTCGAAGTCATCGTCTATGGCCGCAATTACAATGGCAAAAAGGTCGGCCCCTATATCAAACTGCTGACCTACGAACCCGGCGAAACGGTGATTCACGAAGGCGATTGGGGCGGCAATACCTTTTACGTTTTGGTCAAAGGCCGCGCCGATGTGTTGCAAGGGACAAGTCAAATCAAAGTCGCCGAGTTGCCGACCGGCGCGCAATTCGGCGAGATGTCGGTACTGGCAGGCGTGCCGCGCAATGCGACGATTCAAGCGCCGTCCGACCAACCCATTCAAATCCTCGAAGTGCAACGCCCCGCCCTGCGCTTGCTGCGCAAGATTCCCAAATTTGCCGAGAGCCTCGATAAGACCTACCGTTTTCACGGCAAGCGTTCGATCCTCGAAGGGCTCAAACGCACCGCAGGGTTTAGCGATGAACTGATCAGCGAGTTATCTACCATCTCGCAGTTTCGCGTCTTCTCAAAAAATCACCTCCTTTTCAGCCAAAACACGCCAGTCGAGCGCGTCTACTTGGTCAAAGAGGGATGGCTGCGACGCCAGTATCAGGGCGTGCAAACGGCTGAAGATTATCTCGGCAGCGGCTATTGCTTCGGTCTGGACGGGCACGGGCAAAGCGGCGTGTGGCCCTACAGCGTGACCTTGCTCGGTCGCTCGGAGGTTCTCGAACTCTCGGCGCGAAGGCTGAGCGAAAACCCGGCGCTGCGCGATGCCCTGACGCGCGGACTGGCGAATGCGTCACCTCCTGCCGCCCTCGGCGAGCGCGTCAATTATCAACCCGTCGTGCGCGACCAGTTGCTCGAAGCACAACGCCGATTGATTGATACGGGGCTGGTAGACGGCAACAACCTGTTGGTGATGGATATGGACATGTGCGTGCGCTGCGGCAACTGCTCGCTGGCCTGCCATCACGTTCACGGGCGTTCGCGTCTGCTGCGACGTGGCGTGCATGTCACCCGCTTGCAAGCGCCGAAGAAGAGCAGCGAACAGAGCCTGTTGTCGCCTTCCGTCTGCATGCACTGCAAAGACCCCGAATGTTTGACTGGCTGTCCGACCGGCGCGATTGGGCGCTTCGGATTGGGGCAGATAGATATCAACGCTGGTCTCTGTATCGGTTGCGGCGATTGCGCTTCGCAGTGCCCGTACAATGCGATTTCCCTGATGCCGCGCAAGAGAGAAGCCGCGTCCGCCAACGGCAGCTTCGCGCATCGCTTACAAAACCTCTTTCGCCTCAAATCCGACCCCCTTCCGGCGGCGGTCGAGCAGACGGACGAACTGATCGCCATCAAGTGCAATCTCTGTCAGGGAACCTCGCTCAATCCCGAAGGCGCAAAGACGCAAGCCTACGGTTGCGAAGAGAATTGCCCGACCGGCGCACTGGCGCGCATCAGGCCGAAGGAGTATTTCGCAGAGATTGGCAGCATCGAAGGGCTGGCGCTCAAGGACAAAGCTCATGCCGTCGGGCGCAACATTCATCAAGCCGACACGCGCAAACGGTTGCTCCATCTGAGCGGTCTGTTGGTGACGTTACTGTTGACTGCCGCTGGCGTCTACGGGCTATGGACGCACGGTATGGGCGGCAGCCTCATCGGCTTTTTGAATATGAGGTGGCTGACGGGGATCGTCGGATTGATCGGTATCGTTGGGGTGATGACCTATCCGGTGCGTCGCCAAATCTATAAGAAGCGTAAAGGCGCATTGCGTTACTGGATGTTGGCGCACTCTTATCTCGGGGTGATTGCCGGGGTCATGCTCTTGCTGCATGGCGGCACGGATTCGGGCGGGTTGCTGACGACTGCGCTGATGATCTCGTTCGATCTGGTGATTGCGACGGGGCTGTTTGGTATCCTCTGTTATCTGATTGTGCCGCGCCTGTTGACCCGCATCGAAGGCGAGCCTCTGCTGCTTGACGATCTGCGCCTGCGGCGCGACGAATTGCAAAAAGAGATTGCCAACATCGCCAGTTCGCCCAATGAACCGCTGCGTACGACGGTCAAAAAGCGCGTTGTACCTCGCTTCGTCTCTTTCGGCTACCTGCTGCGGCAATACCTGAAGGGCGAAGAGTTGGCCGCGATGCAGCGCGCCGCGAAGGAGAAGTGTCAAGCCGAGATTGCCGCGATGCCGAGCGACCGCGACCGCCGACGATTAGAGCAGGCGATTGAGGATGCTGTGACCTTGCGCCGCGTGGACGCGCTGATCTATCTGCACCGGTTGTTGAAACTCTGGCTGCCGCCGCATGTGATCTTTACGTCATTGATGTTGGCGCTCTTGATCGTGCATCTGATTCAAGTCATCTATTTCGCCGGTTGATGCGCGGCAGCGGTCGAAGGTCGAAAATGTTGAATGCCGAAGGCTGACAGTTCAAGGGAGGCTGGCCACTGGCCACTGACGAAGGTATGGCTGCCAAGACAAGTTTTCTGCCGAAAAGCCGATTCATCATCAAGCGCAAAGATGCGACGGTTGACGATGTCACTGTCGAAAGCGAGGGCTTGACCATCGGGCGATTGGTCAGCAACGACTTGGTGTTGAATCACCGCACCGTGTCGCGCACCCACGCAGGCATTACCAATCTGGCGGGCGAATACTGGCTATTCAATCTCTCGACCGCCAACGGCACCCTGCTCAAAGGCGAACTGGTTGACAAAGCGCCGCTCGCCGACGGCGATGTCCTGCAAATCGGCAGATACCTGCTGGTCGTCAACTACACAGGCAATGCGCTCTCCATCGAAGTCGAAATGGAGATGGAGTCACACGCTGCCGAAGGGCGCACCAGCCAATTGCAAACCAGCCTGCTGCCCTCGTTGGGCGAAGAGGAAGGCAACGTTTCGACCGTGATGATGCAGCGCGTCGTCATTCCGGGTACGCAGACGACGACGCCGAAAGGCACGAAGCGGCTGGAAGGCACAGGCTTGTTGACCGGCATGCTGAGCGCCGTCAGTGAAGAGGCGTTGCAAATCTTCTGGGAGAAACGCAAACGCGAAGCCGGGAAGATTGCCGAGCGCACGCCGCTGCATCCCAAAGGCAGCGCCAAAGTCGGCAAGATCCAATTCAACTGGCGACCGACCCTCGACCTGAGAAAATTGTGGCGCAAATCCTATTTTATGTGGGGCGTGCTGATTGTTGGCCTGCTGGCTATTGCAGCGCTCTTTCTGCACGCCGATGCCTACTCGCCCGGTGAAATCTCCGATGTGCATAGCGCCGCCGTCTTGACCGACGCGATGCAGACGCACGCGGTCGCTGTCAGTGCCAACGCGGCGCAGTGTTCCGCCTGCCACACGGCGGCCAAAAGCATTGATACGAACTGCACGGCTTGTCATACGACCAGTCATTTCAATCCGGCGGTCTCGGCAGGGCACACGGCTGCCGGACTCGGTTGCGTGAGTTGTCACGGCGAACATTTGGGGGCGAGCTTTCAACCGGCGCGCATCGGCGTCGCCATGTGTGTGAGTTGTCATAACAATGCCTATCAGTTCAAAGGCAAACGGTTGGGCGCGCCGCACGGCGGTGGCGTCGGCTATCCGGTCGAAAGCGGGCGTTGGATGTGGGCGGGCATTACCGAAGAGTCATGGAAACGCCGCCAGTTGCCCGATACGGCGTCGAAGTATTCGCCCGCCGAACAGTTTCACATGCTGCACGTTGCCGGGCGGTTCGAAGGACGCACCAACTGCACCGATTGCCACACCGCAGGCTTGCACACCCAAGCCGGATTGCGCGAATCGCCGCGCAACTCCTGCGCCGCTTGTCACAGCACCACCTTCGATGTGACGGGCGCGGTCGTCGGCCCCAATTGTACGTCCTGTCACGTACAGCATGGACAGGATAAAGACTTGATCGCCACGCTGCGGACAAGCGGCGTCAAAGAAGGGCCGACGCAACAACAGTCCCAACTGAAGAATATCCCGACGCTCGGACTCGGCGATATGACGGTGATTCGCCAAGATGACAGCGGCTCGCGTTGGGGATTCAAGCAATCGGAGCACATCGGCGGCATCCCATGGTATGGCTGGCTGGCGGGGCTGGCGATCTTACCGATCATCGGTTTCGTGGTGATGGCGGTCGGCACCTCGCGCCGCAAATCGTTCATTCAAGCGGCGAGCGCCGAGGTGAAGCCCGAACTGGAACAGAAACAGGCGACTAAATTTCTCGACCTCGAAAAACTGAAAGCCGAAGGGCCGTCCTATCCGCATCCGGTCGTTGACCCGCTGCTCTGTATCGGCTGCCATGCCTGCGTCGAAGCCTGTCCGCACGACGTGCTCGACATCGTCAACGGCGTCTCGACTCCGGTCGCTCCCGACCAATGTATGGAAGATACGTCGTGCACGGTTGAATGCCCGACCAATCCGAAGGCCTGCATCGTCATCAATACGACAAAGACCATTCAGCCGCGCAAAGTGCCGCAACGCAATCAACAACTGATGACCAACGTCGAAGGCATCTACATGGTCGGCGACGTGTCCGGCGTGCCGCTCATCAAAAACGCCATCAATGAAGGCGCGCAGGTCATTGAATGTATCATCGAAGACTTTCATCGGGGCGCGGGCAATGCCAAAGCGCAGTACGATGTCGCCGTCGTCGGCATCGGCCCGGCGGGGCTGTCGGCAACGGTGATCGCCAAACAACGGGGCTTGACCTATATCGCTCTCGAACAGGATAAAGTTGTCAGCACGATTCAAAATTATCCGGCGGGCAAATATGTCTTCTTCAAACCCGACACAGTTGACGCGAAGGGCGGCTTGCCGCTTGCCGGAGTCGGCAATCAACGCGAGTTGATTTTAGAGAGTTGGATGCAGGCGATGCTGCAAAACGGCGTCACGATCAACGAAGAAGAGAGTTGCAAAGACATCAAACGCGAAGGGGAGATTTTCGCCGTCACCACCGAACGCGGCAAACTGAAAGAGAAGACTACCTATACAGCGCGGCGCGTGATTTTGGCCATCGGCAATCGCGGCACGCCGATGAAACTGCGCGTTCCCGGCGAAGACCGCACCCAGATTGTGCAGCCTGAACCGATGATTGCCAATCACTGTCCGAAGTGCGGCAAAGGGCGACAAGGGACACAACTCTTCTGCGTTGCATGTGGCACGCAACTGCCCAAACGCACGCCGCCACCCTTTGAAGATACGCGCGTCAAATTCAAACTCTCCGACCCGGATGATTATGTCGGCAAGAAATGCATCATCGTCGGGGCGGGCAATTCGGCCATCGAGACGGCAGTTGATTTGACCGGCTTCAAACGCGATGGCGACCGGATTACTTTTACGCGCACCAACGAGGTGACGCTGGTCATTCGCAGCGATTTCAAAGGCGATTTGAAACTCGGCAACAAGATCAACGTCTATGACTGCATCGACGCGGGCAAGATCAAAGTGCTGTTTCGCACCGAGATCAAAGAGATTCTCGATGGCGAAGTCGTGTTGATGGATACGCGCTCGAAAGAGGAGACGACGCGGTTGAAGAATGACTATATCTTTGCGCTGATTGGCGGCGAGAAGCCGACGAAGTTCCTCGAAAGCATCGGCATTAAGATCGGCTGACCTCTGGTTTTTTCTCTGCGCTTGTACTAGTATGTGCCGGTCAGCGACAAGCCGCATGGTGATAAGATGAATGAGAGTGAGTCGTTGAACAACACTAGGGAAGCCGCTCGGACGCTTCGTTTCAATCCGTCTCCCGATGCTCGCCGACGCGCGAGCGGTGCGTACCGACTTCAACAACTGACTCTCCTGTTCTTTGTCATCTTCTGTGGGATATTCGCCGCGTCGTGTTTGAAACAGCAGAGTCAAACGCCGCCTTCGGATTCGCCCTCGACGGCGACAAGCGAACCCTCTGCCGTCGCCGCTACGCCGATCAGTCGTCCGGCTGGCAAGACGCAGTTCGATCATGCGCAGCACACCCAACTCAAATGCGAGCAATGCCATCTTCGCAAGGCCGATGCTCTGACTCCCGTCGTGCCCGGCCATAATGCTTGCATATCGTGTCATGTGAGGGAGTTTACCGCGACCGGGTTCGGCATCTGCGCCAACTGTCATGACGGCATCAAAGATGTGCGCCCCGCCGTCTTTCCGTTCCCCGAACGCGAGAGCTACGGCGTGGCGTTTTCGCACAAAACGCACGCGACCTACATCGGCGGACAACGCCGCGCCGATTGTACGGAATGTCACACGCAGACCGGCGGCAAGATGAGCATGCCGGGACACCGCGAGTGCTACGGCTGTCACAAAGCCGCTGACCAATTTAAGCCCGGCGAAAAGGTTGTGGATGGCAGTTGCGGCGTCTGTCACCTGAAGACCGGAGAGAATGTCAGCTTTAAGAAGTTCAGTTCGGGCGGTCGGGCTTATCGCTTCAAGTTTACACACACGGCGCATGTGAAGGTCGCGCAGTGCAACGAATGCCATAACGTCTATGGCGATGGCGCCGATCAAGTGTCGCAACCATTGTTACGCGAGCACGCAGGCGCGGGCTATGCCAAAAGCTGCGGCAGTTGCCACAACGGCAGACGCGCCTTCACCGGCGAATACGGAGCCGGATGTAGTTGTCACAAATGCCATGTGCCGGATGCCAATCATAGTTGTCAGTAGTCGAATCCGGTCTGACATCTTCGGCGTGCGGCTCAAGCATCTTGGTTGTAGCAGGCGGCAGACAATCTGTTTGAGAAGAGGGGAACCGTCAGCGGCTTTGTGAAGAAGCGGAAGAGAGCCGGTAATGCAGCAGCCCTCAAGGCTGAAACCAGGCGAGGGATAGAGGTTGCTTCCGATCTGTTATCCATGCGCAGGGAACGCCTGCAAACGGATGGCCGCTGATCGTCGGTCGGCAGGGGGCTTCCCCGCAACGCAGTGAGACGAGATTGAGGAGAGTTCTATGATCAAGCATGTAAAAATCAGTTTGCTGGCGATGTTTTGCACGCTCATCGGCGCAGCGGTTTTGTGGTCGGCTTCGGCTCAAGAGATGACCGCCGAAAAGGCCTTCAAAAACATTCAAGTGCTCAAAGGCATTCCCGCCGGACAGATGACCGCTTTGATGGACAACTTCAACAAAGCGCTCGGCGTAGACTGCGCCTATTGTCACACCATGAATGCGCTCGAGAAGGATGACAAACCGGCGCACAAGATGTCGCGGCAAATGATAAAGATGACGCGCGACATTCAACAAAACTACAAGATCAAGATTGATTGTATGGCTTGCCATCAGGGCAAAGCCAAGCCGCCGCACCTCGGTCAGAACATGGGATTTGGCCCGTCCGGACTCGGTTCGGGGGGCGGCAAAGATGTATCGCAAACGACGACTGCCGCCCCAACCAAAGAGAATCCGAATCCCAAACCGCCACCGCCGCCGCCCGCCAATGCGGCAGACCCGCCTGGCAAGATGACCTTCAAGGCCAGTTTTGGCCCTGTGCCTTTCGATCATGGCACCCACATGAATTTGGGCGATTGTGCCACCTGTCATCACACAGGCGAAACGAATAAGTGCACCTCTTGTCATCAACGCTCCGGCGTAGCGGCCAAGATGATTTGGAAGCAGACCGCGCATAACGCGACAAGCGAACGCGGTTGCATCGGTTGTCACACCAAGCAGAAAGCCGGACCAACCAAATGCGCTGAATGCCATAAGAAGTAGGCGCGGCTCGCCCTGGCTCTGCCGGACGCGGCTTTTGCTCGGAATTTCCCGCATCGTAGTGCGGCGCTTTTCCGTCTTCTTTGGGTAGTGATCGAAAGAGGCGGCGATCAATGAAAGGTGCGCGCCTCGGTTTCGTCCGATGTTGACCGTCGCGCCAAGCAGTTTGTATCACAGTCTGACTTCATCCGTTCTATCTCTCGCGGTCTGCGGAACGGGTATGTATCCGCTTTGTCATCTTTACGATTTATATGGGGGTTGGCATGAGTGATCGGCAACGTGCACAGTTGATGGCCTTTTTATTCTTCACGCTGGCAGCCGGTTGGTTGTTGTTCCCGACCGGCGGGCGCGAGTTTCACCCGGAAGCTTCGACTACGCTCACACCGCACGGCTTCGTCAAGCCGTCCGGCTCTGCCCCTGCAATGGCATATCACATGTCGAAGAAGCCCGGCTCGCTTGCTTCAACGGATGTGTCATGGGCGATGACGCTCGGAGGAACCTGCGTCAACTGCCACGTCAATATCACACCAGCACATACCAAACAGGCCTTCAAGTGCATTGACTGTCATGGCGGCAACGATCAAGTGCCGACCAGCCCGAATCAAAATATCCGCGATCAAGCCGTGATGGCGCAGGCGCACGTGCTGCCGCGCGACCCGCGACGCTTCTGGCCGAACGGCATCAATGGAACCTTTGCCGGAGCGCCCGGCAAAGGCGTTACCGAATTCGACGCCTTCAACAACAACCTCGACCCCGTAGACAATACCAGCATCGTCGGCACTCACGTTGACGCAGAGTACAATTTCGACCTCAACTACGTGCGCTTCATCAATCCGAGCGACTACCGCGTCGCCATGGTTAGTTGCGGCTCGCGCTCGCCCGCCGAAACCAGCACCGGCCAATGTCACGGCACCGAAGTCATCACCGCGCGCAAATCCATCATGGCAAGCAATCAAGGGCAATTCGCCACCGCCTTATTTGCCAACCACGCGCCGGTCAATACGACCAATCTGAACCCACTCGGCGATAACCCGACCGGACGAGCGGACATCCGCGACGGACAAGTCGGCACTGTCTTCAACTATGACGACATTGATAAAGCCTACAACCCGGCGACCAATCGCTTTGACAGTGCCAAACTGCTCGCCCTTGCCAAACAGGATGCCGACCCCTTCAACGATGTCTTTGAAGCCATCGGCGCGCCGCTCGTAGATCAAGACGGACAGACGATGACGGTCGCACACGGCGCTGATACGCCCGCCGACCGTCCGCAAACCCATCGCCTTCGCGGCGTCGGCGGCAGGCGGTTGATTGCCCAAGCCGTGCCGCGCGCTCAAAAATCCATACTCCCGTGGCCGCGCCGCGATTCGCTGTTTAACCCGGATGACCCGACCGCCTCGCTGATTAAAACCGTTTTGAACCTCTTCGGTGCACGCGGCGTCGAAGGCCATCAACCTGTAGACGCCGGATTCAATGCCGTGCGCGCCTTCGACCCGGCCTTGTTCCCCGACGTGAATCAGAACTTCCCCGTTCCGGCGGATGATAACCAGCCGGATCGCATCGCCATCGCGCAATCGCGCGGCAATCCCAATCAACTGGCGGCCACAGCGGTTGCCAACGTGGAGTTCGTACCGCCCAATCCCTTTAATCGCAATCGCAACAGCGGCTGCGCTTCGTGCCATATGCCCTATCGCGCCGACGGGCACAACGAAGAGCCGTTTGACCGCACCGTGCGCGACAACGGGCGCAACCCTTCGACCAGCATCATCAACGGCATGGACGAATTCAAAGGCGAACGCGGCTACCCAGCCATTCACCAGTTGACGACCAAGATTGACTCCGATCAGTGCGGCATCTGCCACGTCTTCACCACCCGCGTGGATGTGGCCTTCAAAGGCACCTTTGAAGTTGAAAACAACAACTTTAACTTCCGCTGGTCGAGCACCGCAGATGCGGCGGGCAATAACGTGCCGCTCACTTATAACAGTCGCAGCGGGCGCATCAATATCTTTGACAATCTCGCGCGCGTCAGTGCTGCCGGAGGGGTCGTCCATGATGGTGAATCGGTCAGCGAAGATAAAAATAATAATGGCGCGCTCGATGGCGGTGAAGACGCCAATGGCAACGGCGTGCTGGATCTGCCGGATCGGTTGCAACGCTCGGATGCGCAAGATGGTCGCCAGATGCGCGTTATGTACGGCGGCGCAACCGGCGGCGTACGCTTGCAAGACATTCACCTCGAAGTTGGCATGGAGTGTATTGATTGCCACTTCTTTCAGGATTTGCATGGCGACGGCAACATCTACACCCGCAACTGGGACGCCATTGAGATCGAATGCGTAGACTGTCACGGCACGCCCTCGAAGCTGGCCACCCTGAAGACCTCCGGCCCGAACGGCGGCAATGATCTCAGACAGGCATTTGACGAAGAAGGGCGACCATTTTTTGAGATCCTCCCCGATGGCTCGCGCCTACAACGTTCGCGCGTTAAGCCCGGCCTCTCCTGGCGCATCTCGCAGGTGAAAGAGTCCGTCACCCCCGGCAATGCCCATTTCAACCGCGATGCTGCCGAAGCGATGGGCGCGCGCTCGGTTTCGAATCCGAGCGAATTCGCACATCTCACCAAGAAAAGCCGCCAGCCCGGCAAACTCGAATGCTATTCCTGTCACGCGGCTGCGCAACCGCAGTGCTTCGCCTGCCATTACCAACAGGACTACTTCCCCTTGCCGAATCCGGCCAACAAGAATCCGCATACAGGTCTGGCGCGTCGCCCTGACGAGCAACAGACCGAAATCTGGATGGGCAACAAGATGGTGCCGTTCCCCAACTTCTTCTTCTTCGGCATCGTACGCTCACCCTACATTTTGGGCATCAACGGCGACACTGAGTTCAACAAAATCTCGCCCTTCCGCTCGATTATGGAGCTTAATTTCAGCGTTGCCGGACCCAATGGCGATACCGCCATCTCCAACACCAGTTTCACCGCTACGCTGCACGATTTTGCCAACCCCGGCCAGCGACCGCGCTCGGGTTCAACGCTCAACCCTTATATGCCGCACACCGTGCGTCTGAAAGAGACCAAGGATTGCGATGTCTGCCACACCCTTAAAGACGGACAGGGCAATATCATCAACAATCATTTGCTGGCCGGGAGCTTCGGACTCGGCACCGGGCGCTACTTTGACATCGGCGATTGGGTTTACGGAGCGTTGCAAGGGCCGACGCCTTCGATGCTGCTGATGGACATCAAGAAAGAAGAGGCGGTGATTAAAAACGAAGTGGATGCACCGCAAAAACCCGGTGACACCGCGCCCAAAACACAAGCGCAAATCAACGCAGCGAAGAAACTGGCCAACAACGTCTTCCCCGGCTTTACGGTGGATAGCCAAACCAAACTTCGCAAAGTCGAATTCAGCGCCGCCGAAGACGCCGACCCCTTCGTCAATCCGCGCGATACAGCTTTGATGCGCAACTACACGGCGAAGGATCACGCCATTCGCGGAGCCGACCTCGTCTTTGTCGCCGATGGCACGGGCGGACTCAAGATCGTGCTGGCGACAGCGCTAGACGGAGCCAACATCGCGCGCACGGAGCGCGTCGCCGAACTGACCGCCGCAGGGCTTGACCCCAATCAAGTCGCTAACGACATCCGCAACAACCTTGGCCCCAAATTGATTGCCAAAGTGCCGACTGCGGATGCGCAAGGCGTAGACGTTGTGAGCAGCGATCTGTCGGATGAATTCGTCTATGTCGCCGATGGCAATGCGGGCGCGAAGATCGTTTATGTTCACGAAATCTTCACCGCTGGCCCCAGCATTCGCGGGCAAGTGGATACGCCGGGCTTTGCCAATAAATTGAAGATCGAAGGCAATTTCCTCTATGTCGCTGACGGCGCAGCGGGGCTTTCGATTATCAACGTCAGCGATCCGAGCAACCCGCAACTGGTTCGCACTGTCAACACCAACGGCAATGCCAAAGATGTCGCCATCTATGGCGTCTTCGCCTTCGTGGCTAACGGCAACAACGGCCTGGCGGTCGTCAATATCAGCAATCCGAACACCGCCAGCCTGGTTACGACCTTTAACGCGGGCGGCGCGATCAACGACGCGCGCGGCATCACCTACGCCGATAATCGAGCCTATCTTGCCGACGGGGCTAACGGCCTGCGCATTCTCGACATCACTAATCCGGCCAATCCGGCTCTGCTCTTTACCGTCAATCAAGACGGCACCAACAACGCCAACAGCGCCATCAATGATGCAGAGTCGGTGACCATGGCGACCGTTCCATTTCGTACTTTTGCAATGGTTTGCGATGGCAAAAACGGCCTGCGCGCCATCAACGTCACAGATTTCCGCGACATCCGTGAACGCCTGTTCAATCTGCAAGGCACCTCCTTCAATTCGAACAACGGGGCGGGCTTCGGCGCTGTGGATACGCTGTTTCAGCAACGCTTCGAACTGTCATTGGCTTTGCGCGACCCGCTCACGCCGTTTGATCGCGCCAATATCAAATTCACCGGCAACCAAGCCGCCGCGCAGCCCTTCCAAGTCGTCAACTTCCCGGTGGCCGCCGGGCAGCGGCTCTTACGCATTGCCAAAGGCCGTCAACTGGATAAGCTCGGCGACGAAGCCGGACGCACCTTGCGCGATAGCACATCGGTCGGCGCGCATGCCTTGTCAGCCGATTTGATCGCCAAGATGCGGCGCGTCAATGTCGTGGTCGAATCGAATACCCAAGACGAGAGCGGCAACGGATTGGGCAATATCGTCTTTCAATCGGTCAGCGCAAATAGCGATGCAACCGTCGCCAGCAGCAAACCGAATCCAACCCCAACAACGCCTGCAAATGAGTCGGATAGTTCATCAGGCGAGCATAGCTGGCTGATGATGGTCGGCTTGATGTTGTCGGTCGTGATGGCGGCAGTCTTAAGCCGCCGTTTCGTTCGACGGCGCAACCTAATCACCAAGCCGCAACGCGGCAATTGAATGCAGCCCGATCTTTCGAGGTCGGCAGTCACGGACGAGGAGAGTTCATGAGCGGCAAATTCTCTCGCATGCTTTCGCGCTCTACCCTTTTGCTCATTGCCTTGAGCCTCTGCCTTGCGCCGGTCGGCGTAAGCGGGTTTGCCGATGACAAACCGAGCGCCAGCGATAAACCGGCGAGCAGCCCTCTGACCGATAGTGATGCGACGCGCGACTTACAAAATCAAGAGCGACCCAGACGTGTGACGCCCGATCTGCTGGCGATGAATGAACCCGTAGCCCGCGTTGGCACGTTGCATTCGCTCTTTA
This sequence comes from uncultured Clostridia bacterium, assembly GCA_964468725.1. Classification (GTDB taxonomy): domain Bacteria; phylum Acidobacteriota; class Blastocatellia; order UBA7656; family UBA7656; genus CAYXVU01. Next base: position 29,518 of record CAYXVU010000037.1, read on the forward strand.
CCGCGCCGCGCGCTGACACGCCGAGTTTGCCAGCCGGGAACTTTTCGCCGACGCTGCTGCGGCAAAACTTGCTGGCGCTGCCCGTGCCGAAGCCGGAGTTCGTCGCGCCTGTCATTCCATCATTGCCACCTTATCAAGATGCCGGTCGCGCCTCGCGCTTGGGCGTCGTCAGCGCCTATGTGATGTTGGAGTATCGCCGCGACGAGATGAAGTACACGGGCAATCCGACCTTGACTGGCGTCTTTCCCGAACCAGTGCCGATCTTCTCGGTTCCCGACGCGCCCATCTTTTTTCTGCCCGGCGCATTCGAACCCAACGATGAGCAACTGCTCGGCTACGCTTCGGTGCGCGTTAAAGATTACGGTTTCGAGAATCTGCGCTTCAGCACAGAAGCCTCATTTCGCTATTCGGGCGATCTCGATGGCACGACCAACGAATCTACATTCATTGGCATGCACGAAAGCTTTGTCGGGCGTCGCATCCTTGAGCCGCTGACTGTATTTACCGACATCAGCCACAATCTTACGGATGACCGTTTGACGAAATTGAATGTGCGCGTCGGGCGGCAATTCATCTATGGAGCCGACCCCATTCGCATTGATGGCGGCACGGTGACGATTAACCATCCGCGCTTTGACCTCGATGTTTTCGGCGGGCGGCGCGTGACCTTCTTTTCTGACCCCGAAGCGCGCGGCGTGTTCGGGCAAAACCTCCTCGTCCGTGCTACCTCGCGCACCTCGTTTGGCTATGACTTGCTCTTTTACGATGATGACATCAGCCATCGTTTTCATATCGGACACAACATCGGCGAGTCATGGGTGGCGCGCGGCAACTTTTTTATGATAGACGATTCGCCGGTTGATTTGGGGTTCGAGTTGCACTACCTGCCGCCTGGTGCGAATACGCGGATGGCGTTCAATTTTTTGCAAAAGCTGTCGAGCGATGACTTCATCTATGACCACACCTATCGCACCTTTGCGCGCAACCCGGAGAATCAGATTCGGCGACGCTTCTTTCCGCTACCGCCGACCGGCGACCCGGAGAACGGCAATGGGCGGTTGAATCTCTTTGAGATTAATCCCTACACCCAATTTTATCTGGATGTGTATCACAATCTGAGTCAGAAGTTTGGCGTCGGCGGCAGCGTTTGGGTGCGCCACGTCAATGATAAAGAGGATCGCGGCCCCTTCGACAATTCGTTTCAAGAGTATCGCATCAGCGCCGATTACTTTCCGACTTCGGCCTTTGAAGCGAGCGGCGAATACCGCTATCGCAATCTGAGTCGTCCGAACGCCGATCAAGCGCGCGAATTCGATGACATTCGCCGCGAAGGCGAAACCCGTTTTCACGAAATCTATGCCAATGCCGCATATAACTTTTTCAATAATCGGCTGGCCGTCGAAGGCGGCCTCTTTTATCGTCGCTTGAATTTGCAGAGCCGCTTGATTGATCTCGACGGACTCGACACGACCGGCTTTACGGGCGGCATCAAGTGGCGCATCGCGCGCGGCTATCGGCTGCTGTTGGAGTATGGCATTGATGACGAGTTGCCGTTTTTCAATCCCGACATTGACTACACGCAAAGCTTCCGCGTGCGCTTTGAATGGCATTTCAGTCGCTAGTTAGAGAAAGGCACGAAGATATGAGAGCGATCACGACATCGAAGCTCAAATGGCTGGCCGTCACCGGCTTCATCGGTTGCTTAGGAATGGCTGCATCTTTGTGGCTGTTGGAACGCGTAACCACAGCGCAACCGGCACAGGCGAAGTCTTTCAGCCACAATCAGCACTTGACGATTGGCGCAGACCTCAAATGCACCGATTGCCATCAACCGTCAGCCGAAGGCGCGGTCACCCTCAAGCGCCCGTATCACGACTCTTGCAATAAGTGCCATCAGGACTGGTTCGACGCTAAACCCGTCAAACAAGACTTCTGCACCGTCTGCCACACCGAAGTCAAAGAGAACGAGATGCCGGGTATGCGCGCCTATCCGAATTACGATAAAAATACCGCCATTTTGTTCGACTTTTCCCACAAGCAGCACCTCCATATCAAAGGCGCAGCCATGCAAAAGATCGGCGCGCGGGTGCAATGCGACACCTGCCACAAACCTGACGCCAAGGGCGAGAAGTCCTCTTTCCCTGCCCATCAGGAGTGCGCCACCTGTCACGACATCGAAGGCATCAAACCGCGACTTGCCGCCGATGCCAAAAATGAGGACTGCCTCGGTTGCCACTTGCAAAAAGAGCAGAACAACCCGAGTTACAAAAAGGTGCGCCGCTTTATCACCGACCCAGCGCGGGCGCAGATCGCGCGACCCTCGCGCGCCGCCTGGCAAGTGGATGCCTCTAACCCACAGGGTTATGGTAATACCAATCAAGCGCGCGATTTGAAGTTCTCGCACGACAAACATCTGAAAGACAGCCGCAACGTCGGCATCACCTGCGACACCTGCCATCTGCGCATTGATGAAAAGGAGACGGTTGCGGAACTCAACATCCCTTCGATGTGGGATTGCACCATCTGCCACGAATCACGGCGCACCAGCGCCGCCTACCGCATTGATAAATGCTCGGTCTGTCACACCCAGATTACGGGTGGCAACAAACCGCGCAATCACACCTTGACCGAACGTCCTTATGATCACACGGCAGCATTTCGCACGCGCCACGCCGAAGCGGCACGTGCCCCCGAAGCCAAGTGCGCCTTCTGTCACGAATTCGTTTCCGATCCGCGCCGCCGCATGGAGGCTGCCTTTCGCACGGAAGAGAATTATCGGCCAGCCGGTGGTAGCTGCGACGAATGCCACGCAGTGATGAAACCGAAATCCCACACCATTCGCTGGCGCAACGATTTGCACGGACGCATGGCGGCGATGAATCGGCAAAACTGCGCCACCTGTCATCAGTCGGATATGTGCATTCGATGCCATAATACGCGCCCGCGCAGTCACAACCCGTTGAACGCCTTTGTCAACGGCGGCCACCGCTTTCAGGCGCAACTCAATCAGCGCAGTTGCTTCACCTGTCACGACTATGCGCAGACCTGTGAACGTTGCCACTCGCGCCCGTTGAGATAGGTGAAAAAATCAGGCAGTATGGGCACGGGAGAAATACTTTGGGATTAAAAGTCAGGCTTTTGCCAAGCACTGCCGGAAAGCCGTCACAACTTCAGTGCCTGACATCTTTTTTGCTCAATGATCGGGTTTCGGTTGATGGCGGCAGTCTCGGTTTTGCTTTAGACCCGACCGAGATGGCTGTCGTGCGCCATATCATCATTACGCATACCCACAGCGACCACACGGCGTCTTTGCCCATATTCATCGCCGAGGCCTACGTCAGCTTGGATGGGCCGGTAACCGTGTATGGCACGGCGGAAGTCATCGCCACCCTGCGCGAACACGTTTTCAACGATAAAGTATGGCCGAACTTCGAACGCATCCCTTTGATGAATGGCAAACCGACGTTGGAGTTTTATACTTTGGAGCCGGGGGCGACCGTCAGCATTGACGGATTGCAAGTGACGCCGGTTCCGGTCAATCACGTCGTTCCGACAACCGGACTGATCGTCGCCAGCGATAGCGTCGCCGCCCTCTTTACTTCCGATACCTACGTCACCGATGAAATCTGGGAGGTCGGCAAGACGATTGAAAATTTGAAGGCCGTATTCGTAGATATTTCATTCCCCGACGAACTCGCCAAACTGGCAGCCGATTCCAAACACTTGACACCGCGCCTGCTGGTCAGCGAGCTAGAGAAATTGCAACGCGATGTCGAAGTCTATGCCGTACACATCAAGCCGACCAACCGTGATGATGTCATACGGCAGTTGAGTCAACTCAACAACCCGCAAATTCGCGTCGCCGAACTGGATCGGGAATATCAATGGTAGGCGTCGCACGCGCCGGTTCGTAACCCGCGAGCCGGATGCCCCGGTTGTGCAGGCGCGCAACCCTAGATTTGAGAGAAGAAGCCCTTGAAGTTGATCGTTACCAATTCCGAAACTGGTCACTCATTCGAAATCGAAATGACCGGTGATGAAACGCGCATTGGTCGCGCCGCCAATCGTAATGATGTGGTGCTCGATGACGGACAAGTGTCACGCGAGCATGCCATCTTGCGCCGCATCGGCAGCCGCCATATGCTGGTTGATCTGGGTAGCGCAAACGGCACCTACCTCAACGAAGAGCGTATCACCGAACGGATTCTCAACACCGGCGATGTCTTTCGCATCAGCAAGTACAATCTCGCTTACAAGGATCAAGATTCTCTCGGGTCGCTCAGCGTCCGCTATGACAGTCAAAAGATCGGCAGCACGGTGCTGCTGCGCAAACCGGGCGAAGTGCTTTCGAGTTTGCCGCAACTCGATAAGAGTTCGATCTCCATGGTCAATCTGACCTCGCAAACCATCCTTGACGACATCGAAACCTTGCGGCGCAAAGCCGAAACCTTGTCGCGTCTTTATGAACTGAACGCCATTCTTGGTTCGGTCTTCAAACTCGAAGACATCTTCCTCAAAGTAAGCGAGATGCTCTTTCGTTTGACGCCCGCCGACCGCTTTCTCGTCTTGTTGAGGCATGCCGCTACGGGCGAGTTGGAACCGTTCCTTGCCGATTTTCGCCGTCGCAGCCGCACCTCTTCGAGCAACAGCGCCACCGGCAACTCGGCGCGCGAAATCAGCGTCTCGCAAACGGTTGTCGAGCGCGTTGTCGCCGAACGCGTTTCGTTGCTGTCGTTCGACACGCAAGCCGATGAACGATTGGCGTCGGCCAAATCTATCATCATGCAAAACATCCATTCGGTGATGTGCGCACCCCTGCTCAATAAAGACGACCTCTTAGGCGTCATCTATGTAGATTGTCAGCAATTCGTGCAGACCTTTTCGGAGGATGACCTCGACTTGCTCAACGCCATAGCGGGCGGCACTTCTATCGCCGTAGACAATGCGATGTCGCACGAACGCTTGCTCAAAGAAGAGTTGGCGCGCGCCAAATACGGGCGCTTTATGCCAAAGTTCGTTGTTGATCAGATTCTGGCCAACCCGGAAGCCATCAGTCTGGGAGGCACGAACGCCAATGTGACCATGCTCTTTTCCGACATTCGCGGCTTTACCACAATGTCGGAAAACCTGCCGCCTGAAACCGTCGTTCGCTTGCTCAACGAATACTTCGCCGATATGGCGCCCATCGTCTTCGAACACAAAGGCATGCTCGACAAATACATCGGCGACGGTCTGATGGCGCTCTTCGGCGTGCCCTATGCCAGCGCCGATGCCGCAACCCATGCGGTGACCGCAGCCGTCGCTATGCAACGACGCATGGAAGTAGTCAATCACGCCTTGCGCGCCGTCGGGCTGTCTGACATCGCCATCGGCATCGGCATCAATACCGGCACGGTGACGGTCGGCTACATCGGTTCGGAAGAACGCACCGACTACACTGCCATTGGCGATGCGGTGAATCTGGCCGCGCGCCTCGAAAAAGAGGCGCAAGCCGGACAGATCATCATCAGTCAAGCGACCCTCGACGCCATCGGCAATCACTTCCCCGTCCGCCCAAGCGGCGAGGGTCAAGTCAAGGTCAAAGGTAAGAAAGAAGTCGTGCGGATTTACGAAGTCCTCTGGCGCG
>CAYXVU010000038.1:0-35142 GCA_964468725.1 uncultured Clostridia bacterium
CACGCCGGTCAACAGCCTAGAGGTGCTGAAGTCGCTGACCGGCTTGCAGCAGTTGACGCTCAGCCTCAGCAACACGCAGGTCAACATTCTGGATACATTATTAAGCCTCAGCCCGCAGACGCTGAAGCTGACATTGACCACCGCACAGCGCATGTCCATGGAGTCAATTCCTAAGAGCGTCATACACTTGGAGTTTTGAAATGCTGGTCAAACTTTGTGAGGGCGGCGCAGTTTACGCTGGCGGCGAACGATGGTTTGTCCGGCGTGGCGGCAACCATCTATGCCATCAACGACGGCGAAGCGCGAAGCTACAGCCAGCCTTTTACCCTGAGCGGCGCGGGCAGCTACTCGATTACCTTTTTCAGTAGCGATGTGGCGGGCAATGTTGAACCGACACAGACGGCTGCGGTTACCATCGCCGCTGCGCCAACGGTTGTGTGTTGTATGCGAGCCGGGATAGTTTTCTGCGTAGCGCGGTTTCAGAACGTCGTGAGGTCAACTTGCCGGATGCCCCAGATCGTCTGCGAGTCATTAGACAACCTCTTCTCAACTTGCGGGATCAGCATCAACGATCAGGCGGTAAAACTCCGGTCGGCGGTCAGCGAGACGATCAATCTCATACGAGCCTGCAACATTCACCAACCGATTTTGATTGGCTCCGGCGAAATCAATTTCGCACATCAGCATCTCTTCCTGCTGGCGGGTGGCTTCGACTACCGTATCGCCTTCGTAATCCACGACCAGGCTTCTGCCGATGAATTGCCAACCGCGTTCCGTGCCCACGCGGTTGGTCGCCGCATAGTTGATATGATTTTCCAAAGCGCGCGCATTCATCACAAACTCAGGGTTGCGCCACGCGCCGGTTGGCCAGTTGGTCGGCAAGATAATCAACTCCGCGCCTAACAACTTCAAAGCGCGCGTCGCTTCGGGAAAGCTCGAATCGTAACAGATCAGAATGCCGACCTTACCAAACGGCAAGGTGAAGACTTCGAACGGGCGATTACCGGGCGTTAAAAACCGATCCATCCCCAGATATGGCAGATGCACTTTGCGATAGCTGCCCACTACGCCGTCCGGCCCGACCAACATCGCCGCGTTATAGCAATCATCCCCGTCTCGTTCGATGAAACCGACTACGGCGTGCGCGCCAGTCTCTTTGCAAGCAGCGGTCAGCGCGCGCGCCGATTCGCCATCAATCGGTTCGGCAAACTGCGCGGCTTCCGCAAACGAATCGAAACAGTAGCCGCTGATGGCGGCTTCAGGAAAGATGGCTAACTGCGCTCCGGCATCGGCTGCTACGCGCAATCGTTCAATGATCTTTTGCCGATTCGCTGCAACATTGCCGAGCTCGCAATCAATCTGCACGCAAGCTACTTTCGCAGAACGGCGGGCTGAAGTTTGCGGATGGAGGGTGGAGGCCGAAGGATTCAGTGATTGATCGCCGGATTCGTTCATCGTGTCATCTCGTTAAGGGCGTTACGTCTCGCTCTGCTTTGCTCGATGATGCGTGCTGACGGAGAGTTGAGCAAGGCAAAAATTCAACGGAGAATGCAGCCCTGCATTCACAGCCCTCAAGCGAAAAAATTTGGCGGAGGCGTGTGGGAATCGAACCCACCCAGACCGACTCTCGCCGACCCGCAACGGGTTTGAAGCCCGCGAGAACCACCAGGCCCCCTGCGCCTCCGTTCAGTGGAAAGCTACCAGCCCGCGTGATAAGTGACAAGGTAGGTTGTCAGTTGCCGATTACGTGTGCCTCTTTTTCCGTTAAAGGGCAAAGGTGGCCAGTTGAAGATTGCAGGTTACGACTTGCAGGGGTTGGATGGCCTGCATAAGAAGGCCGCCGCTCGCAATCTCTCTGCATTCCTCTGTTTCTCGCTCACTCCATCATCCCTTCATCTTATCTGTCGCCTTCGGTTTACTGCTTCATGCGTTCCGTCTTTTCCTGAACCCGTTTCATAAAGCGTGACATCTCGACGGGCGCGCGAACGTGTAACCCTTCGCCGATTTTATCAACGCCATCGTGGGCTTCGACCTTGAAAGTAATCGTCTGGTCGTCAACTGCGATGACTTCGGCTGTGAGGCTGACGGTTGCGCCAACCGGCGTAGCGGCCAAATGTTTGATGTTGACGACGACGCCGACCGTCACCCATCCATCCGGTAAAAAAGGCTCAATGGTCGAGGAAGCCGTAACTTCCATGTGATAGATCATGATAGGCGTGCCGAAGACCTCCGGCATCTCTTCATGAAAATGCGCGACCGTCATCTCGCGGGTGACGACGATTTGTTCCCTATGTTTTGTGCCGACGGTGATCTTTGCAGTGGCGTTCATACCATCCTCTGGAAAAAATTTGCGGTCAAGCGGCAGCATTCTACCGACTGCCTTTGGCAAACGCCAGATGAAGCCTGTCCACACTCTTGTCGCCACTTTGCCACATTTCGCTGCGCGGCGTACCGCTTGGCTCATCGTTTTGTTCAAAATTGGAGCCTGTAACCTCATCGCAAATCTGGTATGCACCTTGCTCAGAAAGGCGTTGACTGACCGCATCCTAAAAGAACGGAGAACCATTTTTGACAAAGCAGACGACGCTTGCAAAATCCGTCACCACCAGCGGCCACGGGCTGCACACAGGCGAAGCCGTTACCATACGGTTGCATCCCGCTCCGGCTTATACGCGCTATGTCTTTCGCCGAACCGACTTGAATCATTTCGAGATTCCCGCCGCGCCGCAATACGTTGCCCGGGTCAGCTATGCGACAACCTTGATGAAGCAAGGGGTGATGATTTCGACGGTTGAGCATCTGCTTGCTGCGCTGGCAGGCAGTCACGTAGATAACTGCATCATTGAGATTGATTCGCTCGAAGTGCCCATCCTCGATGGCAGTTCCGAACCCTTCCTCGAACTGATCGAAAGCGCGGGCATCGTCGAACTCGAAGAACCCCGCCAACACCTTCGCATCCTCAAACGGGTCGAAGAGATACAAGGCAACCGCCGCATGAGCATCTGTCCGGCGGAAACTTTTTCGATCTCTTGTCTGATTGACTTCACCCATCCGATGATCGGCGCGCAACGCCGCGCGGTGGAAATCAGCGACGGGCAGTTTGCCAGACATATCGCATCGGCGCGTACCTTCGGCTTTTTGTCGGAGATCGAGACGCTGAGGAACATGGGACTGGCGCGCGGCGGGTCATTAGAGAATGCCGTCATTCTGACGCCGGAAGGCGGCGTGATGAATCGTGAAGGGCTGCGCTACGGCGATGAGTTCGTGCGCCATAAAATTCTCGACATCATCGGTGATCTGGCTCTGTTTGGCATGCCGATTCTCGGCCACGTGGAAGCCGAACGCACCGGACACGGGGTTCACACCGCCTTAGTATCGCGCGTTCTGCGCGATGACTCGGCATGGGAAATTATGTAGAGAACGGTCGTCGGTTGCCGGTGAGTTGGAAGCCGAAACGAGAACGCCGAGGCGCGAGGCTGCGAAGGCGCAGCAAACAACGGCTCAGCGAATCGCAACTTTCGATCTTCTTCTTTTAACCTTCTTGATGGTATTCGTAATCCACCGCTCCGATTTCGGCGCAAAGCTCCGCGAAACGCGCGACGATAGGCGCGTGCGCTTCGTGACGCGCATAGATGCCAAGCGTCTCCAAACTGTCAAAGGCGGAGACCAACACGGCATCCCACGAACGCGGCGTGCGCAGTACATCAGTGCCGACTTGGAACTCACGAATCTCTTCGATCTTTTCCGGCAAAGCACGCAAATCGGCGAGTGCTTGCTCCCGTTCAGCCGCTCCGATTTCGGGCTTGAATTTGAAGAAGACGACGTGTTTGATCATAGCAATTGCCTCGCTTTTGATGATAATGCGCCCCTCTTCTTACCAGAAACAGTTGACCCGCTTCAACAGGGATTTGCCCGCGCGCAAATTTGCCTCAAGTCTTGACACTAGTTTGTGCGGCTGGCTATTATGTTCGTCTTTTTCGGAGAGAAATTTCATCGCTGTATAGAGGAGAGTTAGATTCGATGGCAAATCATAAGTCAGCAGAAAAGCGCATCCGTCAGACCAAGAAGCGCAACGAGATCAATAGCGCCAATCGCAGCCAATTACGCACGCAGATCAAACGGCTGCGCGCCGTCATCGCCAGCGGCAATCGGTCAGAGGCGCAGGCCGTTCTGAAACAGACCGTTTCGGTTATTGATAAATCGATTCAGAAGAATGTTATCCACCAGAACACTGCCGCCCGCTATAAATCGCGCTTGACGGCTGCCGTCAACGGCATGGGCGCATAGGAAACTCAGGGCATGCCTGCTCAATGCTTTGGGTAGTCAACGACAAAAGGAGAGGCCACTGTGGCCTCTCCTTTTTATTCGTATCCTCGCGGTCATTAAAAATGTAGAAGTATCTCGCAGATAGAAGACAAGAAAATGTCTGGCTGCGCGTTTAGCAGTCGGGTCTTCGTCGGATATGCGCTCGGCACGCCGATGGTCAACAGGTCAGCCTTCTTTCCCATCTCGATGTCTTCCGGCGCATCGCCGATATACGCGCAGGTTGCGCGCTCCGCCTGCAAACGGTTGAGCGCCTTCTCCAACCCTTCCGGGTGCGGCTTCTTGTTTATGGTGTCTTCGTTGCAGATTACTACCGCAAAAGTCGAACGCAATGCCAAGGTATCCAGTTCGCGGAAGATGCGGCTCCGGCTGCCGCTGCTGACAATGCCCAATTGGTAGCCTCGACCCTGAAGCTCACGGATCGTCTCGCGCGCTTGTTCCACCAAACGCGGGGGTTGTTTGCCGTACTGTTCAAGCCATACTTCATCAGCACGCTGCCATTGCTCACGCGGGATGTTCAACTGCTCATAGATCGTGTACCAGTTCGGCGAGTAGTGCGATTCATAAAATTCGCGGGTGAAGGCTACGCCCATTCCGGCAAAGGTCTTTTCAAACGCCGCAAAGCCCGCCTCCGCCGAATCGAACAATGTGCCATCCCAATCGAAGAGCAGGGTGGTGATGTATTCTTTCGGGCTTCGCATACACCGATCCTGAAATCAGACGTTTTCTTCTGTAAATTACCCGAATGCAAATCAAGACTTCGCAAGCCTTGACGTGCATTCGGGTAATGGATGACGAACGGTTTCTTTTTAGCGACTCGCTTCCGGTTACGGTTTCGCTTCGAAGACGAGATTGAAAGGTGTCTCCGCCGCTCTGCGGAATTGCGTGAAGCCGCCTGCCTCGGCAACCGCGCGTAGTCGCGCTTCGCCAGCTTGCGCGCCCAATGCCAGCCCCACTTCTTGAGAGAGAGAAGCAGGCGTGCAGACCAGAGTTGAAACCGAATAGTAGATGCGCCCAACCGGGTTGAGATTATCTTTGACCTGATCGTTGGCATAGGGCTCAACGATCAACCATGTGCCGTTTGGGGCTAACGATTGGCGAACGTGTGCGGCGGCTCCTTCGGGGTCGCCCATATCGTGCAGGCAGTCAAAGAAGGCAACCATATCATAATCTGTCCCCGGATAATCTTTGGCGCGTGCGACTTCGAAGCGTGCGCGGTCGGCAACCCCTGCCTCTTTGGCTCGCTCGCGCGCTATCTCAATGGATTTGTCATGATAATCAAATCCCACGAAGGTCGAGTTCGGATAGGCCTGCGCCATTAGAATCGCAGAAGCGCCAAGCCCGCAGCCCACATCGGCGACCTTCGCTCCGGCTTGCAATTTCGCTTCGACGCCGTCGAGCGCCGGTATCCATGCACTGGCCAGGTTGGCCGAATAGCTGGTGCGGAAAAAGAGTTCGGTGCCGCGAAATAGTCGGTGATCGTGTTCGTGCCAGCCTAACCCTTCGCCCGTGCGAAAGCACTCAGCAACCTTCGGCACCGCTTGCAATGCCGCAAAGGCAACCAAAAAACCGCCGGGCAAGTAGGCGGGACTTTTTTCATCAGCCAACATAAAGGCTTGCTCTTCGGAGAGAAAATACTTGTCCGCCTCCGCATCATATCCGATGTACCCGCCCGCTGCCTGTGACCGCAGCCACTCGCGCACGTATCGTTCATGCGTGTCCGTGCGCGCAGCCAGTTCGGTCGAAGTCAGCGCCCCGGCCTGCGCCATCGCTTTATAGAGACCCAAATTTTCGCCAATGACGACCATGCCTGCGTGTGCAGTGGCTCCGAGATCGGCGACAAATTGATTGAGTAATTGGCCAATCTTCTCTTCATTCATTGCTTGTAACCTTCCTTTGAATAAAAAATGAAATGAGGTGAGGTTATCGCTTTCTAGCCGTCTTGCTTCCTGGAGGCTCAAGGGTGCAAATCGAGCCGTGTCGCTTGATTCTCAAATAGACCGATTCGAAGACGCGGAAAGGATGGTTCATGTTATCCGCACCTAAATAGGCGACCGTCAAATCCTGCGCCACAGCAAGGTCAAAATTTTGCGTGCCGGTCGCTACGATCATCCCATAGCCGTCTTGAATCAGAGAGGAGCGGTACACCCCGTCGGTGATGAGTTGGCGAATGTGATCAATCTCCAAAACGCCTGTGCCGGGGTGAACGTGGTGCATTTCCGTATAGAGTTTGGGACTGACGACCATAGCAAAAGGGCCATAGAAACCGGCCTGCACTAATATCTCCGTCGCTTCTCCCACGTCCTTGAAGGCGTTGCCCGCTTCTTTCCAATCGCGGCGCGTCATCGTTTGGCGACCTTCGACGACCATCAAGCCTTCATAACCCATCTCAGCATTGCCGTTGAAGATCAAATCGTCTTCGGCATCGGCACAAAAGGCCGCAGCCCCTGCGGCAGCCGAAACATCGAGCGGCGCGCCGGTCTGCCTGGCGGTCTCCATATCGCGCCAGTGAACGATGAAATCTTTGTAGATCAGCGGAATGATGCCGCTTTCACGTCGCACCGAGCGAATGGGGTCGGACTCTTCTTCGCCGAGCAATCCGACGCGCCCTTTGGTCGTGCCGGAAAAATGGTCGTGTACAATGGTTTGCACGCCCGGCCCTAAGGGCCCGTGCAGATCAACGATGCGCCGACCGACCAACTTGCGTCGCGCCACATCAATGATCACGTTTTTGATATTTTCCCATTCGGTTTCGCTTAACGGATTCTCTTCGTGTGCAAATATCGGCATCTTTCTCCTCCCCTGCAATCAAAGAGCTAAGGTGTAAAGGGGGAGACAATCGGTCTGCTGATAACTTAGTCCCCCGTCCGCAGTCCTCAGCGTTGTCAGTGGAATATACCCCAGCGGTAACTATCGGGCAAAGTCAATTCACTAACCAGAAATTCGATCTGCAATCGTGGTGTGGCTTCGGAATTTTTGATGGCGCGATCAACCTCGCTGAGGCGACGAATGCCGTGAACGATCTCTTCGCGCGGGGTTCTAAGCACGCGGGCGTGAAAGAATTTGGCGCGGTTTCCATATTGGCCGGTGGCCTTCATGACCTCTGCGGAGGGCGCGCCGCGCACCATCAAGTCCTTTGCCGCCAACAAGCGCCGATACAGTCCGCCGAGCGCTCCGACGATCATCACCGGCTCGGTGCCGTCCTTCAATAAGCGGTCAACCAATCGCAATGCGCGTTTGCGGTCGCGTTCCAAAATTGCATCCCACAATTCGAAACTCGTGTGCTCGCGGGCGCGCGGAATCAGCAGATCAACCGTCGAATGGTTGATAATGCCGCCGCCCGCATAAGCAGCGAGTTTTTCGAGTTCGTTCGCCAACCGCATCAACTTCGTGCCCACCAGCCCGATCAACTGCCCCAGCGCATTCGGATCAATGCTGCAATTTCGATTCTTCAAAAACTGTTCCGCCCAACGCATCGCTTGCTGATCGTTGAGCTGCTCCAACACGACAACCGTGCAATGTTTCAACAGGGCTGCGGTGATTTTGCGCCGCTGGTCAAGGGAAGGGGATTGAAAGATTACTGTCGCGGTTGGAGCCGGGCGTTTGAGGTAATCGAAGAGACGTTCCTGCTCTTCTTCTCTGATCTTATCGAAATCCCGAATGACGATGATGCGACGTTCGGCCATCATGGGCATCTGATTGGCCGCATCAATTGCCATCGCCGCTGTCGCTTTTGCCCCTCCGGTTGCAACCTCGCTGCCAATGGTAAAGAGAGAGACGTTGAAGAGGCGTCCGGCATCGTCCAGCGTGCCGTAAAACTGCTTGAGCGTGCGGTCATGCAAATACTCTTCTGCGCCAGTCAGCAAATAGAGCGGGTCAAGGCGTCGCTCTTTGATTTGGCGGCGCAATTCTTCAAAGGTTAAACCGTCGAGCTTCTTTTTCGTGCTTTTGCTCACTGGCCTTCCAAAATGGTCGAGATGATGGTTTGCGCGAAATCTTTGGCGATGCGCTCAACCGCCGGATTCTCTTCGTTGAAGAAAGATTGCGGATCATCCGATAGCTCATACTCGCCTTCGAAAATCATGCGCGGGTTATTGTAAATGATCCGTTTGCGTATCTGATCGCGCACCGTAACACTGACGATGATGCGGACATCCCACACGCGTGTGCGCCCTTGCGCATCGAGGATGGTGCCGCGCGCGCTGAAGCTGCGAATGTCGCCGGTCAGCACGGCGTCGGCGTCGTCCGGGTTGGTCGTGACGCGCAAGGCGCGTTGGCGTTTGAGCGCCTCTTCGATAACGGCGCTGGTGAACCGCTGCTCGACGCGATATTTGAGGCTGGTATTTTGAAAGATGGGGATAGCAATGGTTTTGATGTCTGCGGGTAAGCTCTTCCCTTTGCCGGAACGTTTATATCCGCACACATCAAAGAGCAAGGCGAACGAGAGCGCAAAGACGAGCGATTTCGACATGACAACCTGATATTAGCCTTACCCTACGGGTCTGGCAATCATCGGAAGTAGATGGCGATAAGGAGAGCGAACGCCTTTCCCGGACAACGACAGCCTGGGATTCACAAAAAAAGCGCGGAGAGAGTTCCGACTCTCTCCGCGCTTTTGTGATAACGGCCTGAATATGCTGAGCTACGCCGAGTCTTCACAAAAAGCCGACGTTCGGATATGCCGCGCCTAAAATTGCGCGCGAATCGGCAAGCAGCCACTTATCCAGTATCGTCGCGTAGACTTCACGAAAATCCACATGATGTTTTGGGTTGCCGCCATCATCCAAATCGGCTTCTGCTAACGAAGGCTGTTGGCCATACAGGCCGCCCTTCACGCGGTTGCCGACGACGAACATGCAGCTTGAGGTGCTGTGATCGGTGCCGATGGAGCCATTCTCTTCCGGGCGACGACCGAATTCCGACCACTGCAACACCACTACATCGGTTAAGCCGTGCGCTTGCATATCATCATAGAAGGCTTTGACCGCTTCGGAAAACCATTCGAGCAATGTTGCGTGCGATCCGGTCAAGCGATTCAAGCCCTCCTTTTCGATCTGATCGGCGTGGGTATCAAAGCCGCCCATCTCAACGTGCGCGATGGACGCTTCGGGCAATGTCGCCAAAATTTGCGCCGCCATTCGCAAGCCGCCCGCCAGCGGATTGTTGTCCGGATATTCAACCGTTGAGTTGTATGACCGAACGGCGTTTTGCACCCGCTCCGCGCCTTCAATCGAGGCCAGCGTTGTGGCATTCACCGCCTGTAAAAAACTGCCCTGCGGAAAGGTGCGCCGCGCGGCATCAGTGAAGACGCGGCGTTGATTTTGGTGATCGCCATAATGGTGGAAATCGGTGATGAAATCATACAAGTCAAAGTTGTAGATGTTGGGAATCACCACATTCGACGAAACGAAAGCGCGCGGCAGACTGCCACCAAACGAGGCTGCGGGCAGGCCGCTTTGCGTAACATAGGCGACATCCGCATACTTGCCGATCCAGCCCGTGCGCGAGCTTACTGAAGGGTCGCCGGTCTGCCATACCTCCATAGCTTCGAAATGCGATAGCGTCGAATTCGGGTAACCGGCTCCCAAGATGACAGCGACTTTGCCTTGATCGTAAAGCCCTTTGAGTTGCCCCATTGAAGGGTGCAGAGCGAACCGATCAGAGAGCCGTGTCGCTTGCAATTGGTTTTCGGTGAAACCGATGTTGGGTCGGAGCCTGCGATAGTTGCTGTCGGTGTAGGGGATGACCGTATTCGTTCCGTCATTGCCGCCGGAAAGCTGAATGATGACCAGTTTCCGATTGGCTGCCGACTGCGCCCGCGCTTGGCGCAATAACAGACTGGGCATCACGACTCCGAGAGAGACGGCTCCGGCGCTGAGTTTGATAAATTGTCGTCTTTTCATGGCTCTTTCCTTTCCTTAGTTCACCTGAAATTCCGCAAGGCTCATAATTAAATGCACGAGGCCGCGCACTTTCTTATCAATATCCTCGTTGTTGCCTTTGAATTCCACGCGGTTGCCCTCATCATCCGTCTCCAGATATGCCATCAGCGCATTGGTGGTGGCCGCCTCAACTTTTAGCGGGCCTAAAGCCGTCAGCAACTTTTTCACCGTCTTTTTGACATTCTTCTTGGTGAATTTCTTCAGCCTTTCGTTGCTCAAGATTACCCCGAGGTTCTCTTCATTCGGACGCGCTGTCGCCACAAAATTCGCCCAGGTAAAACGGTTGAGCATCGCCGCCGTATTGATCCATCCCGCATTCAATCGCCAGCCGAAAACATCGGGCGGGGCAAAGATTTCTTGCCCTAACTCGGTTGAGGCATACCAAAGAATGTGCGCCGGTTCGTGATTGTCAAAGGTCCCGGGGCGAAACTCCGCGCCCAACATGCGGAGCGGCGCAATGACCAGATCGAGAGGCTGTTTGATCAACCCATTGACAGCGCGGTCGCTAAACATTTCATCGGAGGAGAAGATGGCGCGCACCAACTCTTTGATCGAGTGATTGCGATTCATATAGACATCCGCGAACTTTTCAATGGTCGCTTTGTCCGTGCTGCTATCGGTGAGCGGGTAGACAAAGAAGGCGAAGAGTTTTTTGACCAGAAACCGCGCCGTCGAACGGCTCGCCGCTACGAGTTGAATCACATCCTCGCCCTCGAAATTCGCGGTGCGTCCGAAGATCGTTTTCGGGCCGAAGTCGTGCTGATCGTTCTCTTGAAAGAAACTGTAATCGAAGGCGTCCGGATTATCTTCCTGCGGCGCGGAGAAACTCCATCCGGTAAAGGTGCGCGCGATCTCTTGCACATCGCGCTCGCTGTAGTTTCGCGCGCCGGTGACGACATCGTGAATCCCCATAGTGAAGAGTTCCAGCAGTTCACGACCGAAATTTTCATTCGGCGCATCTTTCACATTGGTCACGCCATCCAGCCAGATGAGCATGGCCGGGTCTTTCGCCATCTTCAGCAACAGGTTGTCAAACTTGTCGAGCGCGTGTTTGCGAAAAGTGAGGTTCTGTTTGTACATCAACACATCTTCGACCTTTTGATTCGAGGTCGCGAAATGGTTATGCCAAAACAGCACCATCTTCTCTTCAAACTGTCGCCGCGACAGCACCATGCGCGATGTCCACCAGCGCGTAATCTCGCCGCGATTGAATCGCTCGCCGTCGCGCGGGTCGGAGAGATCGAAACTCTCGTCAAATAAATCCTCCATCTTCGAATTATCAATCTGGTTATAGTTAATCAGAAAATCGACCGCTCCTTCGCGGCCTCTGGCAACCAGATCATTGATCTCTTCGGCGTTGCCGCCAAAGCCGACTCGCCGCAACAGGAGAGCGGCTTGGTCATAGGTAAGCATAAGGCAATTCCTCCTCTCGAAAGCCGTCGGCGCGTGCCGTTGCTCTCGGTGGTGATCGGTGACGAAACAGTTTTATGGACTGCTGACCGTTACGGCTTCAGGGCAAGAGCCGGTTGTGAGGCTTTGACAATTGTTATGATACGGACGGTGTGAGGTGATTTTGCCGTTGATCTGGTTCTTTTATTGAAGGGGCAATTGTGTGACTGGGGTTTCGTGACTGTCTGACCTCAGACACGCGGTCATCATGCCAGCGAATCGCCAGTTAGGCAATAGAAAGGCAGGGAAAAGAAAAAGGGAGCACGGATGGCTCCCTTCGCTTATCTCCATTCGTTTCCTCTCTGCGTCACGAATCGTGCGCTTCGTCCTGTACAAAAAAGATGGTGTCGTAATAGGCGACAAGTTTGAAACCGACTTTTCCATAGAAGGTTTGGGCAGCCGTAAGCCTCTCATTCACCAAGATGCAGACCGCTTGAGTACGCTGTAAAAAGTTTGCGTTTAGCTGCGACAGACAGCGCGAGGCATACCCTTTGCCGCGCTCATCCGGGTCAACCCAGATGCCTTCAAGGTAGATGATTTTGGGCGAATCGGTGACGACATCGGCTTTGAATAGCAGTTTTCCGTCTTCGATCAACACCCAAGTCTTGCCCTTTTCGATGCGCCGTGCGCAGCGTTGGCGAAATCCATCCGCATCAACCTCAAGGGGATTGACGCCGCTTTCTTCAAACGCCGCTTGGGCATGCGCTGGAACGATTTGATCCAGATCGGCAAGCGTTGCTTGGCGCAATTGGCTGACCGCTTGACAGACCGCAACCGGCCACCGTTGCTCCATCAGCAACTCTCGACAATAACGGCGAATCGCTTGCCCGCCCGCCGAATACTCCTGCCAAAACGCCTCCACAACCTCTGGCTCGCCGAGCATCATGAAGAGGTCTGTGCGCGTTTGTGCGAGGTGGGCAAAGGCCCTGAGCGCCGTCGCGCATTGCGTCTCGATCAAAACGTGCCGCCCGATCAAGGCGACGCCAATCAATTCTCCCGTTGCGTTGCGGCAGCCATAAAAATCGCCGCGATTGTGCGGGCTGACCAAGCCGTTGGTTCGAATGAAACCAACCAGTCCGAAAGTATGTGCCGGTCGTGCCTGTAAATAATCGAGCACCTCCGGTTCCTCTTTCGCTGTCAGCTTGTGCAAGGAGACCGGCCCGCGCATCTTCTCTCTGATGCTTGTCTCTTGATTGTTTTGTTTGATCCCAGCCAGTGATTGCATCAGGGTTGCCTTTCGTTACTTAATACCTATCCCCTGTAATTTGTCTCTTTTTTCTCTTGACCCTTAAGATGCTTATTCGGTAACCGAATCCATTTGATCGGTATCGTCGCCCGTACCCGAAACCGATTTACCGACAATACCGGGTAAAATGCTATCCGATAACAACACGCCATCGGCAAGCAAAACCCCATCAGACAGTAAGACACCGTCAGACAGCAGGACGCCGGAACTCACGACCGTCCCGCTATCCCAATCATCTCCCACCGTATCAGCGAGCAACACCCCATTGGAGAGCAATATCCCACTGGAGAGCAATGTGCCATCCGCCAATAACACGCCGCCAACCACAATTACCCCATCCGACAACAACACGCCGGAGTTATAGATGCCTTGATAGGTCGTACTCAGCGAATCGCCGCGAATGTGATTCCATTTTTGAATCAGCACCCTGCCCCAATTGAAAGACTGCCCGTTAATGGTGCTGATGCGCGTTAAACTGACGCCGGATTGCAACAAAGAATCACCCTTCACACGCTCTGCCAGATCCGTGCGAATCGCTCCGGCCAAGCGAACAGCCCCTTCGACATTGATCATCCCTGCGCCCTGCTCGAAGTTCGAGAAGTGGCGTAATCGTTGCGCCGTGTATTCCAGCACCGCCTTGACCATACTGGGGGTGAGATTCGGATTTCGTTGAATGACTAGCACGGCAGCCCCTGCGACGACGGGCGCAGCCACAGACGTGCCGCTCATCCGCATCATATTGCGATCCGAATTACTCGATACATTCACCTTCAGCGATGGCGTATCGGTAACCAACTTCGAATTGCTGGCCAATGACGAAATGATCTTATTGCCGGGGGCGACGATGTCCGGCTTGATAAGGTTGTCATATTTCTTTGTGCCTGACGAACTGGTGGTGTAGCCGCGCGTCGGGCCGCGTGAACTGAAAGTGGTAACTTCATCATCTGAACGCGAATTGCTGCCAAAGGTGTTGGCTGCGCCCACCGTAATCGCGCTCGGCTCGATGCCCGGCGAACTGATTGACCCGTACACTTTACTCCCGTTGGTATCTTTGCCGCGATTGCCCGCTGCACAGACCACAACGATGCCCGCATTGAAGGCGCGGCGCACAGCTTGGCAGAGCGGGTCGTTGACATAGGAGGATACGGCAGTCGCTCCGAGGCTGAGGTTCATAACGCGAATGTTATAAGTAGCTTTATTCGTAATGCACCAATCAATCGCTGCAATCGCATTCGAGACGATTCCGGCTCCCAGACCATCCAGCACTTTGAGATTGAGAATATTGGCATTCGGCGCCATCCCTCGATAAGCGCCACTGGCAATGTTGCCGTTGCCTGCTGCGACACCGGCTACGTGCGTTCCGTGTCCATACAGATCATCCGTGTTGTTGTTGCCTGTGAAATCCTGTTGATAGATGATTCGGCCAGCAAACGATTGATGGGTTGGGCGGATCCCCGAATCGAGAATGGCGATGCCAATGTTCGAGCCGTCGAGCGTCGTGCCGGAACCCAGGTTTCTCGCCAACTCGACCCCCGTCGTTACCTCCAAATGCCCGGTCGAGCGAGTCGGACGATCCAGCGAGATAAAACTCACGTCATTGCGACGGGCAAACTCTTTGGCCAACCGCGCAGGCAGGCGCACCGGGGTGGCATCAATGTTGTTGTAGGATTCGCCGACGATGCCCCCGGCCTTAATGATCGCTTTGAGGAGTTTCTTTTTGGCCTTCTTCGGCGTCTGCACAATGACCGGAACCAAATCGCCATCCGTGTAATTCATTAACCCATGCACCTCAGCCCGTGCCGGATCGTTGGCGATCTCCTCCAAATCGGCAGAAACTTTCTCCAGATTCTCGACCCCTGCCGTACCAACAACCTCACCGGCTTGGGCGCGGAAGCGATCCTCGAAGGTGATACCGAAGGATAGACAGGTGAGGAGGGCGATTAGAAACACCCCGATAAATTGTTTTGATGTCCTCATTGTATGCTTGACCTCAGGCTTAACGATTTTCATGTTGAGCGCTTTTTTGCGTAATTCGCATTGATTGATTGGGTTCTTTTCTCCCTAAGTCCGTTGTAAGGCGCTTTTAATATAACAATAGCCGTGCCAAACTATTGACCTGAGGGAGGAGTTGGCTTGCGGCGACAATTGGACGCTCCCTCTCTAAACCGAATCGGTGGCATTGACCTCAAAAAAATGACTGAAACCTCCACTTTGGGAAAGCAAGCAGTCAAAGTTGTACGAGAAGCATACAAACTTTTTTCATAATTTAGTGGGGAAAGAGGAGCTCACATCGGTTCAACCGTCCCGTCAGGTTCAGTCAGATTGAAGGAATTCTTTCATGGAAATTGTAATTCTGACGGACTCAAGCAAGGTTGAGGGCTGGCATCATTCACCCTGCGAAAGGCACTTATTGCTTGGCAATGAAAGAGGCTTAGCGTTCGGAACAGCGCCTAGCAAACGCCAAGCCTTCATCAATCGAATCAGCTCATTTCACAACGATGTTGACCAACTTGCGCGGCACGACGATGACTTTGGCAATGTCGCGCCCTGCCGCCGCCAACTGCACCTTCTCATCCGCCAACGCAGCCTGTTTGAGGTCATCTTCGCTTGCTTCCGGCGAAGCGAAGATACGACTCCGCAATTTCCCATTGATCTGCACGGCCACTTCAATCTCTTCGTCGCGCGCCAACTCATTGCTGTAGGTAGGCCAGACAGCCTTTGCCAAACTGTCGCTGTGCCCGAAAGCCTCCCACATCTCTTCTGCAATGTGCGGAGCAAACGGCGCGAGCATGCGGATTAAGGCTTCCAGAGCCTCTTTCATGACTTGCACGTCGGTTTGGCTGACGCTCTCTTTCTCTGCCGCCTGATCGAAGGCATATGCCTCGTTGGTCAACTCCATCAATGACGAGATGCAGGTGTTCAGGTGCAGACGCACTTCGAAGTTTTCCGTAATCGCGCGAACCAGTTGATGCGTGCGGCGACGCAACTGCCGCTGCGCGTTGCTCAACACTTCGGGCAAAGGCAACGGGCTGGCACTGGATTCGACAATCCGATTTTGCCATTTGTGAACGATGCGCCAGACACGCTGCAAAAATCGCGCAGCGCCGTCAAAGCCCGAATCCGACCACTCTTTATCCTTTTCTGGAGGCCCGGCAAAGAGGACGAACAAGCGCAACGCATCCGCGCCGTGAATCTCGATCATTTCAATCGGATCAACCGCATTCTTCTTCGATTTCGACATCTTCTCCGTGCGCCCGATGATGACCGGCGTGCCGCAGAATTTGCAGGTCTTCTCTGCCGTCACCTCTTCGGGGAAGAGCCAGTCATGAGTTGGGCATTGATAACTCTCTTTGCAGACCATGCCTTGCGTCAACAAGCGCGTGACCGGCTCATCGAAACTGACCAACCCCATATCGCGCATCACCTTGTTCCAGTAGCGCGTATAGATCAAATGCAATACCGCATGTTCGATGCCGCCGATGTACTGCTCAACCGGCATCCAGTATGCGACCCGTTGCGGGTCGAATGGTTGCTTGTCGTTGTGCGGGTCACAGTAGCGGAAGTAATACCAATTCGAATCAACGAAGGTGTCCATCGTATCGGTATCGCGTCGCGCTGCCCCTCCGCAGGCCGGGCAGTTGATGTTGACGTATTCGGGAACGTGATCGAGCGGCGACCCGTCCGTCACATTCAAATTTACGCCTTTCGGTAAGATGACCGGCAACTCTTCATCCGGCACCGGCACGGCCCCGCAGTTCGGGCAATGAATCATCGGTACGGGCGTGCCCCAATAGCGTTGCCGCGAAATCCCCCAATCGCGCAGCCGATAGGTGATCGCCGCTTTGCCAAAACCCTGCGCTTCGGCATACCCGGTCATCTGTTCATTGGCCACTTCGGACGGTAGCCCGCTCCATTCTCCGGTGTTGACCGTCACCGACCAACTTTCATTGGGCGCGTCCATCTCGTGGGTCGGAATCTCGCGCCCGTCGGCATCGAGTTTGATCTGCCGAAACGGCAGGTTGTATTTCCGCGAAAATTCGAAATCGCGCTGATCGCCCGCAGGCACAGCCATCACCGCGCCTGTGCCATACTCGATCAGAACGAAGTTGGCGACCCAGATGGGCAACGCTTCGCCATTGAACGGATTGATGGCATAACGCCCTGTGAAGATGCCTTCCTTCTCCATCTCGCCAATAGTGCGCGCCGAGCGGTTCTCATTCTTCAATCGTCCGACGAATGTTGCTACCGCCTCTTGCTGTTCTGTACCCGCGATCAACTTTTCGACCAATCCATGCTCCGGCGCGAGTATGAGGGTATTCGCGCCATAGATCGTATCAATGCGTGTCGTAAAGACGGTGACCGTATCATCAGAGTCGGCAATTTTGAACTCGACGTGCGCGCCGCGCGAACGCCCGATCCATTCGCGCTGCATGGTGACAACGCGCTCCGGCCATTTGCCTTCCAGTTGCTCTAAACAATCGAGCAACTCGCCCGCATAATCGGTGATGCGCGCGAACCATTGCATCAACTCTTTTTGAATGACCGGCGTGCCACAGCGCCAACACGCGCCGCCGGACGCCTGCTCATTCGATAACGAGATATTCTCCTTCGGACACCAATTCACCGGCGAGAGTTTGCGATAGAGCATGCCGCGCCGAAACATCTGCGTGAAGAACCACTGATTCCATTTGTAGTATTCCGGGTCGCAGGTGGCGACTTCGCGCGACCAATCATAGCTGATGCCGACACGCAGCAATTGTGCTTTCATTGTAGCGATAGCGTCGCGTGTGAAGACTTCGGGGTCGGTTCCGTCTTTGATCGCGGCGGTTTCGGCAGGTTGCCCGAACGCATCCCACCCGAAGGGGTGCAAGACATTGAAACCGCGCAAGCGTTTGTACCACGACAGAGCATCCCCGATGGAATAGTTGCTGATGTGCCCGATGTGCGCCCGCCCGGAGGTGTAGGCCAGCATTTCGAGACAATAGAATTTTTCCCGAGAGGGGTCTTCCGTGACTTCGAAGGTCTTCTCATCCGCCCAACGTTTTTGCCATTTTTGTTCAATTTCTTTAGGAAAATATTTCTCTTTCATGGTCATCACCTGTCTAAGACTGTGAAGTTATAAAACGCCAACTAAAGTTAGGATGTGCGCGAAGCAAGCCGACCGCTTGCAGAGATCAGCCAAGCAGCGGATTGAGGAGGGTGAGCTTCTGTAATAACGACTTGGAAAATTTCATGGCAGGAATAATAGACTGCAACTTCCAAAAGTGGCAAATGAAAGTTGCTTTTCGTCGGACGAAAGGGTCGTGAAGAAGAATTGATGTTGGCAAATCTGACAAACTATCCAGTGGAAAGAAAGGTCTTCAAAATCAGCCCAATCGCTCCTATTAAGCCGGGAGCAGAGAGGGGATGCTCAGTTGACACTCTCACCTTTTCACGCAGCAACATTTGTGAATCACAACCGACGATAAGAACTTCAATTTGAACTAACGCTACTTAGCATCAACTCAATCGGCAAAATCTACTGCCTCTACCGCTTGGCGCGCAGGATGATCTCTTTGTCTTCGCCTTCTTTGACGGTGAAGACGACGCGGTCATAAGCGCCTTTTTGCGCCCACCCTTTGACGCTGTAGCGTCCCGGCGTGAAGGGATACTTGCGCCCGCCGTTGGTGAAGACATCTTGATTGCCCGGTTCCGTGCTGACGAAACATCGGTCATCTTTATCGCGGCTGCCATCGGCCTTTTGATAGATGAAGGTCACCTGCCCGACCGGCACAATAATGTCGAAATGCTGCTTCGCTTCCGTTGTCACGACGATGCCCTCTTTGCTATAAGGGGTCAACCGATTCGGCAATCGCAGTTCGTAAGTTCCGGGTAAGACGCGCGCGCCGTTGCTCGTATGCACTTGATATTTCTTCACGCCGTTTTGCCATAGCTCCAGATTCTCGCGGAACCAGATGCCCGAACCCGAAGCCAGCATCTTCGCAGTAACGAGTACGGTTTGTGCCATGCCGAAGACGATCTCTTTGCGGTCGCCCGCCTGCAACGTCTCCGCCACCGACAGATCATTATCGGCATTGGGTTTGGCGCGAAACTCATAGTTGCCTTCGTCAACATAGACTTCATCAATCGGGCGAAAGCTGAGAACCTCTTTGCCATTTTGATAGCCGCGAATCAGCGAGCCGCGTTGCGCTTCGCCTTCGACAACGAATTTGGCGCGCACGCGCGGCGGCGTTACGACCTGCACTTCAACTTTTGTGGCGTCGGCTTCTTGAACCTTCACTCTCTGAGTCACAGGCCGGTAGAGATTGCCATTGGCCGTCATCACGCCAGCCGTCAAAACGTATTCGCCCGCTTCTATACGCGTTCCGCTATCACTCGTCACGCGATACTTCTCTTGCCCGTCGCGCGACAAGATGCCGCGCACGCGCATCGGATTTCCGGCTTCATCTTTGCCCTGCAAAACGAACATCTGCGAAACCGCTTTTTTGTGAATGATGGTCAACTCTGTGGCTAGCGTCGTTGCTGAATTGGCATCGTGGTAATCGGTTCCGGCGGCCTCGGCAATGCAACGAAGCGCAGCCTTCTCTTTTTCTGCCAACCCGAAGCCGACGACGTGTACCCGAATTTTGACATTTCGGCTCTTCCATTCACCCACCAACGCGCAAGGGTCTGCATCGCACGATTCGATGCCATCGCTGATGAGGATGATCTCGCCGCTGCGGTCGCCGAAGTCTTTCAAGGCTTCCTGCAAACTGTAGGTGATTGGCGTTCTGCCGAGCGCGTTGATTCGTTGAATCTCGCTCTTCATTCGGGCGACGACTTTTTCGGCTTGCTCGAAGCCAATCAGCATCTCCGAATCCGTGCAATCCTCTTTGCGCCGATGGCCATAGACTCTGAGCGCCAGTTCGTAGCCGGTGAAATCGCCGCTGACGAATTGTTGCAAGACCTGTTTGGCGACAGTGAACTTGCGCGATTTGTCCGGCAACTGCCCCATCATCGAACCCGAAGCGTCGAAGATAATGTAGATGCCTTCCGGTTTTTGCTGCGGCTCGTACCCGGCAAGAGCTGTCATTGCCGGTGTTGCCGCTTTGTCAGCGCTCTTGTCAGGCGCAGCCGCGTTTGCTGCGGCGGTACTACCTGCGCCGGAATGCGAGTCAGCGTCGAGTCCGTGCGAACATCCCATCAGTAGCGCGCACAAGACGGCAAACAAAATACGGTTCTTTCGCACGGCATTCTCCTTATTGGGTTGGCACAGCAAGGTTGTGCATTACGGTTTTCCCGCTTGGCCTTTGAGGCGCAACAAGTGATTGCGCGCAAAGCCGCTGCCGCTGATGATTTCGGCGACGGCATATTTGTCTTCGACCGACTGAATGCGAAGCACGCCGATTTTGCGCTCCGGTTGACCGAGCGTTTTGCCGGTGTCCGGGTCAACGAGCGCCGGTTGTTGGGCATACACTTCGAACTCCATGCCGGAGCGAACGCCTTGTTCTGCCCCTGCGTTGATATAAACCAATCCGTCGCGTACATCAACGATGCGGCCTGACCAAGCGACCTCTTTCAGGGATGACAAAATGGCCGTCACTGCGCCGGTAATGGCTTCGCGCGATGCCTGACCGAGCGGCGTGTTTTTGAAGCCCCCGATGCTGAATTCCTGATTGCCGCGTGTCAATTCGGCGCTCGCTCCACTCATCGAAGCTTTGCCTTCCGAGCGGCGAGAAAAGACGACTTCGCCGGTCACTGCATCAATCAAGCGCAGATCGAGCGCCACCATAGCGGTCACCCGATCCGATTTGGCCTTGAGAATTTTGATGGGCTTGAATGTGCCGCCGACGCTTGTCTGATTGTAGGTGAATTCGGTGATGTCGCCGGTGATGAGCAATTGCGCGCCGATGATCTTTCCGCTTGCGGCGGCAGTCTCTTGGTTGACTCGCCCCGAAGCGCCGAAATCCTGCTCGCCGGTTACTTTGTCAATCGCCGCGCGTTCCAAAACGATGAACCGTTCGGTTTCGACCAGCGCCGTAGTCAACATCTCTGTCAACCCGCGCGCAAATTCGGCAGGCGGCGGCAAAGCGACAGTCGTGGTTGAAATGTTTTCTTGATCGGTGGTCTGAAATTTCAGAGCCGAACCGCTCAAGTCTTGCACGGCGATGCGCAATTTGGGAGCCGACGCCGTCACCCTCTGCTGACCGGAAGCGCGGGGGAGAACGCTCCCGCTCCATCCAATTGCTATCATCAGAATCAGCAAGCGCGCGCCAAACCATTTGGTCAAATGCCGGTTGAGCAGCACCCATCTTTTCATATTCTCTCCTGATTGCGAAAACTTGGATCGCACGCAGGAGGCGCCCGACTGACTCGTCGGGCGTCCTGGTCTGCTTGCCAATCGCGTCGTTCAACTCAGCTAAACGTCAACCCCAACTCGAACGTTGTCCCCCGCGAAGTCGTTAGCGTGACCGTCACCTGATCGCCGTCAACCAATGCCGGATCGAAGACGACGGTCGGCGAAGTGGTCTGATTGCCTTTGACCGTATAGGAGACGCGCTTGGGAGTTCCATCTTTCGCCTTCACCTCAACGTGCGTGACCTCCATCGTGCCGGTTCCGGTCTGCTTCTTCACTTCGGCTTCTTTTGCTCCCTTCTTGGGAACCGTGCCTTTGGCGGTTGCCGTGCCAAACGGCAGCGCGCTTGTGAAGGTTGCACAGAACAGGATCAAAGCCATCGCGCAAGCTGCGCCTAGCGTTCTTTTGCTTCTCATTTTTCCTTCTCCTTTGTGAATCCACAGCCGCAATCTGAGGGCTGCGTTTCGGGGCATTCATCCTTCGAGCGCATCGCGTTCAATCACCTACAACAGACAATTTTGTAAGGCGGAAAAAAAGTTAGTGGGGATCGCCGACTAAAATGAACGACGCCCAATAACGTGGGTGGGTCAAGCGGTGAAGATGGCCATTTTCCGGATAGACCAAGTCGCCTCTGAGCAAGGCTCTTTGCGTATTGGCCAGCGCCGTGACCTTATCTTGGGTTCGCAAGTGCTGATAGAAAGCCTTCATAAATTCGGTTGTCGGGCGGTCGCTGATCGGCAGTTGGCTGGCCAAGACGCTACGCGCTCCGGCTTGCAAAAAGGCTTCGATCAAACCCAAACGATTGGCCTCATTCCCTTCATCGCCGCTAGCCGAAAAGCTGGCGGCGCTTTGGCAAGCGCCGAGCGTCACGAGTTCGGCTTGCAACTGAATGTCGAGCACCTCGCGCACCGTCAGATTGCCATCGGCGTCGCGCGTGCCGCTCAACTTGAGGCGGGATAGGAGCGGCATATGCGGCTCGGAAACCGCATGGGTTGCTAAATGCAGGTGAGTGAATTGTGGAGCGCGCTGGACAAACTCCGCTTCGCTGGCATTGGCGTTGATGCGCGCTTCGCCATTGAACAGATGGGCGACAGCTTCGGCTTCTACTGCTGCAAAGCGCAGCGGCAGTAATTCCGGCTCGTTCGTTTCATTGATGCCGAAACTGAACATGGTTGCCGTTGCTCTGATTGTCGGCTGCTCCTCCCGTTTCGTGATTTGGGTCACATAGCTGGCTGAGGGCAAGCGAAAGAGTAGGTAGTCTTCGACTAAAAATCGCACGCCCTGCGCGTCACGCCGCACCAACGCGGCAAAGGGTAACTCTTGCAAGGGGCCGAAGGGGATTAAGGCTAATCGCTCAATGCCGCGCATCGCGCCGCTTCGTTCGAGCGGCTCGATGAGCGCACGGCGCAGGTCTTCGGCGACCGGCAACCAATCGTTTTCTTCCTCGTTTGCAATCGGCGCAACGGTGGTGTTGGTTTGCGCGGATAGCTCTTTGGCGAAGATCAGCGAGCGCAGGAGTTTCACCTTCGCCGCCAGATTCACGCGGCTCACGGGTAAGGCAAAGCTGCGAACCGCTGAATGGGTGACCACCAAACCATAGACGCGCTCACCGGCAAACAGGTATTCGACGAGCGCGGTCGTCGCGTCGAGTCGTTGCTGCGTGGCGCTGAGGGTTAGAGGCTGTGCTTGGCGCAACAACCGATAGCGCGAATCGGCAAGCTGCGATTTCAGAATCCGGTCTTCATATTCGCCATACGCCTGCTTCAATTGTTGACGCCACTCTGCGCGCTCGCGGCGGTGCAATCGTTCCGCCAGTTGTCGGATGCGCGCGAGGGCTTCGTCTTCGGCTTGTCGCGCGGCGGGAGGGAGCGCCTGCTTTTCGCTCAGTTGCAAGATGAGGTCGCGGAACGAGCTATAGCGCAATTGTTCGAGAAAGCGAAAGGCCAGTTCGTCTTCGACCGCCATCGGGTTGGTGCCCTGTGCAGCGGCAGAGCGGCGCGTCGGGTCGAGCAAAAAGGTAAAGATGCGTTCATAGAGTTGCCGATGCTGGCCGCTAACAAGAATCGTTTGGCTGGCGCGAAAACGTTGTGCGAGCAGGTCGGCGGCTTCCTGCAAACAACCGATGGCCTCTGTATGTTTGCTTTGTCGCTCATAAAATTCCGCAAGCATCACCTGATGACCGAGCGAACGCGGCTCTTCGGGGATTGTCGCGCCTAGGGCTTCGGCCTGTTGAAAGAGTTGTTCGGCTTGCTCAAGCTCGCCGAGTTGAACATGAGTTTCGGCTAAAAACGTCGTCGTTACCAAAGTCGAACGTACGTCCGGCTCGCCGACTTGTTGTTCGATCTCCAACACCCGCGCAAACAGATTGCGCGCTGTTTCCAACTCGCCTTTGAGAAGGTAACAATAGGCCAGATGGCCGAGATAGCGTTTGGCTTGAAAGGGATTCTCGGTTTGGGGCTGTGAGCGGCGCTGCAACACGGCGATGGCTTCGTCTGTGTCGCCGAGTTTCAAATGAATATCAGCCAGCATCTCTTCTTCGTTGGCGGCCAAAGGGTAGCCGATACGACGACTGAGGTCGAAGCTGCGCACGTAATACTCGCGCGCTTTGCGATAGTTTCCCAACCCGCTATAGAGATTGCCGAGAAAGCTATAGGAATCGCACAGCCCTGCCAAATCACCGATCCGCTGTTTGAGATCGAGGCTTTCGTTTTGATACTGAAGCGATTGGAAGAGGTCGCCTTTTTGAGAATGAATCAAGCCGATGTTGCACAGCATAATGGCAACGCTGTGCAGGTCGTTATGTCGCCGGTAGAGGTCGAGCGCCGGTTGATAGTAGTCGGTCAGCGGGCGATGAAGTTCACCTTTGAACCACCAATAGACAACGCCCGTGTGGCGCAGGGCGTCGGCTTCGATCAACTCGTCGCCGCTGGCGCGGGCTTGTTGCAAAGCCTCTTGCAGATACGCCAACGCAAGATCGGATTGGCCTTTGAGGTGATAGAGAGCGCGACCCAGTCCCACCCGCGCCGCCGCTTCGAGTCGGACATCATTCAGTTCTTTCGCCAGCGCAAGGCTCTGCTGATACGTTTCAATGGCCGCATCGGCTTCATTCGAATGGAACTGATTGACGCCGATGGCTTGCAGCAGACGGGCTTGCCAATGGCGGTCTTCCGTGCGCACGGCGGCCAGCCAATCGAGTTGGCGGCGCGCGGTGAGAAAATCGCCACGTAGTTGCAGCGCCAACGCTTTCTCGAAACGTACTGCGACGAAATCGCTTTGCACTCGCAATGCCCAGTCGAAATTGCTTATGGCGGCTTCCAGTTGCCAGGCTTGCCGAGCCTGTTGACCGCGCGCAAAGAAGTAGTTGGCCAGCGGTTGACGCGCCATCGTTACCACGAGGACGAACATCGCCAGCGCCACGAGCCGCAACAGCCAGATCATTTTTCGGTGTCTGCTCATCTGAGGCGATAAACGAATCTTCGCATCTCCGAATCGGCAGTCATCCCATCCGCCGCTTTCGCATTGACGTACCAAAAATAGGGCTTTCGCTCTTCCCATCGCACTTCGTCGGATCGTATGCGCACCCGCGCTTCCGTTGTGGCCGCTTGCCAAACGATGTCGCCGGTATCACTGAGCAGAAAGAAGCGATAAGTTGTCACGCCTTCGACCGCTGTCCAACGAAACTCTATGGCTGTGCCGCCGATCTGCGCTCCGGCTTCGGGGTTGAGCAGTCGTGGTGCGGCAACTGTCGGCGCTTGTTGTCGCAAAACATCGTCCGCCGGAAGTGGCGCGCCGCGCTCCCGTATCAGCAAAAAAGCTGTGAGGCACATGATCGTAACGATCACAGCCGCCAGCGCTCCTGCCCATTGCGGGCGCAGTCCGAAGATGCGTCGCCGCCGCGCCGTTGTTCGATTCGGCAATGCCAGCGCACGGGTTTTCAAGGTAGGCGGCGCGGGATGGATGACCAATTCTGGTTGCTCTTGTTCGTAGAGATGGAGGAGCAACTGGCGGCAAGCGTGACAGTGGCTCAGGTGCGCTTCGGTCACCTCGCGCCCGGCAGACGGCAACTCTACCGTCAAAAAGAGATGGAGTTCTTCTTTGGTCAGACATTCACCCGATGACATAAAGCGCCTCTCTACTTCATGGCAACAGACAAAATTCGGCTGGCGGCGCAGGTTATTTCAAGATGCGTCGCAAGCCGCGCAAAGCGGATTGGAGCGTGCCTTTTACTTCCGACTCTGTGAGCCGTAAAATCTCAGCAATCTCTTTGACGGCTCTGCCGTCTTCATAGCGCAGTTGAACGATCAACCGTTCTCTGGCGGTCAGCTTCGCCAGCGCTTCAGCCAGACGCAGATCCGTCTCTTTGGCAAGCAACTCGGCTTCCGGGCTGCGGCGGTCGTCGGAGATTTGAATGCCGAAGCCGTTCTCTTCATTGATTTCGTCGAGCGAAACCTCGCCGTGCAAGCGCGACAGATTGCTCAACAGTCGCCAAAGTTTCTTTTGACTGAGTTGCGAAAAGATGGTTTCGAGCGCTTCGAGCACGTCGCTGACATCGAGGTCGTGATGTTCGAGTTGAAGCTGCTGGCTAATCGCTGCGGGCGTCAGCCCCTTCCAAAAATAGAGTTCGAAGATGCGCTGTTCGCGCAACGGCAAACGGGCGATAGGTTTGAGGAGCCGCTTTCGGCCTTCGACAGACCACAGCCAGTTGACCGATAGATTTTTCACGACGGCGCGCAACCAAGGTGTCAAATCGCCGTGCTGTCCGGCATAGCGCACGGTTTTGAGGCGACGAAAATCCTGTTCACACAGCTTCTCGCAAACGTAGACGAATTGTTCCATCGCGCGGTCATAATCGAAACCGAGGTGGCACAGGTAAGAAAAGATCACATCGGCGAAGCGTTCGATAAAGGTCGCCCATGCCGCTACCGGGTCATGATGAAACAGCGCCAGCAATTCTGTATCCGACAACCCCTCGGTCTGCACTTTTCGATCAACCGTCCGCGTCCATTTCATAGCGTCAACATTTGTAATCTTTTTCGGCGTCGGGAACGGCTTGCCGATTGATTTCGCTCATGGCTGACATACCCGTTTCCTTGCGCAAAGCGCTTGAGGATGGCCGCTATTGTAAAGGCGAAGTGCGCGGCGAAACAAGACAGCGCACCGGCCTATCAAGGGAAAGCTATCACAGAGGCAAAGGCTGGTTGAGTTTACTGACTCAACTGGCGGATGATGGCGAGGTTGCCTTCGTCATCGCGCGTTGCATTGACCGGCGTCTCCAGAATAAATGGCAGGCGGCGAAACTTGGGGTGATGGGTCAGGCGGCGAAAGGCCTCAAGGCCGATGTGGCCTAGTCCGATGTGCTCGTGACGGTCTACGCGCGAGTGCAATGGCGCTTTCGAGTCGTTACAGTGAATCAGTTTCAAGAGATTGAATCCGAAGGTGCGTCCGATCTCTCGGATTGTCTTCTTAAACCCAGACTCGGAGGCGAGATCATAGCCCGCAGCAAAGGTGTGTGCGGTGTCCATACAGACGCCGACCGGCAGCCCATCCAATCCTACGATCAAGTCCGCCACTTGTTCGAAAGTGCAGCCTATCGAAGAGCCTTGTCCGGCAGTATTTTCAATCAGAATCGTCAGGCCGTTCATTTTCAAGCCGTGCGCGGCTTCTCGAATCGAAGTAATCGCAGTGGCAATTCCCGCATCTGCTGAGGCCGTTTTGGGGTTGCCGGGATGCACAATCAGATAGTCGGCTCCGAGTTCGAGACTGCGTTTGATCTCGTCTCGAAATGCGGCGCGCGAGCGTGCCAAGACAAAAGGGTCTTGCGCTGCCAGGTTGATGAGGTAGACAGAATGAATGGCCAGTGGCCACAATCCGGCGCGTTCTCGCGCATCTTTGAAGGCTTGCATCTCCGCACTTGAGAGCGAGCGCTCTGTCCAACCGCGCGGGTTGCGCGCGAAGATTTGAAAGCCGTCACACCCCTTTTCGACTGCCGCCGTGACGGCATTGACGAGCCCACCGGCAATCGAAGTATGAACGCCGAAACTTGGCAGCTTGATTCGTGGTCGGTGGCGCATGACAAGTGGCGGCTTCGGTTTCCCTTACACCTTTCTGAGGAGCCCTATCGGTACGACCTGTTTAAGCGTTGCAGAAGTGCTTTATCACAAAAATTTGCTGAGAGGTAACGTGCAATCACGAACCAGTCGCCGACCATAACCGGTTAGAGACTGAACCGGCTGCCGCGTCGGTTTTTGATGGTCTCTCGATAGTCGTCGCTTTCCATCAGCGTCAAGCGACACATCTCGTGCAGGCGGGAGCGCAACCGCACGCCGACACGTTCCGTCAAGGTTTCAGCGTACTGCGTGCCGATGGGGATGTCGAGGTAGTTTGAGGTAAAGATGGTGATCTTCTTTTCATTGTAGCGCTTGTTGATGATGTGAGTGATGGTTTCTTGCACCCATTCCGTCGGCTTGCTCGCGCCGAGTTCATCCAAGACGAGGATTTCGGCTTCGAAAACCGGAGTAAGAATGCTTAACTCTGAAGCCCGCGTGTTCGGATTGAAACTGTCTTGAATCTCTTTCAACAAGTCGCGGAAGTCGTAAAACAGGCCAGGAATGCCCTTTTTGATGATTTCTTTGAGTGCCGCTACCGCTAAATGCGTTTTGCCAACGCCGCAACTGCCCAGCAACAGCAGGCCGACGTTGACAAGTGGGTATTCTTCGACAAACTTACGCGCATTCATCAAGGCGCGATGTAGCGACGGACAGTAGGCGTCAAAATTTTCAAACGTGCAATGGGCGAAGCGTGAGGGGATGTTGGCTTGCGCGAGCAACTGATCGAGACGCGCCGCTTTTTTACAGATACACGGGCGCACGCCTTTGCCTTCGACGAATTCCCAGCCGGTGTCTCCGCAATGCGGACAGGGTTGGATTTGAAGGTTCAGCGATTCTGCCATGTTCACGCGCTTTCCAGTTTTACTCTTGCGACTTCCTGCATCGTAGCAAGGGGTGCTGCGAACGCCGCAGATTATATGAGAGGTCACAACTGATTTCAATCTCAAAGCCGCAACTGCGAATCAAAATTTGCATCTCTCTGCATGAAAAATCGAAATTGCACAAAAGAGGAGACGGTTTCCGGCTTTTCGCCAAGCGGAAGAAGATGAGCGGGTCATTTTGTCAGCAGGGAATCCGCTAGCCTAATCAAGCTCCCTGTGTAAAAATACGCCTCAACAATTATGCTGAACCAGCTTGCCGAACACATCAAAGATTTTCATCAGAAAATCAAAACGGCCAATAAGGAATCTACCAAGAAAGAAGCCTTCAAGGATTTACTCAATCGCCTCTATGCTGACAATGACGAGACCCGAAGAGTGATTGATGCCATTAGTAGCGGGGCGGAAGCCGCCATCGTTAATATCCCTCGTAAAGACAAATTGCATAAAGGGAGTGCCGATACTCTTTATAACAAAATCATCATTGAATTTGAGAATGATTTGAAGAAGACCGGCAAACACGCGAAAGAACAACTTGCAGGTTATATGCTTGGCCAATTCAAATCCGGTGAAGGGTACAACTACACCTTGATTGCTTCCGATTTCATCAATTGGAAGGTCTTTGCGCCGGATGTTTCGTGTCTCGATAAACTGGAAACTCTCAAAGAAGATGAATTGCTTCTCAACGAAGTGGAGAGCGCAGCTTTCCGGCTGACAGAACAGAACGCCGAAGATTTCTATTATTTGGATTGACCGCTTTCTTTTCAAAGAAAAGAAGCAGAAAGCGACCCTCAGCCGTATGGAAGAGGCGTTCGGTTATCAAAGCCTCGTCTTCAGACAATGCTTTCGGGAGATGACTAAAAGTTTTCGCGCCATAAAAGAGAGCGGCGAAGTACAAGTCTCTTTCGAGCAGTGGAAGAAGTTTCTCAGCATCGCTTACGGCGCTTTTGAGGCTACGGAAAACCATTTTCTGATTCACACTTACTTGAGCGTATTTGCCAAGATGTTGGCCTACACGGTGGTTTCCAATGATGAATATATTGATGAGGACGAAGTGCGGGAAATTATCAGCGGCTCCATCTTTGACAGCTACAACATTCACAATTTTGTTGAAAATGATTTCTTCCATTGGATAGAAGGCGAGCAAAGCTTTTCCACCCTGAAAAAAGTTTTTCGCTTGATCGCGCAAGAGCTATCGGCTTTCGATTTTCAGAATGTTGACGAAGACATTTTGAAAGGCGTGTATCAAGAGTTGATTGATTTGGACACCCGTCACGCGTTAGGCGAATACTATACGCCGGATTGGTTATGCGAGCGGATTGTTCAGGAGTTCGATTTTCAATCAACTGATAAGATACTCGACCCCTCTTGCGGCAGTGGTTCTTTTCTTCGCGCCGCGATTGACCGCATCAGAGCCTTGCATCCGACCATCAAAGTCGAAGAGTTGAACGACCTGATTCATGGGATAGATATTCACCCGCTGTCGGTGCAAATTGCCAAAACGACTTTACTGCTTGCGCTTGGGCGCGAAGTCGTCAAGGCGAGAAAACCCATTCACTTAAACATTGTGCTGGCCAACACCTTATTGGCTCCGCAAGGCGTGGAATTGCTCTATGCCAATATCTTTCAGATGGAGATTGATAAACAGAAGTATCAATTGCACACCAGTGTCTTTGCGGATGCGGCTTTGTTTGATGAAGCCTTAACGGTTTGCGAAGACTTAGCCGAGCAGACGCAAAAACGCCAAGCGGAACCCTTCGCCACCTTTACCAATATTCTCAAGCGGCAGACCGGCAAAGCGGAAATCAGCGAGGAAGTCGCCGAGAGCTTTTATGAGATTTATCAAGGCTTCAAACGGGTAAAAGAAGCGGGACGAGACAGCATCTGGAAATTCATCGTGCAGAATCTTTATAAGCCCTACTTCCTGAAAGAGAAATTCGATTATGTCGTCGGCAATCCCCCTTGGTTTACCTTTAGCTCGATTCGCAACGAAAGCTATCAGGATGTTTTGGACACGTTGGCAAAAGAGTATGACGTGAAGCCGGAGCGCAAAGCCAATTATCCGCATCTGGAAATCGCAGCGATTTTTATGGCCTATTGCAGCCGTTACTTTTTGCGAAACCAGGGCAGACTGGCTTTTGTTTTGCCTCGCAGTTTCTTTAGCGCCGACCATCACGACAATACGCGAAGCGGCAAGGCAAAAGGCTTTCGCCTGACCGCCGCGTGG
This sequence comes from uncultured Clostridia bacterium, assembly GCA_964468725.1. Lineage (GTDB taxonomy): Bacteria > Acidobacteriota > Blastocatellia > UBA7656 > UBA7656 > CAYXVU01. The sequence goes on from CAYXVU010000038.1 coordinate 30,508, forward strand.
GATTTGGATGGGGTATCGGCGTTGTTTCGCATACCCAGTTGCGTATTGTTTGCACAAAAATCCGATATGCAGGAAGCGATTTCTAAAAACGGTCTGCCGGGAAAAACCTTCAACGGAAAATTGCCGACCCACAACAGCAATTGGCAAGCTGCCGCAGAAAAACTGGTAGAAGAAGATGTGCAATGGTTTTATCTCAAGCAAGGCCGTTCTTCGGCGCTTTCGACGCGCAGGCCGGTTGCCGAAAGCAAACCCAATCCATATAAGAATGAATTCAAACAAGGCGCAACTATCGTGCCGCGCTCCCTCTATTTCGTTGACCTGAATCAACCGATGCCGCCCGATTTTGACGATAGAATCCTCACCGTCAGAACCGCGCAGTCAATTCAGCGAGAGGCAAAAAAGCCCTGGACGGATATTGATCTGACAGGCCGAATCGAAAGCCGCTTTCTATTCCGTACCGCCTTATCGAAAAGCATTCTGCCGTTCGCGCTTTTCAATCCGAGTCTGGTTGTCTTGCCTATCTCTATCTCCCAAAATGACCTGGGCGATAAGAGAATCATGCTTCATACCTCCGACGAATTACGCAAAGAAGGATTTTTGAATGCCTCAAAATGGTTTGGAAAAGCCGAAGAGATTTGGGAAGAACGAAAGACTGAAAAAGCAAAGAATATGACCAATCTTAATCGTTTGAATTTTCAACGGGGACTTTCAGAACAAAATCTGAACGCACCCTACATGGTTCTTTACAACTCATCGGCGCAAGACGCGAATGCCACCCTCGTTCAACGCGCTGATTATGATTTGGAGTTTATCGTTGAAAGCAAGGCTTATGTTTTTTATACGCATCTTCTCAATGAAGCCTACTACTTGACCGCGTTTTTCAATGCAACTGCGCCGAATGCAATGATGAAGGATTTTCAAAGCAGAGGCTTATTCGGAGCAAGAGATATTCACAAAAAGATACTCGATATTTATTTCCCGCGCTTCGATAAGCGCGACAAGTTACACGCACGGCTTGCCGAGTTGAGCGCAACCGCGCATCAACGGGCAGCCGGATTCCTACGCGCCCATCCGCCGCAACAAGAGCTAACCGCCGCGCATCTTGGCCGATTACGAACCGAGATCAAAAAACATTTGGAAATGGAGTTGCTGGAAATAGACTCTTTGGTTAAACGAATTATTACTGATCGCGCCGTTGCTGATGCCGATTCGCCCCCTTCCTAACTGTCGTTGTCGCTCCTTCATCCCTTGCCTAAATTGCTTGACGATGACTTTTCCGACCGGCTAGAGTAGCCTCCATCTTTCGGAAACTCAGTTCTGGGCGCTTCGAAATCCGAAATCAGATTGCCACAAAGGAGTTGATGATGCCGTATCAAAATATCAATGCCTCAATCTCGGCAGCCGATGTTCAGGCGATTAAGGACGCCATGACGCTTATCCTTGCCAAACTGCCGTTTCTCGTTACCCTGACTCCGGCTGAACGCCGGGCGATCTTCAAATCCGGGCCGGACAGCCTCTCCTTCATTCAAAACGCTTTGACGGCGGCCCAAACGAACCCGACGGTCTTGCCTGCAAGTTTCAGCGTTGCCGGATTTAAGAGTGATGTTGACTTGTTTGCCGCGCTCACCGAGTTTGCTACGCTGGCCGCCTCGCTGACTTCTCAGCTTGATGATACGCGGCTGGCGGTTGGCGGCGAAGCGATGCAGCAGGCCACCCAAGTCTATAACTATGTGAAAACCGCCGCCAAAACGACGCCGGGCTTGAAGCCAATCGCCGAGCAGTTAGGTGAACGGTTTCGACGAACGGGTAAACAAAAGACTTCGCCTCAACCTTAGAAGCTGTTGAACCTTCGCCGCTTCCCCATCCTCGCGCCTCTCTCGCGCAATCTGTTGTGACGGTTCAAGTTCTGAGGTAATCGGCTGAGGCTTGGATACTCAACCGCGAAGCTCCGATACTCACTGATGAGAAGTAGAGGCTCAACCGTGAAGCTCTGATACTCATTGATGAGAAGTAAAGACTCAACGGCGAAGCTCTGATGCTCATTGATGAGGAGTAGAGGCTCAACGCTGAAGCTCTGATACTCAGATTCGAGGCAGGGAGACTCAGCGGTGCAAGCCGGAACTTTATTGGTCGGGTTCCAACTCTCAACCGTCAAGGTCAAAGCCTTATACTGAGTTGCAACCCAACCTGAGATGGTTGAGCAGCGGTCTCTGACCGCTGTTCGTAAGAAAGGTCGGCGGTCAGAGACCGCCGCTCAACGAAGTATTTCATCTTGTTTTGCAATTCCGTTCGGAATGCGGCAACCTTTGACTTTCAGCGAGAGAGACGGGCGAGCGATTTTTTCAGCAGAGATTGGATGGTGTGTTCGCCTTCTTCGCGCAGGGCAGCATCCACCGCCCGTTCGGCAATGGGTTTGGGATAGCCGAGCGCGATGAGCGCGGCGATGGTATCGTCTCTGAGCATCGGTTCGGCGGTGCGCGTCGGGGCGGCGGTTGCAATGCCTGCTTCTTCAACGACGATAGCGCCGACTTTATCGCGCAGTTCGATAACCAGCCGCTCGGCGGTCTTGCGTCCGATGCCGGGCACAGCGGTTAAGCGCGCGAGGTCGTTGGCTTGAATCCCGCGCACCAAATCGGCTGCCGATAAACCGGAGAGTACCGTGATGGCGAGTTTCGGACCAATGCCGGTGACGCTCGTCAACTTCAAAAAGAGTTCTTTCTCGCTTGCCGTCGCAAAGCCGAAGAGTTGAATGGCATCTTCGCGGACGTTGGTCTGGATTCTCAAGGTGACAGCAGCCCCAACGTCACCGATGACATAGAAGGTCGAAAGCGGAATCGTGACTTCATAACCCACCCCGCCAACATCAAGGATGAGCGTATTGGGTTGTTTACTGGCGATCTGCCCGGTCAGTTGCGCGATCAAATTGATCCCCTTAGCCAAGAGAGGTTGCCGAATGAATAGGGGGGCTACAAACAACTAATGATTTCGCCTTGATCCCCCATCCGTTTACGAAAGCGGCTTTGAGTGTACGCAAGCGTTTCGAGGAGTGTCAACGCGCATGGTTTGCTGTTCGCCTTACTCTCTCTGCGCGGGAAAGGCAATGAGGTTGTGCCGCCTCTCACAATAGGTGTCGGGCAGCGGCGAGGGCTGCGTCAAGGTCGGGAATCTGCCCATCAAGCTGCTGCTCGTAGACGCGGCGAAGAATCTCTCCCATGCGCGGGCCGGGCGCGATACCCGCTTCGATCAAGTGTCGCCCCATCAAAAGGGGTTGGGGAGGTGCATGCTCAACACCGAGTCGGCGGGCGCATTCGATTAGCCACTCTTGCGCGTCGGCTTGCGCTGTGCGAGCCAGGGCCTCGGCTTTGCTCACACGATAGAGCAGCCCGATGTCAACGCGACGAGACAAACGACGAATATCGCCATCCGTCGTTTGTTCTCGCTGCTTGAAGAATTGCTCCGCTACGGCTTGCTCGCGTATGAGGTTGAGCACCTGTCCGCGCACGTTGTAACCCGCAATTGTATGTACGCCAAGCGTGTCGAGAAGAGTGACTGCGCGTGTCAGTTGAGGCGCATCGCCGGTAGCAGCTTGAGCGCCGTCACCGGCAATGCAACCGGCAGCCGGATCGAGGTCGAGACTGAGCGCCGCCAACATCACGGTGATTCGTCTTTCTTTGCTGAGGTCGGCAATCAACGGAACCGCTTCATCCAACCGTTGCCGGGTGCGGGTGAAGGCATCGCGGCCAGCGTCATCCACATCGCGCCCGACGAGCGCGAGCAAAGCAGGAAAGCGCGTATTCAATACACCGAGTTCGCACGCAACCGTTAGGCCAAGAGACGGGCGAGCCGCGAGTAATAACAGCTTTTCGACTTCGCCCCAAATGCGCTCATGCGGCAAGTCTGAAAGATCAATCGAACGGCAGAGCGCAGCCGTCGGCGCATCTACGCTCAGGTTGAACCGCGCGGCCAGTTGCACAGCGCGCAGCACGCGCAGGCTGTCGTCTATAAAGGTATCGGCGGCGACGGCGCGAAGGGTCTTCTTTTTCAGGTCTACCACGCCGCCATAGGGGTCAATGATTTCGTGAGTCAGCGGGTCGAGGAGGATGGCATTGATGGTGAAATCGCGGCGGCGCGCGGCTTCCGAAAAGCTCATGTGCGGGTCGCCTTCGATAGTGAAGCCGCGATGGCCGCGCCCATATTTCGATTCGCGTCGCGGAATCGAAACATCCACTTCGAATCGTTCCGCATCGTGATAGAAAGCCAGTTTGTAGATGGCAAAACTTTCGCCAACAGTATTGACCGGCGCAAAGCGTTCGAGCAGGCGACGCAGTTCGGCAGGCTCGGTGCCATAGACTTCAATATCATAGTCTTTCGATTCGCTGCCGAGCAGGTAATCGCGCACGTAGCCACCGACCAGCACGCCGCGCCCACCTGCTTGGCCGATGCTTTCGCAGATTTGCAAAATTTCAGACCTCATCTTGATCGGTAGAGCCTCGAAGGTAAAAAGTCGAAGGTCGGATGTTGAAGATTAGCCTTGAATGATAACCGTAAAAGGGATGGTTAGGTGATAGGCGACGATGACGAACAGCAAGAACGAGAAGGTCGCCCCCCCTCTCTTTTACCCAATTACCCGTTCAC
>CAYXVU010000039.1:0-35119 GCA_964468725.1 uncultured Clostridia bacterium
GTTAATGCAAAGGAGGCTCTCAGAGCCAGCCCTGTGACCCCGCCACGTTTCACTCTGAATTGGGCGCCCGTCTACGGTGACATTTCACAAGATGGAGATTGGGGATACTTGACCGGGCCAACGATGGTCAGCGAACGGAGTGGCGAAAAGAAACCGGTCTCTTTCGGGCAATACTTTTCCGTCTGGAAAAAACAGGCGGATGGCAAATATCTGGTTATTCTGGATGCCGGAATCGGTGTGCCGTCGTTGGTCACTCCGTTGGACACTCCCTTCCGCTCTGCGCCTCCTGTTGCCAACCGGAAGCCATCACGGCCAGCCAGTTCAAGCGGCAATGCTTCCGATATTCTTATAGAGAAAGATCGGGCGTTTTTACAGGAAGTGAAAACGCGAGGCATCGAACGCGGTTATACGGCCTACTTGAGCGATACGGCGCGTGTGCATCGCAATGGAACGCTGCCATTGACGGAAAAGCAAGCCGTGCGCGCGTGGTTAGCTACCCAAACGCAGCGTTTGATTGGCGAACCGATGAAAGCCGTGATTGCCAACTCTGGCGATCTGGGATACGTCTATGGTCGCTACGAGTTGCAGTCAAGTGATGGGCAAGCGGTCACGGAGAAGAGCTATTACGTTCGGATTTGGCGATTAGAAGAGAATGGCACATGGCGCATCGTCTTCGATACGAATCAACCGCCGTTGCCAAAGTGAAGAGGGAAATAATTAGGCAGAGTTGAAGAGAGCCGATAAAACACGGATTCGACGGATTTACACAAAGCAATCGGTTGTATCCGTGTCTATCCTCTCGCCCGTACCTTCATTGTTTCTTGAAGAGCCTGATCTTGTATCCGCTTGGAGATGTTCCGCCGCACTCCTCATTGCTTGAAATTCCCTGTCAATATCTGTAGCTTACACGCTGCCCGATGCCAACGATGCGCGGCATATGAGTTCGTCGGTCGGGCAGTCAACTTTCACTCGAATAATATGAAGGAGACCCTGAATGAAGAGGATGATTGATGGCTGGCATAGCCCCAGTTTAGGTATGAACATGGAGATTGCCACCTTCGGCGATTTCGGATTTCCGTTATTGATGTTCCCAACGGCAGCAGCAGATTATCTCGAATACGAACGCTTTTATGTAATCGATGTGCTGAAAGATTTAATTGAGTCCGGCAAGGTAAAGGTCTTTTCGATCAACAGTATCAATCGGCAAAGCTGGCTCAATCGGGAATTGCATCCCAAATATAAAGCGCTGCGACAAGTGCAATACAACAACTATATTACGAGTGAAGTCGTGCCCTACATTTGGAACAGTTGTCAGGGGCGTATGGGAATCATCACCACAGGCGCAAGCCTCGGCGCTTTTCATGCAGCCAATCAACTCTTTCGTCGCCCGGATTTGTTCGATGGCACGATTGCCATGAGCGGCGCATTTGATATTCGCGCCTATTACGAGGGCGATTATCACGACGAAAATGTCTACTTCAACAACCCGGTCGAGTATTTGCCCAACTTAGAGGGTTACTATCTGGATTTGCTGCGTCGCAAGAAACATGTTCATATCGTCACCGGACAGGGCAATTATGAAAATCCTGATGCGTCGCGCAGGCTCTCCGGCATTCTGTCAGCGAAAGGCGTTCCGCACGAATTGGATCTGTGGGGCTACGATATGCCGCACGATTGGCCAACTTGGCGGGCTATGTTGCCAAACTACATCAGCACGAGGTTTTAAGTTCAGCTTTCGAGTATGAATCAACTCAACGGAAAAGTGGTCATCATTACGGGGGCCTCAGCGGGCATCGGTGAGACGACGGCGCAATGGCTGGCGCGCAAAGGGGCGACTGTCGTGTTGGCTGCGAGGCGACGTGATCGCCTCACTGCATTGCAGCAGGAGATTGAAAGAGTCGGAGGCCGCGCGGTTGCTGTTGCCGGTGATGTGACGGTTGCCACCGACCGCGAGCGATTGATCGCAGAAGCTCTGGCGGTCAGCGGACGGATTGATGCTCTGGTCAACAATGCGGGCTATGGCCAACGCGGGCCGATTGAATTGGTTCCGATTGACGATATTCGGAAAAATTTTGAGACCAATCTCTTCTCTTTGATCGAGCTGACGCAACAGGTCATCCCGATTATGCGACAGCAGGGCAGTGGGCGCATCGTCAATATCAGTTCGGTGGCCGGACGGATTGCGCGCCCGCTATCGTCCGTTTACGATGCAACAAAACACGCTCTGGAAGCCATTTCAGACGGGTTGCGCGGCGAGCTTGCGCCGTTTGGTATTCAGGTTGTCATCATCGAACCGGGCTTCATTCTCACTGAGTTTGGAGAGGTGGCGACCGACAAAGCCCGTGCGGTAATGGAGCAAGAGAGTCCGTACAAGCCCCTCTTTGCCGAGCAGAGTAAAAGCTATCAGCGCCTGCGAAAGATTGCTGGGAAACCGGAAGATATTGCCGAACTGGTCGTCAAATCTTTGCAAGTGGAACACCCCCGTGCGCGGTATGCGGCACCGCGACATGCGCGTCTGTTCATCGCGTTCAAACGCTATTTACCGGAATGGTTATTTGATCGCATTCTGAACCGGCAGACCGGTATGAATTCGAAGAAGTCGGACAACGCTTATGCCGTTAAACAAGGGAAGATGGCTTGAGCGACGACCTATAGATGTTCATCGGATGAAAAGTCGAGTGAGGAAATTGCGAACTTCCATCGTTGCCTTCTTAGTAACGATTCTGTTGTCCTCAATGGTTAACGCAGCTTGGTATCTGCCTTGCGCGATAGCTGCGCCGCAGATCGTCGTGGACAAGACGCAACATGATTTTGGCGACGTGTTTGCAGGAGAAGTCATTGCCTGCGGGTTTACCCTAAAAAATCTGGGCACAGCGCCGCTGCACTTATCTGATAAGCCGATCATGGAAGAGAAAAAAGTCAGTCGCGCCGCCTTCACTTCATTACCTTTTGCCTTCTCGCTTCATCTGCCTATGGCAGCCGTCGTCGGGCGCAAAGCGCCGACCTGATGTCCGCCCGTTGACTTTTACTTTGAGAAAGTCATTCAGCCTGGTCAGGCCGGAAATGTTCGCATCACCATTCGCAAAACTGATGTGTTGGGAAAATTCGAACAGGAGTTCAACCTCTATACGAATGATGCGCGTCAGATGATGGTCACATTTCGCGTGACGGCGATGATTAACCCGGTTCCGGAATTCATCAAACGCATTGAAAATGCCGAAATTGATCATGGCAATCAACTGGGCAACTGGGTGGTGTGGCCGACTGCCAGCCCCGCTGTAACGGTTGAACTTGGCGAGCGGTTAAACCTGATGGTTCGCCTGCGCCCGTTGATCGCCGGAAGCGAAAAACTGGAATTGCAACCGATGGCTTCGGATGCTGTGAAAGGTTTGTTTGCTTCGGAACCGAAGGGCAATGGCTATTGGCTCAAGGTCGAGATTCAACCTGCCGACAAGCCCGGTCAGATTCGTGTGCCCCTTGTCATCAAGCCGTCAGCAAATCACGAAGAAATCCTCATCAATCTGTCGGTTAATGTGATTGCAGAAAATGTAGTTGCCACGCCGAAGCGTATTGAAATTGACGAGGTCGGGTTGACGAAACTGGCGGGGACTCTGCGTCGGGTTGGACGCGTCGGCGTACGAAAGATAGTCGGCAACTTTCAAATCAAATCTGTGTCAACGACGCTGACCTTTCTCAGGGCTGAAGTCCAGACGGTTATCGAGGGAAGCGGGTACCTCGTTACCGTAACATTGGATGAGAGCCGATTGCCGCAGACCGGCAATCATCAGGGCGTTTTACGGATTGCCACCGATGATCGCCGCACGCCGATGATAGAAATCCCGATCAACTTCACGACTGTAAAAGACTAATTCCGGGCTGCCCGCCAACGAAGGAACTTTACTGGGTTGCTCAGGCTGTTTAGATTCAATTGGCAGTTTGCAGGCGAACGTTTTCACCTCTCCTCTTATGGGGTAGCAAGTGATTAGGCCTGAAACCCGCTCACCCCAGAGTCGCAAAGATCGCTGAGTCAACATAGAGAGACGGCAGAGAAATCATCAGCAACCGCAATCCGTATCAAGCTTCCCGATGATTATTGATCGCTCTCTTTTTTCTCCGCAGGTTCCAACTTCTTGCGTAAGGTTTCAATCTTCTTATTGAGGCGTTCTGCCTGCGTTTGCAGGTCAGCGATGCGTTTTTGGTAGCTCTCTTGTTGGGCGTGCAAATCTTCCATTGCGCGTTGCAACTCGGCACGAACGGCAGCTTCGGCCTCTTCTCGCCGGATGCCGCCGCGCAACAACGCTTCTTGCGGTACATTTCGCAGTCGGCGTAGCAAGTCTTGTTCGCGCGCATCGAGGGCGAGTTTCTGATTTAACATGTCTTCGATCTTCTGATCGAGTTTAGCGGCTCGCTCTTCTGAGAGTAACAGTTCGAGCGTCTCCGAATTGCGTTCGGTTTGCTCTCTGAGTCGGCGTAGCTCGGCACTGAGAATGGCCATCTGATTCGCCAACCCGTTGATCGCGGTACGTAAGGCTTCATTGGGGTCGGGCGCAATCTGTGAATCAGTCGCTGCGAGGTTAGGCTCATTGGGCTTCGTATTGGCGCGCTTCGATTTTGCCGGATCGGTTTGCCCGCCCGACTGTTGAGCGAATGCTGTGATAGTTGCGACACCGGCTAACAATGTAAAAATTATTGGTAAAAATTTTAGTCTCTTCATATTGAACTCCCGTCAATTGGCGATTAGTCTTCTTCTATTCAAAGCGGCTAATGGCAGGTTAGTTCCAAATTCTCCGGTCAGCAAGAGGCGGGCGGCTGTCACAAAATCGAATGATTGACGCTGGTCTGAACGGGTGATAGGCTTGCCAACCATGAACAATCGCGAGAATGAATCGGATGATGTGCGCCCGCGAATGCGTCACTTCGAAGGGCCGGGAGGGACGCCGGGTGGTGTTGGAACGTTTCTCTTTGGGTTGGTGCTAACGATCATTGGCGGCTATTTGATTATGACACAGGTGCAAGTCACCAGCGGGTATTGGCGTTGGTGGGGAAATAATACGTTTGGCCTCACGCTGATTCCGCTATTGCTCGGTGTTGCGCTGCTGTTTTTTAACGGCAAATCGTTAATTGGTTGGTTCCTGGCGGGCGGCGGACTTTTGATTATCATCGTCGGCATCATTGCTAACCTGCAAGTCTATTTTTCGAATACAACGTTGTTTAACACATTGCTCATGTTCATCCTCTTCGTCGGCGGATTGGGGTTGATTGCCCGTTCGCTTAAGAGATTCTAACCGCCACCTACCAGCGAGACATTGCCTGATGACGGCTCATTTCATGAAATGTTTTTGTATCCTCTGCTTACTCTTTTTCGGTTGCCTGTCGCCGATTGGATCAACCTCCTCTTCTTTGGCAGCAAGTAAAAGGTCGAAGTTGCAAGCCAAAATCGAAATGGCGATTCGCGCCAGCGGAGCCGAAGTGGCAGTCGCTTTCCGTGATTTGAAAGATGGCCGCGAGATACTGCTCAATCCGATCCTCACCTATCATGCGGCGAGCACCATGAAGGTGCCCGTCATGATGGAGGTCTTTCGGCAGGTCGGAGCCGCAAAGCTTGCCCTGGATGACCCGCTGCCAATCAAAAACGATTTCATTAGTATTGTTGATGGCAGCCATTTTTCCATCGGAATGGATAGCGACTCCGAACCGACGCTGTATCGGCGCATTGGGCAGACAGCGACAATCCGCGAACTGGTGCAGTTGATGATTACGGTGAGCAGTAATTTTGCAACCAACATCTTGATTGAAAAGGTGGGGGCGGCCAATGTTATGGAGTTGATGGTGCAACTGGGCGCGAAAGATATTCGCGTCCTTCGCGGTGTGGAGGACAGTAAAGCGTTTCAGAAGGGGTTGAATAACACGACAACGGCGCGTGACTTGATGATTTTATTAACCGCTATCGCCGAACAACGCGCCGTTTCACCGGCTGCTTCGGATGAGATGGTCAAGATCCTGCTGGATCAGAAATTTAATGAAAGCATCCCGGCAGGTCTGCCGAAAGAGGTTCGCGTGGCTCACAAGACCGGCTCAATCACCAAGATCAATCACGATGCGGCGATTGTCTATCCACCCAAACGCAAGCCCTATATCCTGATCATCCTCACTCGCGGGTTAGAACAGGAGAGCCAGGCACACAAACTCATGGCCGAAATCTCCCGATTGATATATGAAGACCTGAGCCCGAATCGTTGATAACGGATGGAGAGACAGGCGGCTCGATACACGGCTGCTTCGATGCTGTGATGGCGACAGGCTCCGGCTTCGTGACGCAGAATGTCTACCTGATAGTGGCAAATCGGTCAGCGGTCAGCTCAAATTCCTATGTCGCAGGCACCCTCCCTCACTCATGAACTTTTCAACTGATCTGGGTATCGAACCTCTTTGTCAGATGTACAAATTCACAGCCGTCTACAGGCCGGGCTTTCAGGCATACGGGCTAAATGATAAAATGCGCTCGCCAATCATTGGAGAACTCGCAGCCCTTAAAGAGTGAGCGCATGCCAAATGGAGTGGGGACGGAACCCGAAAGCGCCGGACAACAGCTTGACGCGTTGAGCGACGAAGAATTGGTTGACTCTTTCTTAGAGAGCCTGCCGACCGACCGCGATGTCGCCCATCAGCGATTTGAAGCGATTATTGCGCGCTATCATTGGTTGATTAGCCATATCGTTCGCAGTTCGTCGTTTCGATTCCCGGCCTGGAACTCGCAGGAGGATGTGATTTCGCGTGTAATCTACAAGGTCTATCGCGGACTGGCCTTGTGGCGTAAGGAAGGCAAGCTATCGAGCTTTATCGCGCGCATTGCGACGAGCGAATTGATTGACACCTTTCGCCGCGTCGGACGCGATAAATCATGGAATCCGCGACCGGCTGCCGATCCGGATTCGGACGAGCCTTCTTTGATTGACCGCGCCCCTTCACGAGAACCGACGCCTGAAGCGCAGGCACTACAGCGCGAGCAAAGCGCACTGATTGAAAGCTTGCTGGAAGAGGTTTGTCGGGATTGGAAAGACAGCGTAATCGTGAACGAATACATCATAGGAGAGCACGATGCCAAAGCGCTCTCTGAAAAGTATGGGATGACAGAAGATTTGATCTACCAAAGAGCGCGACGCATGAAAGTGCGGTTAATGAAGTGGCTGGCCGCGCGTGGCATCACCTCTGCCGATGCCTTGCTCTCGGGCGGTTCGGGCACGGCAGGCGCGTGAGGTTATTGTAGGTGTTTTATGTCAGAGACAGATGCCAATATGCAGGACGATAATGAACGGCTCGTTGAAGATGAGCAGGACTTCGATAGCGAGGCCACAAACCGTAGCCCAATCGTCAATGAAGCCGTTTACGAGGCAGCCATCAATTTACTGAAGAGGCAATCGCAACAAAGAGATACTGCTTCTCGGGCTCTCTCCTCAACCTCTGAGGCCCCATATCCTGACAGTCGGGATTTAGCCGCACTTTTTTATGAGGAAGCTAAGGGTGTTGTTCAACGTCAGACGGCTGCTCAGGTTGCGCTCCATTCTCATTTAGCAGATGAAATCGCCGAATACGTTCGCGCAGAGCAACTCGCCTCTGCGTACCGACCGGAGGCGCAAGCCTCGACCGGTGTTCCGCCCGCAGCTTGGAACCTGATTTATGAATGGGAAGAGCAGGAATTGGCGACGACAAAGACTGAAAGCGAACGCGGTCGGGAAGATATGATGGCGAGATTGTCGCAGATTCTCAACGCCAAAAAAGATGAATTGCGCGAATTGGCGAGAGAATCACATCCTCTTGGAAAAGAGCATCAGACGGAAACCGTTTCTGTCATTGTCGTGAGCCATGCCGTCGAGTTTCGCGGTGTTGAAGTCTTCGAAAAAGTTCCCGATGAAGAGGGGGCCAGTGTGCTCAAGCACATTGAGCAATCCGATAAATTCGATAGCAAACCTGTCCATGTCTTACTCGATTTTGGCGAAGAGCATCCCATTGTCGTCTCCGAGTTTATCCATAGAGATACCATCCGTTTGCAGCGCATCCTACGCCCGAACAGCCGATTACAACGCGCCGATTTTTTCATCATCGAAGAATGAGCGCGACCTCGACGCCGTCGAATCCGTACTCTTTAGCGGGTGTTTAAAGGTTTCGGTCGAGCGAGTTTGACTAAGGGCTGTTAGGATTGAGTCGGTATAGTTGAGCTGCATTTTCACCGAAAAACTTACTGGTGTGAATGGGCATGAAGTTTTCTTCGATATAGTGGTAGACCGCTTGATTCTCCACATAGATTCTGCCGCGTTGTAACAAAACGTAATCCGGGCGACGTGTCTGCAAATCGAATTGCGGATGCGAAAGAATTTCGATCTTGATATCGGTGCGCCGGTATTTTTCCAGATAATACTGCATCACGCCGGGAATCTCGCTGGCGACCGTCGCGCCAGGCGGAGCTTGTTTGGCAAGGTAGGCAATGCTTTCTCTCGCCCCCAAATCATAAAACTCATCGTGCGGGAAGAAGTACCCGATGCGCTTGCCGCCCAGCTCATTTACATAGAGACTGGGATAAGGCAGATTCATCACGGTGATGAGCGCCGGAGTTAGAGCAAAGAAGGCTACAATCGTGAAGAGAAGTGGTTTCACTATCGGCAGCAGACGCTGAGAAAGCAATTGAGCTACTGCGACCACCCCTTTCCCAATCGCCCATACCCCAATCGCCGCAGTCATATAAATGACGGGCATCAGCGGCAAAGTATATCGGAGAAATTTGGCTCCCATGATCGCCATGGGAAAGAGCCAAAAGAAGAGCATCAGGCGTAGGAACATGTAGCCACGCGCCATCGTCGGTTCGCCGCGATGGCGAAAGACTTCAACGGCTCCGGCCAGAAATGCGATTACTAAAGGCAGCGGAAATTTGACCGCTAGAAATAGGAAATAGAAGTACCATGGCATCCCGTTCGGCGTCGACGACATATCATTCATGAAGAGATGATCCATGACGAGATAACCATGGTGAGTGATGAGGTCTTCATTCGAATAGGCGATCAGGTAACGCCAGGTCTGCGGCGCAAAGACTGCCGGATTGAAGAGAATGAAGGCAAGGACGACTGCCCCAAAGTATTTCACCAGCATTTGTCGCGTCAAGGGTCGGTTACTGCGTCGGTTATAGCCGATGAGATGGTAAAAGAGCTGATTGAGACCGAAGAAGTGCGGAAAGTATTTAGCACAAATCATGAGGCCGAAGGATAAGCCGGCCAGACTGTAGAATCGTTCTTGTCCGGCCATATCCTCAATCGGCTTTGCTTTCGCGCAGTGGTAAAGATAAAACCCGGTCATTAAAAAAAATAATAGCAAGGTGTCTTCTTTGGTCACGCGGTTGAACCAGATTGCATTTAGACCGCTTGCCCAAAAGAACGCTGTCAGCAATCCGATTCGGAAGCCGAACAGCCCGCAGGTCAATAAGAAGATCGGGATTACGGTGAGCGCTCCGAATACTGCATTTGGCAAGCGCAATGCAGTCTCTTCAGACAGGAAGAGTGAGAATGCTTGCCCGCCGGTTCGATTCCACAGTGCCGTTGCGTGCAGCGAACCATAGCAGAGCATCTTCATCAGCATGGGATGTTCGGCATTGACGGTGAAGTCTCCTTGTTCATAAGCTCGTAGAGCAAAAATTTTATTGGTCTCGTCTTCAGCAAAACCGGCTGCTCCCAAATCATATAGGCGGGGGATCAGTGCGAGTAACACCAAAAGGGGGAGCAACCATAAGGAGTGCTTTTCAACATTTTTCAGAAAACTAAGTCGGGGGTGTGTATCGGAATGTCTGACTCCTTCCGATTCCAACTCGAGTGTATCAACGGGTTGCATGCGATCAATAACCGAGATGAGAGTAGGCTGGGTGCGCGTCTATCGTTGCGAACTTGCCCCACGGGCTATTTTATGAAGTCGAAGAACCGGCCTCTCACGACTCTGCGCTTCGCTACTCTCGAAATTCAACAATCTATTCAACATCCCTACACGCGCCTCAACATTGTATTGAGCGGCTTCCCAAAACTCAAATCTATAGTAAAAAGCCGCTGTTTGGCAGCGGCTTTCCATTGTAAAAGAGGGCGCTTTCTCCACCGTCAATCGGCTTTTTTACGGATGAAAGTCGGGATCGCAATATCCTCGTCTTTAATCGAATCAGGAGGTGTCGTACTGAGGGTGTGATCTTGACCGGCGACAAATGATTTTGCCGGTTCGGTTGCTTCCACGGCTTTGTCAAAGCCTGTAGCAATGACCGTGATCTTCATCGCATCGGAAAGTTTTTCATCGACAACCGCTCCGAAGATGATGTTGGCATCTTCGTAAGCCGCTTCGTGAATGATGGACATGGCTTCGTTGACCTCGAAAAGGGTTAGGTCGTTGCCGCCCGTGATATTGACCAAAAGACCTTTGGCGCCATCGATGGATGCCTCTTCCAGCAGCGGGCTGGCAATCGCACGCTGCGTCGCTTCCAGCGCTCGATTTTCACCCTGTGCTGTACCGGTTCCCATCAGTGCCATCCCCATGCCAGCCATAATCGCTTTGACATCGGCAAAGTCAACGTTGATTAAGCCATGTACGGTGATGATGTCAGAGATGCCTTGAACCGCGTGGCGTAACACTTCATCCGCCAATTTGAAGGCATCTTTGAAGGAGGTACTCTTCGAAACTTGCGTGAGCAAGCGTTCATTGGTAATGGTAATGACCGTGTCTACGCATTCGCGCAATTCGTTCAGGCCGATCTCTGCCTGTTTCTGCCGACGTTTGCCTTCAAACCGAAAGGGTTTGGTTACGACCGCAACTGTCAGAGCATCCAATTCGGTGGCAAGGCTGGCAATGATAGGGGCTGCTCCGGTTCCGGTGCCTCCGCCAAGTCCAGCAGTAATAAAGACCATGTCGGCGCCGTTGAGCGCTTCGATGATTTTATCCGTATCCTCAAGCGCCGAATGTCGTCCAACTTCAGGGTTGCCGCCTGCGCCCAGTCCTTTGGTCAGCTTCTCGCCGATTTGCAGTTTGACGGGAGCTTTCGAGTTGCGGAGCGCTTGCAGATCGGTGTTGGCGACCAGGAATTGAACCCCATGAATTCCTGATTCGATCATCTGATTGACCGCGTTGCTACCGCCGCCCCCGATCCCCACAACCTTGATATTGGCACCATTTGTGGCCTGTTCTTCCGGGTCAAAAATAATGATTCCGCTTCGATTCTCTTTGCGTTCGTCCGACGCCATTGTGGTTGCCTCCTGCATGCGTAGGTCAGTTGCCAGGCAACAAGAAATGGAGCGCTTCGCCTGCTGACCTTGAAACGTTCACCTCAGTTCTTACAACAAACTTGTCAAGTTGCTGCCTCGTGTTGGGTACGACGTTGTGAATCGGGAGATGAGGAAACCTTAATGCACACGACTTCCTTGCGGTCACGGACGCGCCGCCTTTGCAACTGCGGGGGTTCACCTGACATCGCCATTGGGGCTGGCAGCAAATTGCTACAATATATGGTAGACCAGGTCTCTAAAGACACGCCGCATAGTAGCATAGTAGCTTTGCCGTCACAACTAATTTTCCCCGTCTCTCGAAACATTTTTTCACGAAATTCCGCGTAGCAATCGGCTCAGAAAACCTTCGGACTTGTTTACTGAACTGGTGCTGACGAACCCCCTTTTGGTATCCATTTGTTTGTGAAAACCGTACACCATGGTTCCCACGACGGTTGCGAAAACCGGGCTATCAATCTCTTCTGTCAATCCGCCCACTGAGATTGGCAGACCATGGCGCGCAGGGAGGTCGAGTTCCTGCTCGGCAACTTCGACAACGCCATCCATCAAGGCTCCGCCGCCCACCAACACGACGCTTGAAAGGATTTGCTTGTCGAAACCTGCGCGTTGAATTTCATCCCCGACGTGACTGAAAATCTCTTCCGCACGAGGCTGCAAGATTTCCGATAAAATTTGCCGACTGAGCAATCGAGGCATTCGACCATTGCCGCTCGGAACTTCGACCATGTGCGAACGTTCATTTTCAGCCATCAGATTGACTAAAGCGCATCCTTCAATCTTTTTGAGTTTGTCGGCTTCCGGCACCGGGGTGCGCAAACCGATGGCAATGTCATTTGTAAAGCTGTTGCCGCCCATCGGGAAGACGGCAGTGTGGCGTATCATATCGCGATAGATGATCGTCAAGCTGGTGATGTCCGCGCCGATGTCAACCACTGCGGCTCCGTATTCCTTCTCTTGATTGGTCAAGGTCGCTTCCGGGGTGGCGACGTGATTGACGACCGTATCATCGACCGTCAACCCCGCACGATTGACCGAAGTGATGACATTTTGTCGTGCCGTGATGGGCGAAGTCAGAATATGGACAGCCGCTTCGAGGCGCATGCCTAAAAACCCGATGGGGTTGCCGATGCCATCTTGACCGTCCACGGTGAACTCTTGCGGCAACACTTCGATGATCTCGCGTTCCGGCGGCACGCTGACGGTCTTTGCCTGTTCGATGACGCGGTCAACCTCTTCTTCGCCGATCTCCCGGTTGCGGCGACTGATGGCAATCACGCCGCGCGAGTTCAACCCGCGCACTTGTGCGCCACCGACATTTACATAAGCAGAATCAATCGGCACCCCCGACATCATTTCAGCTTCCGAAACCGCCTGTCGGATGGCGTCTACGGTGGCTTCGATGTTGACGACCACCCCTTTGCGAACGCCGCGCGAAGGGGCGCGACCGATGCCGATGATCTCTAATTGATCGTCTTCATTCACCTCGCTAACGATGGCGCGCACCTCGGTCGTGCCGATGTCAATCGCTGAAAATTTCTTATGTCCTTTTGGCATTCTCTTCCTCCGGCTTTCAACATTGAGGAGCAAAATTGCAGCCTCGCTCTTTATCGGGAATTCGGTTTTGGCCGAACTCGTCTATCCTTGCCGGGGGGCGGTTTCGGCTTGGCTTCCTGCCGTTGCGTCTTCGTATTTGGAGCAGAGACGGGCTTCCTCTCGGAGCTGACCGCGCTTGGTTGCGCGTTCGTGGTGCGGGTCGGCGCATCTTGGCGTGCGCTCTCCGAATCTCGCGTCTGTCTTTTTGCGGGGGAGGAAAAAGTCAGCACGATATGATCGCTGCGTTCGGCATGAATGACATGAATGTTAGCGGCATTCTCAATGAGGCTCTGAGGATTCTGCACATTCAGATTACGGAGGGCATCTACATCTCCCTCGTTGATGGCACGCAAGACTTGTAGAGCCGTTTCTAACCGATTGCGATAATCGGTATTTCCCAACACGATGGTTACAGGCGGCTGGAGCAACCGCACATTGATGCTCTTCAAATAAGTGAGGTCAAGCTCTTGAATCTGCTCCCAAACATTGGCTCCATCTGCGCCGAGTTCGCGGGATAATCTTTTGTATAAACTGACGCGCTCACGGTCTTCTTGTTCCATCGCAGCCGTGCGCGGGTCCTCATAGAAGCCACGTGCCAAAGGCGGGGTTTTCCCGTCCCTCAGCGCGTCTTTGCGCCCCGGTAAGTCAGCCATTTCGCCTAAGATCATGCCGTCATCATCGGCCCAAACTATGGGTTGAGCGTCCCGTCTAACGGGAATGACGGGCTGACGCTCTTCGATGTTCAAGTAGAGCGCGTTGGGCAAACTGCGGGCAACGGTAGCCGAACGCACCATCTTGAGTTTCTCGACTTCGCGTTTCACTTGACTGAGGTCAATGCTCATAACTTTGATGTCGCCGACCACCCCTTCGACCGTCTGCTTGATCTGGCGTTGCAATGCCGGACTGGCATTGTCAATTTCTATGCGCTGCAGGGTGAAGATATCCGAACTGGCCAAGGCTCGATAGCCGATAAAGAGCAACGCCAACCCGCCAACGATTGCCGCCGGTTTAACAAGGCGCGCCGCCAGACGCACGATCTGATCCGTATCGAAAATCGGTTTGCTGCGAGCTTTTGCCGCCCCGGTTTTGCGAGGCGCGCGTGAGCGTCCCACTTTCTGGCGAATCCGCTGTTGGCTACTTCTCCCTACAGGCACTTCTATACCTCCCAGTAACCGCGAGTCCCTCCGATCAAATGAGGGCTTTCCTCTATCGGTCACTCATCACGATGTAAGAATTCGTCTCCTGCTTGGTATACATTTCCTGCGCCGAGTGTCAGCAGCAGATCACCAGGTTGTGTCATCTCTCGGAGTCGCGGGGCTGCCTGCGATAAAGATCCGAGATACTCGACGTGACGATGACCGAAGCGTTCAATCGCTTCGACTAAAGCGGGGCTGTCAATTCCTGCGATGGGGTCTTCGCTGGCTGCGTATATATCGCTGACCAGCAAGATGTCCGCACCGTAAAACGAACGCGCAAACTCTTCCAGCAAATCGCGCGTTCTCGAATAGCGGTGTGGTTGGAACAACACTACCACACGTCGCCCCGAGGTGCGAGCCGCTTCGAGCGTCGCACGAATCTCTGTAGGATGGTGGCCATAATCGTCCACCACGAGCACCTTCGCCTTCTCTCCTTTGATTTGGAACCGGCGCTCTGCGCCGCGAAATTCGCTGAGTGCGGCTGCCAGATGTTCGAACGGCAGATTCAAATCCAATCCGACTGCCAATGCCGCCAATGCGTTGTAAACGTTGTGACGTCCGGGCACATGCAAACAGACTCTCCCGATGTCTTTGCCAAAGGCGCGCACCGTGAATTCGGAGCGGAAATCCTGATGCGTTTCTATCTGCCACGCAGAGACATCAGCTTGCGCTGCCAGTCCATAGCTGATCGTTCGCCGGGTAATCTGCGGAATGATTGCTTGAATGTTCGGATCGTCCAAACAGAGCACAATCGCCCCGTAAAACGGCACGCGATTGACAAAGGTTGTAAAGCATTTTTTGATCTCTTCGATGCCCCCGGAAAAGAAGTCGAGATGATCGCTGTCAACGTTAGTCAACACCGCTATGGTTGGCGTAAGCAACAGCAGCGAGCCGTCCGATTCATCGGCTTCGACGACAATATATTGACCGCTGCCTAGCCGCGCATTAGTCGAACCGAGCGAAGCAACTTTGCCGCCGACGATAACTGCGGGATCAAAGTCGGTATTGGTCATCACATGGGCAATCATGGAAGTCGTCGTCGTTTTGCCATGCGTACCCGCAACGGCAATGCCGTGGCGATAGAGGCGCATCAGTTCCGCCAGCATCTCGGCTCGCTGAATCACCGGAATCTGGCGTTGCCGCGCGGCCACGACTTCAGGGTTGTCTCTGCGAATCGCCGAAGAGGTGACCAGCACGTCTGCGCCTGCAATGTTTTCCGCCTGATGGCCTTCCCAAACGGTTGCCCCGAGTTGCTCCAATTCATCAGTCATTGCCGAACGTTTCATATCACTGCCGGTGACGCGGAAATTCTCGCCGAGCGAGAGCAACACTTTTGCGATGCCGCTCATGCCGATGCCGCCGATGCCAACTAAGTGAATATGTCGGATGCTGCGAAAAAGCATTTCTTTCAATCCTCGTCCGTTGTTCCTGATCCGTTGCTGCGTCTCAATTCTTGTGAACGGCAACGGGTGATGAATGTTCAACAATGGACATCGCCAGATCAACAGCACGAGCCGCTGAATCGGGGCGTCCCAATGCGTGGCTAGCGGCTTCCATTCGGTCAATCTCTTCGGGGTGCTCAATCAACTTTGTTATCTCTTCGGCCAAGCGTTCCGCTGTCAGGTCTTGTTGCACGATCATTCTCCCCGCGCCAACGCGTTCGAAGGCTTCTGCATTCTTGCGCTGATGATCGTCCGTCGCATAAGGGAAGGGGATGAAGATGGCCGCTTTGCCAGCGGCGGCGACTTCGGCAGCGGTAGTTGCGCCGGAACGACAGATCAACAGATCGGCTCGTTCGAATTGTTGCGCAATGTTATCAATGAACGGACTGACCCCTGCCACATCGAATCCCGCTTCCTCATACCCTTGCTTGACCATAGCGAAATCGGTTTCGCCCGTTTGATGAATGATCTCCAGACGGTCACGATATGCTGCAAGGAGCGGCAATGCCGCCACCATGGTCGTGTTGATCGAATGCGCTCCCTGACTGCCGCCAAAAAGTAGAAGACTCACCCGGCTCGTGCGAGCCTTCTTTTTCAGAAGCGCAAAATCGCCGCGCACCGGATTTCCGGTCACCTGTCCGCGTCCATAAAAGAATCGCTTAGCGTCTTCAAATGCGAGCGCCGCGCCGTCCGCAAATCGCGCCAACACGCGATTGGTGAATCCCGGCATGGCGTTTGGTTCGACCAACATCGTCGGCAAACCGCGCAGCCCCGCCATCAATAAAACCGGCCCCGATGAATAGCCGCCAACGCCGATCACAACATCGGGTTTGAAGCGCCTGAGAAGTCCGAGCGCGGCGACGAAACTCATCGGCAACCCGAAAAGCGATTTGATGCGTTGCCCCATCGAAACTCCTTTGAGTGCGCCGACCTGTAACAGCGCCAATTCGAAACCTTGCTTGGGTACGATCTTCGACTCCAATCCGCGTGGCGTACCGACAAATAAAATCTCGCACTGTGGGTCGCGTTGTTGAAACTCTCGCGCAATGGCGACGCCCGGAAAGATATGTCCGCCTGTTCCGCCCGCCGCAATCATCACTTTCATGCCCATGTGAGATTTGAGATTCGGTTTTCGGAATCGTGCGCTCCCGAATCGAACCCTAAAATTAAAACTTCTCCATCTTCGCGTGCTTCGAGATATTCAGCAGCACGCCTGCTGCAAAGAGGCTAATCGCCAGTGACGAACCGCCCGCGCTGATAAAGGGCAACGGAATGCCCTTGTTCGGCACCAGCGACAAGGTGACGCTCATATTGAAACAGGCTTGTCCGACGATCATCGCCGTGATGCCAATCGCCATCAACTGACCGAATTGATCGGGCGCAGCTCGTGCGGCGCGAACCCCGCGCCAGGCAACCAAAGCAAAGAGCGCGACTACGGTTAAAGAACCGACCAACCCCAACTCTTCACCGATGACTGCAAAGATAAAATCGGTGTGTGCTGCCGGAAGAAAGAAGAGCTTCTGTTTGCTCTGTGCAAACCCTACGCCGCTCAGCCCGCCGCTGCCGAAAGCCATCATCGCTTGCACAGCTTGATACCCAAACGTCTCGCGGTATTTCCATGGATCGAGAAAAGCGAAGATACGATTGGTGCGCCAGTCTACCAGAAAAATCATGCCAAGCAATACCGGCAACGCCGCTAACCCTAAGCCGACAAGGTGACGGATTCGCGCCCCTGCGTGATAGGTCATGGAAGCAAAGATGAGAGCTAACATCATGGCTGTCCCCAAATCGCTTTCTAAAGCGACCAGTCCGATGATTGCGCAAGCAACAACGGTCGCAGGGAGAATTGTTGTCGTGAAGTTGGTCACCTCTTTCCCGCGTTTTTCGAGGTAGTAGCCTAGAAAGACGATCAACCCCAGTTTCGATAGCTCCGATGGCTGGAGCGAAAAGAGAGTGCCAATGCGAATCCAACGATGCGCTCCATTGACTTTGGGAAAGAAGAAAACCATGACCAGCAGGACGATGGAGATGCCAATGAGCGAGGCGACAACTTCCGGGCGATTATACCGACGATAGTCTATGGTGATGCCGATGAACATTGCCACTAATCCGGCGACGAGCCAGACGCCCTGTTTGAGTAAAAAGTAATACTGATTTTCGAACTGTTTTTGCGCCAACACAGCAGACGCACTGTAGACCATCACCGTGCCAAACAGCACCAAGCCGATGATGACCGAAAGCAGCAGCTTATCAACCACCAACTCATGCGCCGGTGCTTTCGCGGCGCTCTCTGTGCGCTTCCAACGCGGATTTTCCGTTCGGATTGCCGTAGCCATAAGTTTCTTGCCTTTGCCAGAGATTGATTCGACTAGCTTTCCTCCTGCAAAAGAGCTTAACGAGACGGGGCTTGCGTCTCGGATGTCTGAAACGAACCGGTTGCCTTACGAGCGGCTAACTCGTTGACGATCTCTTTGAATACGCGACCGCGATGCTCGTAGCTATCGAACATGTCGAAACTCGCGCACGCCGGAGCGAGTAACACCGTATCGCCTGCGCGCGCCGTTGCGAACGATTTTTCTATGGCGTCGGCCATCGAAACGGCACGCTGAAGCGGATGCGCATCGCCTAATTGCTCGGCGATTTTGTCGCTTGCCGCTCCCAGTAAGATGACCGCCTTGACGCGCTCGCGCACCAACGCATCGAGAGTGCGGAAATCGCCGCCTTTATCTTTGCCGCCGAGAATGAGCACGATGTTGCCGGAGAAGGCTTCCAGAGCTTTGATCGTCGAATCCACATTCGTCGCTTTCGAGTCGTTGTAAAAACGCACCCCTTCGATTTCGGCGACGAACTCAATGCGATGCTCGACGCCTTTGAAAGCGCGAATCGCTTCGCACAAGGGTTCAAGCTGATCGGCAGTCGTACCCATCGCGCAAAAGACTGCGCCGAGCGCCGCCATGACATTTTCAACATTGTGTCTGCCGGGGATGGGCAATTCATCCATCGCCAGGACTTTCGTTTCGCTTCGGTCTGCCGACAGTTGTGTTGTCCAGATGAAGCCTTCACGCAGATAGAGACTCGCCTGCGGATGTGGCTCTTCGCGCGAACTGAAATAGACCGCTTGGGAGGGGATGCCGAGCGTTGCAACCATCTGCTGCACCCCTGCATCTTCGGCGTTGAGGACGACAAAATCCGCAGCCGTTTGATTCCTCAGCAATCGGTGTTTCGCGGCGATGTAGTTAGCAAACGAGCCGTGTCGGTCGAGATGATCGGGAGTGATATTGGTAACAACGGCCACCTGCGGATGCAGCGTTGCAATGGTTTCCAGTTGAAAGCTGGATAACTCGGCGACGACCCATGAATCTTCGCGCGTCTGTTCAATCAGTCCGCTGAGCGCCAGGCCGATATTGCCGCCAACCAGCGTGTGCGCTCCGGCGGCGCGCAGCAATTCGCCAATCAATGTTGTTGTCGTCGTCTTTCCATTCGAACCCGTGATGCCGATCAAATGCCCGCGCATACAACTGGCGGCCAGCTCGGTTTCGCTGATGATCGCAACTCCGGCGTGTGTTGCCGCTCGTAAGGCCTCTAATTCGGAAGGCACGCCGGGACTGAGAACGATCAAATCCGCGCCGGTAAACAACTCGACCGGATGAGAGCCTAGTGCCAACGTCACACCGAGTCTGCGCAGGCCTTCTGTTGCGCTCCCCAATTGAGCTTCCGACTTGATGTCGTTGGCCGTCACGCGTGCGCCGTGCGATTGAAGGTATCGCGCCGCAGCAATCCCGCTTCGCGCCAACCCGACGATCAAAACGTTTTTTCCTTCCAGATGCATATTCTAACGGCGGAATTGCTCACTCTGAACTCACCGCAGCTTCAGCGTTGAGAGACTGAGCAAAGCGAGCAAGATGGCAATGATTAAAAAGCGAAAAACCAGTTTCGGCTCCATGCGCTTCGAAATTTCGGGCGGATACATAAGCTCGAAATGGTGATGCAAAGGGGCCATCTTGAAGATGCGACGGCGGAATAGCTTGAACGAAGCGACCTGCAACATTACGGAAAACGCTTCGAGTACGAAGACTCCGCCGATGAGCACCAGTAAGAACTCCTGTTTGATTAAGACCGCAACAATGCCAATTGCGCCGCCAATACCGAGCGCCCCGACATCGCCCATAAAGACTTCCGCAGGCGGCGCGTTGAACCATAAAAACCCGAGACTCGCGCCGGTCAAAGCAGCACAAAAGATGGTAATCTCTGCGACCTCTCTATTGTGTTCAAGACCCAAATAGCCTGCGAAAACGGCGTGCCCCGTGACATAGGTAAATCCGGTCAGCGCCGCCGCCGTTACCATCGTCACTGAGATCGCCAGACCATCTAACCCATCCGTTAAATTCACCGCATTCGAAAACCCCACCAAAACGAAGGGCGCAAACGCGAGCAAGTAAATCGGCCACCAGATTTCAGGATTAAAGGTCTCTTGCTTGATAAATGGCAGACTGAGCCGCGTCGTGTAGTTGGTGAAGAAATGGAGCGCAAATCCGATAAGGAATGCCGTCAAAAACTGAAAGAAGAGCTTCTGCCTTCCCGTCAGCCCCAAACTTTGTTTGCGCTTCACCTTTAAAAAATCGTCCGCAAACCCGATGCTGCCGAATGCCAGCGTGGCGAAGACGGCAATCCAAACATAAAGATTTGCCAGATTCGACCACAACAGAGCCGAAACTGCGACTGAAGAGATGATGAGAATACCGCCCATTGTCGGCGTGCCCTTCTTTGACGCGTGCGTTTGCGGCCCTTCTTCACGAATATGTTGGCCGATCTGAAACTGTTTGAGTTTGGCAATCATCTTCGGTCCGACAATCAAACTGATAACCAGCGCTGTAATCGCCGCCCACGCCGAGCGAAACGTCACATCATCAAAGATTCGTAGAAACGAGAGGCTATCGTGCACGCCTTGAAACAATTTTAGATAGTAGAACATCCCACATTTCCTAATGGAATGACGGAGGACGATCACCCGAATCATCTGTGGTGATTTGCCATTCCCCTATTATTCCTTCGCCTCAATCTTCATCCGAACAAGTTGAATTCGGCCTTTATCTTTTCAACCACAATCTCGGTTTTTACGCCGCGCGAGCCTTTGACCAAAATCAAATCGCCAGCTTGCGCAGTTGACTGCAACACATTTGCCGCCGCTTCCGGCGTCTCACAAAAGACTGCCTCGGCGCTCTGCATTCCGGCTTCGAGCGCGCCCGCTACCAGATACTTTGCCAACCCCCGAACGCCGATCAGCACATCAATGCCAAGCGCGGCGATCTCTCGCCCAGTTTGCTGATGCAGTTCCGCGCCCGATTCGCCGAGTTCTAACATCTCACCGGCCACAACGATCCGGCGCTGCGCTTCCGCATCAGTAGCCAATGTGCGCGCCATTTCGATCAAGGCACGCGGATTCGAATTGTAAGAATCGTCTATCAACCGAAAGCCGGGCTGAAAGCGATAGATATGTCCGCGCATTTTGGGGCTAACGAAATCAGAGAGCGCTAAAGCGATCTGCGGGAGCGGGATATGGTAATAGTCTGCTGCCGTCGCCGCCGCCAACGCATTGTAGAGGTTATGTCGCCCCGCCGTTGGGAGCGTTACTTCAACGTTGCCGCTTTGCGTTTCTAAGGTGAATTGGGTCTGCTCGATACCAACAAGGTTGATGTGACTCGCTCTGACGCTTGCCGGACAATCAATCCCGAAGGTGCGAAAATCAATGTCCGTTCGTCGGTTGCACATACCAGCAACCAGCGGGTCATCAACATTGAGTGCCGCCGCGCCACCCGATTTTACTCCTTCGATGAGTTCGGCTTTCGCATCGGCAATCTCTTCGACCGACCGGAAGAACTCCAAATGTACGGGGGCGACGTTGGTGACGACGGCGAAATCCGGGGGCGCGATGCGCGTCAGCCGCGTCAATTCGCCCGCATGATTCATCCCCATTTCGAGAACCGCAAAATCAAAATCTGCTGCGCGCGCGCCATCGCTTTCCATCTTGAGAATTGAGAGCGGCAAGCCGATCTCGTTATTGAAATTTCCAGTCGTCTTCATCACCCGCCCGCCATAAGCGAGCGCCGCTGCGGTCATCTCTTTTGTCGTCGTTTTGCCCATGCTGCCGGTGATGGCAATCTCCCGACCTGGCCATCTCGAGAGGAGAGCCGCAGCAAGCTTCTGCAAAGCTGTGATTGGGTCGTCAACGGCTATGAGATTGGGGGATAACGTCTGCGCTGCTGATGAGGCGGCAAAATCGCGAGACACGACCGCAGCAAGTGCGCCTCTGTTCAGGGCATCAGCAACAAAGTCATGGCCATCGTGATGTTCCCCTTTGATGGCGAAGAAGAGTTCAGCCGGGCGCACGGTGCGCGAATCAATGGCGTAGCCGAGCGGTTCGGTGTCAAGCAGCGGGCTTGCGCTGGCAGGAGAGCTGATTAACTGAATCACTTCGCCGAGTTTCATGAGGACCTGTTATGCCCGTGTTGCTAAGGCTTCGCGTGCGATTTCGTGATCGTCAAAATGAATTGTGCGATCCCGAAGAATTTGATACGTCTCGTGCCCTTTGCCTGCAATGACGACGACATCGCCAGCCTGTGCCTCTGCGATGGCGCGAAAGATTGCATCGCGGCGGTCGGGCAGTTTCCAATACGGACGAGCCGTTTTGGCAAGCCCGACTTCGATATCGGCAATGATCGCATCAGGGTCTTCGCTGCGCGGATTGTCTGATGTGACGATGGTAACGTCGCTCAAGGTCGCAGCGATTTCGCCCATTGGCGCGCGTTTGGTTCTATCGCGGTCGCCGCCGCAGCCAAACACGCTAATCACCCTTCCGCTTGCGCCTGCGACTTCGCGCGCCGTCTGCAAAACATTCTTCAAGGCATCATCGGTGTGGGCATAATCGACAACGACGATGAAGGGATCGGGTTGCGACCCGTTCCGCGTGACTTGTTCGAATCGTCCGGCAACGCTACGACAGGCGGCAATGCCGGATGCAATATCTTCGAGGCGAAAATCGAGAGCCAATCCTGTCGCTATCGCGGCAAGAATATTGTAGACGTGTGGTCGCCCGACAAGTGACGCACGGATGTCAACTTGCCCTTTTGGAGTGGCGGCCGTGAAAGCCAAACCCCGAGCCGTTAATTCGAACTGCGTTGTGCTCACATCAGCATCTTGAGAAAGACCATAAGTCAGCACGTTGCCTTTTGCTATGCTGACCAGCTTGCGTCCATATTCGTCATCGAGATTGATGACAGAGGCGCGCGGTGCAATGAGTGAGCCATCGAAGAGTTTGCGTTTGGCCGCAAAATAATTCTCCATTGTGAGGTGATAATCCAGATGGTCGCGCGTCAGGTTGGTGAAGACAGCAACGGCAAAGTGCAACCCCTCTGCTCGATGGAGTTCAATCGAGTGGGATGAGACTTCCATGACCGCCGATTGACAACTCATCGAAACCGCGCGTTTGAGCATCCGCTGAAGGTCAGAGGCTTCCGGCGTCGTGTGCTTGGCATCGAGCGTCGTATCGCCAATGCGATGGCTGATGGTTCCGAAGATGGCCGATGTGCCTTCGCTGGCGCGGATGATGGCATCAATTACATGTGCGGTCGTCGTCTTTCCGTTAGTGCCGGTGATGCCGACCAGTTTGAGGTGTTGAGAAGGATGGCCATAAACGGCTGCCGCCGCGTGTGCAAGAGCGACGCGGGCATCCGATACTTGAATCCATGCGGGCGCGATAAGAGAAGGGAAATCATCGGCACGACGCTCCGATACAACGGCAATCGCGCCCTGTTCGAGCGCCTGCGGTATGAAGTTGTGGGCATCGAACTTCTCGCCGCGAATGGCAACAAAAACGGTTCCCTGTCGGCAGGCGCGAGAATCATGCGTAACGTCGAATGCCGACGCTTCCAGTTGGCCGGTAGCAGAGACGGCGTGAACGGTTTGGATTAGGTCAACGAGCTTCACATCACCTCTTTTGGGTCGGGCGATTTTGACCCTTTGCAGTCGGCGATTTGCTCGCCCGGTCGGGTTTCGTCTTACCAGCCGATTGTTTGGTCAAGGTCACCGAGCAAAGGCTGGCCTTTGTGACCAGCAGACCGGCGCGCAGGGATTGCGCGGTAATGATGCCTTCGCCGTGCGCGCGCAACTGAATGCCGCGCGCATTGCACAGCGCCGTCGCTTCGCGCAGATTCTTGCCGCTAAGATTAGGCATCATGATCTTTGCGTCGGACTTAGATGCCGGATTCGCCTTTTCGTTCGACGGCCTGACAACCGCCGGAGGGTTTTCCGGCTCCACGTTTGATGCGGTCAGCCTTTCAGCCTCGCGTCCGCTTTCAGGCGTGAGCGGCGCAATCGAATAGGCTTTGACGCTTCCGGCGCGAAATGTCGAAACGTCTTCGCCTTGCGGGTGCACGCCCAAGACGGTGAGTGCCTGCGCGACGACGCGTGCGAATACAGGAGCGGCAACATCGCCTCCGAGGTGTGCAGCCATCGGTTCGTCAATCGAAACGAGGCAGGCAATCTCCGGTTGCTCGGCGGGCGCGAATCCGGCAAACGAGGCGACGAATTTATTATTTGAATAGGCGCGAGTGTTGGGATTGATCTTTTGCGCCGTGCCGGTTTTCCCCGCAGCCCTGTAGCCGCCAATTTGCGCTTGCTTTCCGGTGCCGTTGACGACGACTCCTTCGAGCATGGATTTGAGGGCGGCGGCGGTTGAGGCACTAACGACCTGGCGTTTGAGCGGTTGTCGTTGCACTAAGACTTCGCCCGTATTGGCTGTAACATTTTTGACGATGTAAGGCTGTACCCATTCCCCATCGTTGGCGATGCAGGCGAAGGCGGCGACGGCTTGCACGGCGGTCACGCCAATCTCGTGCCCCATGGGAATCGAGCCAATGGTCGTGGCTTGCCATTGATCGGGCGGGCGATAGAGTCCGCGCGATTCTCCTGGCAGTTCGATCTCCGTGCGTTTGCCGAAGCCGAAGGCTTCAATGTACTGACCGAGCCGGGCATTGCCCAATTTCATGCCAACCCGAATGGCTCCGACATTTGACGATTTGGCAAAGGCGGTGCTGGCCGACAGAGTGCCGTAGGCATGCGAATCCTTCACCTCTCTGCCGAAGATGGTAATTTTGCCGTTCCCGCAATTGAGCAAGGTCTGGGGAGTGATTTCACGCTCTTCGATGCCTGCCGCATAGGTGACGAGTTTGAAGATTGAACCTGGTTCGAAGGCGACTTCGACGGCGCGATTACGGCGTTGCTCTTCTTCAGAGTCACGCACGCTGTTGGGGTTGTAGGTCGGATAGTTGGCGAGTGCGAGAATCTCGCCGGTTGACGGTCGCATCACGACAATCGTTCCGGCGCGGGCGCGATTGGCTCTGACAGCCTGTTCCAGAACTTTTTCGACGTGATGTTGAATCGTTAAATCGAGTGTCAGGGTAACGTTTGCACCGGAGGTCGCATCCTCTACCGTATAGTGATAGGGGTCGCGGTTCGCATCTACGTTGAGCGATAGCTGACCGCCTTTGCCGCAGATCAAGTCGTCGTAAGCCAGTTCGATTCCGGCTCTCCCTTTTTCATCGAAGTCAACGAAGCCGAGGGTGTGCGCAGCGGTCTTGCCTTCAATATAAAAGCGTTTCATTTCGGGAATGAATTTCAGCCCTTGCAGCCAATTGGCGCGGACGCGCTCAACCTCTTCATCGGTGAGCTTGCGTTTGACGACAACCAGCGCATCCTTTTTCGCTGTCAGTCGAGTGTACAGATCACCGCGATCTATCTTGAGCAAAGCGGCAAGCTTTTTCGCATAGGCTGACGGGTCGGTGACCTCTTTGGTTGAGACGTAGAGTGATTGCGCCTTGACGCTGCGCGCTAATTCGTTGCCATGCCGATCAAAGATCAACCCGCGGTCGGGGCTCAGTTGAATGTCGCGGCGCTGCTGGTCGTCGGCGAGCGCGATCAACTCTTCATGTTGAAAAAATTGGAGGTAGACAAGCTTACAGCCGATGGCCACCATCCAAAGGGATAAAAACGCCAACACGAATGCGGAGCGCTTATTGAGGATTTGTTCGGTTCGTGACATCTTTCATACCTCGCTCATTGAATAGAAGAGACGGGTGCCGACCAACCGGAAACTCTTAACGGGGTTTCGGCTGCGACTCAGAATCGGCGGGCTGGTGAAGGCGACGCTCCAACCCCATCCTTTTGGCACGTTTCTCCAATTCAATCGGCGAAGAGGCGCGGGCGTATTCCAATTGCAACTGTCGAAGTCGGTCGCTCAACTCATTCGCCTTTCTTCGCAATTCTTCGCTTTGGTAGCCGACCTCGACGGCTTCAAAATGTTTGCGGGCACTGATAATAAATCCGGCAGCGAGGATCAACCCGGCGATGGCCACAATGACGAACCAACTGCGCACGCGAGAACTGACGGCGCGCGGTGCGACGGCGTTGCGAATGTTCGTGTTTTGACGATAACGGTAAGTCATAAGCTAAGCCTCAAAATCAAGATCGGCCTGCGGACGATTGCCCGACGGGGAGTTGGCAATGCCCATTGCCGGAAACGACTGAGACGTGCCTGCGCGCTCAGTCCGATTTGGGGCTATTTCCTGATGCTGACAATTTCTCGCAAACGCGGAGGAGGGCGCTGCGGGAACGCGGATTCTGTTCGATTTCTGCCGGGTCGGGGCTGATGGGCTTGCGCGTCAGCACAACGACGCGGCGACGTGCGCCACAATGCTGGCAAAACGGTTCCATCGGTCTTTCGATTTCCCGACGCAGCCCTTCCGCTTGTTGAATGCGTCGTAGCTGGCGGCGGGTGGCTGACGCTTGTTGAGGGGATTCAACCGCGCAGATGCATCGCCCGGACTCTCGTTGGAAGCTGTGCTTGACGAGACGATCTTCCAGCGAATGAAACGAAATAATGAGGAGACGACCCCCTTCTCCCAAAAGGGTGATGGCCTCGGGTATAAAGGCTTTTAAGGATCGCAATTCGTCGTTGACAGCAATTCTCAGAGCTTGAAAGGTGCGCGTCGCAGGATGAATGCGCCATTTGCCGGGCACGTGCAGGGCACGCACAATCAGGTCTGCGAGCTGCTTAGTGGAAACAATCGGCTGCTGTGTCCGTGTCCGTACAAGAGCACGGGCGATCCGACGTGCGCCTCTTTCTTCTCCGTATTCAAAGATCAGATTGGCCAATTCCGTTTCGCTCAGATGGTGAATCAGATCTGCCGCGCTGGTGTCGAGGCTCTGATCCATCCGCATATCGAGCGGAGCGTCCGTCTGAAAACTGAACCCGCGTTCGGGCTTATCGAATTGCAGGGACGAGACGCCGAGGTCTGCCAGTATGCCTTGGGCTTTGGCAATCTCCACCCCCCCTGCAACACCCGCGAGGTCTTTGAAATTCGCCTGCACACCCTGAAAGCGACCGCCGAAGCGTGCCAGCCTTTGGGTGGCAACGGTGAGGGCTTCGCGGTCTCGATCCAGCCCGATGACGCGGGCTTCGGGCGATGCTTCTAAGATCGCTTCCGCGTGGCCGCCAAGTCCCAGTGTGCAATCAAAGAACGTGCCTCCGAATTCCGCTCGAAGCCAACGTGTGACTTCCGATTTCAATACCGGTTGATGAAACGGTTGGTAAGCCATAGAGCATCGGAAGTTGCCTCGCGCACGCTCCGATCACGCGACCAAACTGGCGATATTGCGCGCATCGGATTGGGTATAGGACTCTTCTGCGAGCTTCTGCTCGAACTTCTCCAATTCCCAAACTTCGAGATAGGTCAGATAGCCCATCACCGTGACATCGCCCACTAACTGCGCCTTTGAGCGCAACAAGGGATGAATCAGGATGCGCCCTTGCGAGTCCATCTCGACACATTGCCCGAAATAATTGGTGCGGTCCAAAAACTTTCGCACCGATTCGTCTTCCGTCCCTTTAGCTTTGATCTTCTCTTCAATCGTAACCCATTCTTTCATCGGGTAGAGCCGCGCATTGTCGCCGTACACGCTTGTCACATAGAACTCCGTCCCGTACTTCTCTTCGATATAACGCCGATAGGCTGCCGGTAATTTAATCCGCCCTTTTTCATCCATTTTTAGCTTATGACTGCCTCTCAGCATGGGTCATCTTTTCTGAAATACTTAAAGCTTTCTTTTAGATTTCGCCTGCTAAATTCTGCTAGCAAAGAGAACTCCACTTTAGACCACTATCGGCCACTGGCAATGGTACGTCAGAGCATGAGGTAAGTCAAGCGGTAAGTTTTTGAAGGGGTTATCGGAGATTATTTTTCAGCACCGGAGGCAGAGGCAAGAAATTTTTGTCTTCTCCAAGTTCGAATGTGCTATAGTGCCTGACCTTTTGGAACGCATTTCGGGACATGGATAAGAGCGTCACCTTAACAATTATCTACGGGGTGTTAGCAGCATCGGCAAACTGGTTTGGCGGGTGGATCGTTGCGGTGCGTCATTTAGGGCCTAAACGCTTGCGCTATTTGATCGCACTAGGCGCGGGTTTTATGTTGGCGGCAGTCTTTCTGAAGATCATGCCGGAGACCCTAGAGCAATGGGAGTCACAGTCGCTCATTCCGATGACCTGGTTTCTTGGCGGCTACCTGTTAATCCAAATCGTTGAACATACGTTCGCGCCGCATTTTCATATCAGCGATGAGGTGCATGGAGAATCATTGTTGCACCCTCACTCGGCGACCGCCGGGGTAGGAGCCTTAATGCTGCACGCCGTATTTGATGGCGTTTCGATTGCGGCGGCGGCCTTGGCTAGTGTGGAATTAGGGGTTCTCGTCTTCATCGCCATACTGTTGCACAAGCTGCCGGAAGGTGCGACGGTGGCTTCGATGATGTTGGCGGCAGGGCGAGAGATGAAAGCGGCGCGGCGGGCTTCGTTTTGGGTTGGGGCTGCCAGTCTGTTGGGTGTGATGATGGTTTTGGTTTTCAAGAATGTGGCGATCTACTCGCGCCCGCTCTCGGCGCACGTCCTACCGCTTTCGGCGGGCATCACACTTTATGTCGCGGCGTCGGATTTGATTCCGGAAGTCAATGAAGCCGAAGGCGGGTGGAAGACTTCGGCTCTCATCTTCATCGGCGTGGCGATGTTCTATTTGACCGACTCTTTGTTGCATTCGCTGGCACACTAAACCAGCGAGTCACGTCAGGTCAGCTTCAAGGCGGCCAATCCGGCTTTTGACAGATAGAGAGATTCGAGGCGTCCTTTCAAATAGTCAAAAGCTTGGTCAACCGAATCGGTTTTGTAGAAGAGGTCTAAGTCGCCTGCGCTCACTACACCCCATCGCACCATCGCCTCAAAGTTGATGATCTCATCCCAAAAGGTCTTTCCGAACAGAACGACCGGCATGGTTTTGCGCGGCATCTTGGTCTGAATCAAAGTGAGCACTTCGAATAATTCATCAACCGTTCCGAATCCGCCGGGAAAGACGACTAATGCTTTGGCGGGATAGACGAACCAGAATTTTCGCATGAAGAAGTAGTGGAAGTTAAAGACCAGTTCGCGCGAAACATAGGGATTGATCTGTTGCTCGAAGGGGAGTTGGATATTGAGGCCGATGGTTTTGCCTTTGGCCAATGACGCGCCGCGATTGGCGGCTTCCATCATCCCGCCTGATCCGCCTGAGCAGATGATAAAGTGGCGGGAACCCGTCAAACTCTTCGACCATTCGGTCAAGCGTTGAGCCAGTTCAACGGCGCTTTGATAGTAATTGGAAAGCTTGGCCGCGTATTCGGCCTTCACTAACGCTTCGGCCAGTTCGGCGGAGGCGACTCCGGCTGCACCGATTTGTGCCTCAATCTCTTGCCGTCGCGCTTCAGCAATCTCTGGTGCGATGGAACGCGCCGAGCCGAAAAAGACAATCGTGTCCTTCACGCCTGCGGCGCGCAAGCGTGCGGCAGGTTCGAGGTATTCCGCGAGGATGCGTAACGGGCGGGCGTCCTTGCTGGAGAGAAAATCTTTGTTTAGATACGACAATAACGGTTCGCCGATTGGGTTTGAGTTCGACATATGACTCCTTCTGATTGAGGCTTGTGTGTTGGGTTATGAGAAGGTGATCGGAAACGGCATAAAACAGAGCAAGAAGACCAGCAAAGCGACGATGGCCAAGATCAATCGCCCTCTTCCGAGCGGCGATTGGTCTACGACCGGCGGGTGTCCCACTCTCAGTAAGATCAACAGAACGATTGACCAGATCAACCAAGTCGGAGAATCGTACAGCCAGACCGAAACGATGGCGAGCGATGCCAGTGCAACCGTGACCGCGATAGAAATGGCTTTGTGAATCTTTTGTCCGGCAATCGCATAAAGCACATGGCCGCCGTCTAACTGGCCGACCGGGAAGAGATTTAGAGCCGTAACCAG
Organism: uncultured Clostridia bacterium; assembly: GCA_964468725.1. Lineage (GTDB taxonomy): Bacteria > Acidobacteriota > Blastocatellia > UBA7656 > UBA7656 > CAYXVU01. The sequence continues at coordinate 29,921 of CAYXVU010000039.1, forward strand.
CAAGGTGCCCCACGCTGCCCAATAGACGGGATTCCACAGTATCCATTGCGGCAGACCGAAGATTTTATTGATCAGCATGAAGAGAAGCGGGTCGTGAAACTGCACCCCGCCTGTTGTCAGAGGAGGCGTCGCCTCGGCGAAATATAGGCCGATGAATGACGCGGGAAGGGCAAAGACAAAGCCCGCCAGCGGCCCCGCGATGCCGATGTCGAAGAGCGCGCGGCGCGAATAGATCGGCTCTTTGATCTTGATCACCGCGCCAAAAGTTCCGAAGGGAGTAAAGAGCGGCGGCGCGGGGATGAAATAGGGTAAGGTGGCGCGAATCTTGTAATAGCGACAAGCAAAGTAATGGCCAAATTCGTGGGCGGCGAGAATGATGAGAATGGTCGCCATAAAGAGTACGCCTTTGCCGAGCGCTTCATAATTCCCGGCAAGCGTGTCGTAATAGAGCGCCGAAAAGGGAGCTATGATCGCTTCGAACTCGGAAGCCGGTTCCCCGGTTACGTCAACCGACCAGAGCGCACCGGTCAGCGTTGTCGTGACGACGGTAAGCAAAAACCAGAAGAGATGCCAAAGGATGCGACGCCGGGTTAGCTCTGGCGCGACCATTTGCGGTTGCGGGTCGGCAAGAGCGAGCAGGTTTTCGGGCGGTGGAAGTTCGGGAAACAAATATGGCGGTTTGGTATTCTCCACAAATTGAAATTAGAGCGTGTGAGTAGGACTGTCAATAACGATGTTATCGAAACCCAAAAGCGAAGGCGGCGAACCGCTTCCGGTCGGTTCGCCGTAAATGTTAGGACTGTAACTCTTTGCCCGGTTTGAAGCGAATGGTCTTACCGGGGGGAATGTCCGTTATTTCGCCGGTTCGGGGGTTTCTGCCCACTCCGCGTTTCCGCGGTTTTACGACGAAGACGCCAAATCCGCGCAACTCGATTCGTTCCCCGCGTTGCATAGCAGCTTTCATGGCTTCAAAAAGTGCTTCGACAGCCATTTCGGCTTTGGTTTTCGGCACCCCGGTCTTCTCAGAAACCTGATTGATAATATCTAGCTTGATCACCTTCGCCTCCGTCTTTGGTTGTTATCTGGGAACTACGGGCAATTTGCTTGCGAGAGGCTGTCATTATAGGAATCGCATATTTACCTGTCAATACTAGCTTTGCGAGCTTTACGACGGTTTCTTTGCGCTGCCGGTTTGTGGATTTCTGCCTCTTTGGTAGACTCTAGGCGCTTGATGCCGAGCAGTCTATCAAGACGTTTCTGGAGAGGAAGATCAATGGCAACATCGGAAGGCAAGATCGAAGCGCCGAAAGGGAGAGATCGGTTTGAAGAACTGAGAGAGAGAAACGCGCAGGCATTGACTGGTGGCGGGCAAGAGAGAGTCGAAAAACAGCACGCATCGGGAAAGATGACGGCGCTCGAGCGAATCGAATTCTTGCTTGACGATGGCACTTTCGAAGAATTCGACCGGCTGAAGAAACATCGTTGCCTCGATTTTGGCATGCAGGAGCAGCACTATCCCGGTGATGGCGTTATTGCCGGACACGGATTGATGGATGGCCGACGAGTTTTTGTCTTTGCTCAGGATTTTACGGTCTTTGGCGGTTCGCTTTCTGAGACCAATGCCGAAAAGATTTGTAAAGTCATGGACTTGGCGATGAAGGTCGGCGCGCCGGTCATCGGGTTGAACGATTCCGGCGGCGCGCGCATTCAAGAAGGTGTCGTCTCGCTCGGCGGTTATGCCGACATCTTTTTGCGCAACACCTTAGCCTCGGGGGTAGTGCCGCAAATCTCGGCCATTATGGGGCCATGCGCCGGTGGAGCCGTCTATTCTCCTGCGATTACGGACTTTAACATCATGGTGAAAAACACCTCTTATATGTTTATCACCGGCCCGGATGTGATTCGAACGGTAACCCACGAAGAGGTCAGCAAAGAAGAGCTTGGTGGGGCGATGACCCATAACTCCACATCAGGGGTCGCGCACTTCGCCGCGGAAAATGACGAAGATTGTTTGCGATTGATTCGCGAATTACTGGCCTTCCTGCCTCTGAATAATCTGGAAGACCCGCCGCGCGTTGCCTGCCTTGATCCGATTGATCGTGTTGACGAGCAATTGGATTCGATTGTTCCCGAATCGCCCAATGTGCCCTATGACATACGCGATATCGTGCATAGGGTAGTGGACGATGGCTATCTCTTTGAAGTGCACGAACATTATGCGAAGAACATTGTTGTCGGCTTTGCACGCCTGAATGGTCGTTCTGTAGGCATCGTTGCCAATCAACCGGCGCATCTGGCCGGAGTGCTCGATATTGATGCCTCCATTAAGGCTGCTCGCTTCGTGCGCTTTTGCGACTGTTTCAATATCCCGCTGATTACCTTCGAAGATGTGCCGGGATTTTTGCCCGGCGTTAGCCAAGAGCATGGCGGCATCATTCGGCACGGCGCAAAGCTGCTCTATGCCTATGCTGAAGCGACGGTTCCGAAACTCACGGTCATTACCCGCAAAGCCTATGGCGGCGCGTACTGTGTGATGGCTAGCAAGCACATTCGCGCCGATGTGAATTTTGCCTACCCGACGGCGGAGATCGCCGTAATGGGGGCGGAAGGGGCAGTTGAGATTCTCTTCCGTCGTGAAATTACCAAATCCGCTAAGCCGGAAGAAGAGAAGCGGGCGCGTGCCGATGAGTTCCGCGAGAAATTTGCTTCGCCCTATGTCGCTGCCGAGCGCGGATTTATTGATGAAGTCATTGAGCCGCGCTACACGCGTCGCAAACTGATTCGGGCGCTCGAATTGGTGGAGAGCAAGCGCGATCAAAATCCTCCCAAAAAACACGGCAATATCCCCTTGTAAACGGGCGTCAGGTATCGGGGAAAGCGCACAGACCATCCGGTTTGGAAGATTCGATGGAGGCTGAATCATCGGCCAAATCGTTACCGTCAAAACAATTCTTCAGGCATCCGCATAGCTCGACACCTGACACCTGACACCTGACACCTGTATAATAGCTGGGCGCGTAGAAGGAAATTGCATGAAAGAATGTCCTCAATGCCATCGTAGTTATGCCGATAGCTTGCGCTTTTGTCCCGATGACGGGGTGAAACTGAATCAATTGGGGCAAGCGCACCTGCAAGCGTCTGCCAGCGAGACTGCAAACGAAGTGCGGGCGATTCCCCCGCCGCCTGAGCCGCTGCGCATGCGCATGACGATTGTCGACCACGATGATGAAGGCCATCGCTCGCGCCTCATTCATGGCTTGGTGTTGGATATGAGCTTTCAAGGCCTGCGAATTCAAACCGGGACGGTGGAGACCGGCGAACTGAATATCATTCGGGATGACACCATCGCCTTCAAAAATAAGCTGGAGATTGAAGTAGACTTGCCCGATGGTGTTGTGAAATTGACGGGATTTGCCGCTTGGTATAAACCCGTAGGTGACAGCATAAACTGGACGGCAGGCGTTTACATTCGCAGCATGTCATCGGCGGATCGCCGCATTTATGAAGCCTATTTGAAATGGTTGATCGAGACGCAACCGCAAGCCGATGCCCGTTTCTCTTCGCAAGCGTGAAGGGGAAGTGATCGAGGGCAGCGCAAGGAATAAATTCGCGTAGGGTGTCAGCCCTCCGTTTGGCGGGTCGTCAGATGCCGCGTTTTTCCATCGCATTCTTTCGCATAAGAGGGAGGTTGCATGAGCAGCTACAAACAGAATGAAGGCAATTGGTTGGAACGCTTGATTCATAAGATTCCGGGCTATAGCGGTTATATGGACCGCGAGCAGCGCCGCGATTTGGACAAACGGCACAGAGAAGGGTTGGCCGAACGCCTGCGCCATCTGAAAACGCCACTCACCGAATTGATGAAGCAACTGACCGATGGCGGGCGCATGTTCGAGATCAAACCGATTGATCAAGCAATTAAAAAACTGGATACCCTTGAGAATCGCATACGCTTTGCCAGTTATGGCTATGCTGGCTTTTTTGATGTTGTGAAGATCGAAGAGCCGCAACTCAACGCGATCTACCAATTCGACCTTGCGCTGATTGAGCAAGTTGAAGCGCTCGAAGCGCAAACCGCCGATGTCGCCACCCATGCGGCAACGACGGAAGGCTTGAAATCGAGTGTGGCTGCCCTGACCGCCAGGCTAGACGGGCTGGTAAAAACTTTTGATGATCGTCACCAAGCGATAGATCGTTACGGTCAAGAGGGGCCTCCGGGGCGACCGCTATTTACCTGATCGTCGCCTGATCGTAACGCCTGCGGGCGCACCATTTGTTCCTGCGGAATCGCCGACGAGGGGGAACATTTATTGGCGTCGAAAGGTATTATCTGGCATGGCAAACCAATGTATTCACTGTGGCAAAGAGTTATTCGCCGGAACCCGATTTTGTCGCTACTGCGGGAAGGCCAGCGGGCAGGTTCAGGAAGAGAATATCCCAACACAAACCATGCCGCCGTTGCCCGAATCCCTTCGACAAGAACCGTCTGGTCATACATCGCGGCATTTGAAGCCGGATACCAATCCGATGAGCGAGCCGCCACCCTATACGCAGACTCCGCCACAACCGCCGCCCGCGTTTTACTATCAACAACCGACCGGGCAGGTTCCGACCTATCGTCCGCCAATGTACCCTGCGCCGCCGCCACCCAAAAGCCGTTCACCGTGGGGTTGGATTATCGGCCTAATGATCAGCGGCATGCTCGGCTTGATGTTGATTGTCGGCGTGTTGATCTTTAAGTCAGCCGGTGATCGTCAACGACGGCAGATTCCTGCAATCGAAGCAACGGCAAGACCTGGCGAAACGGCCTTTGGTTTGGCCGATGCCAGAGTGTCGCGCAATGAAATCTCGGTCACCAAAACATTTCCCTTGCTCAACACCGCCAAATTCTCTCTCAATGCCACAAGAGGCGAGGTGACGGTTGAGAGTTGGGATAAACCGCAGGCCGAAGTCACGGTCATTAAACGCGGCGGTTCATCTCGTGAACGGGAACAACTGGAAATCTTTTCCAAAGAAGAAAGCGGCAATGTGGCCATTCGCACGGGCTCCGGAAGTTTCGGCAGCGTTGAGGTCGAATATCGAATCAAACTGCCGAAAAGCCTCAAAGAGGTCACCATTGACACAACGAGCGGCGAAGTTCAGGTTGCCAACCTCATCAGCGCGATCTTTGTAAAGACGAACAGTGGTGAGGTGGAATTG